>JBFMDA010000023.1:0-23885 GCA_040754255.1 Candidatus Omnitrophota bacterium | reverse complement strand
TGGGAAAAGAAGTGTTTGTTGCTATCATCATTTTTTATAAAGCGACTCGATACAATAATTCCTTCTTTTTCAAAACATATAGTTTTTAAGGGTATCGCTACGCCGGAAACGTTATTTCAATGGACATCTAATTATCGAGGAGCTGCTTATGGCTGGGCAGCACTACCAAATCAACTATTAATCCCTAGCTTTACAGTCTCCGATTGTATAAAGAATCTCGTTTTTGCAGGTCATTGGACAACTATGGGGCTAGGGCTTCCAGGTGTTATGTTCTCAGGACTAAATTCCGCGAAAATAATTCTGAAAATAAATGGTAAATGTGTCTGAAATTAAAAGAAATGTTTTTTTAACAGGCGGTACAGGCCTAGTTGGTTCTTATTTGCTTAAACTCTTACTTATGCATCAATGTAATGTTTATTTGCTCGTAAGAAGTAACAACAAAAAGCTGCCAGAAAGTAGAGTTAAAAATGTTTTGAGTTTTTGGGGCGTTAAATCTAGTTTAAGAAGAAAAATTAAAATCTTAAATGGTGACATGACAAAAGATAGTCTTGGTTTAAGCAAGAAATCGCTTGCTTACCTGAAAACGAATATTGATGAAATTATTCATTGTGCAGCCTTAACGCGGTTTAATAGCGAACTGGATGATTTAAGATCTGTAAATGTTGAAGGTACACGGAGAATGTGTAATTTAGGTATTAAGTGGAGTAGGGAAGGAAGATTAAAAAAAATAGACTATTTAAGCACAGTTTATATTTGTGGTAATTATAAAGATATTTTTACGGAAAACGATCTGGCATTAGGTCAGACTTTTTTCACACCTTACGAACAAAGCAAATTTGAGGCTGAAGTGCTTATCCATGAGTATCGGAAAAAGATATGGATTGACATATTTCGTCCTCCCACGGTATCTGGTGAGTTTCGTACAGGAAAAATATTGTCTTTTAATCAAGCCTTATATCAGGCTCTTCATATTTTAAACTTGGAATTATTTGATTACTTACCCGGGGAAAAAAACTATCCGTTTAAGTTGGTATTCATAAATGACCTCTGCGAATCCATTGTTAAAGTCGCCTTAAATACTTCCCGCGTAAATCAAACTTATCATATCTTTAATGAGCAATGTTTAACCTTAGATGAAATGATTAAGATAGCTTGTTTGTTTCTTAATGTTCGGCGCCCAAAATTAATTTCCCCTTTCTTGTTTAATAAAAAAACTACTTCTGCTCAAAGAGGATTAATTAAATATAACCTTATGTTTCTGAATACTAAGGCGCAGTTGTCTTCTAATCTTACTTTTGGTATACTTAAAGCTTTTAATTTCTCTTTTAACCCTATAAACAAAAGCTCTATTTTAAGGTCAATAGAATATGCTGCTTCAGTTGGGTTTGTTAAAAAGCTAAAGAAAAAATGACAATTTACTCGATACTCCAATTACTCGTCTCATTATTCATTATATTTTTTGGTTATTTTATTTATTCCAAAAATAAAAGACAACTTTTAAATCGAATATTTTTTGGAATTACAATTTCAAGTTTTGTTTGGTTATTTTCTTACGCAATCGCTTATAACAGCAACGATCCAAAGATTGCTTTCTTATGGTTAAGATTTGGTTATTGTGGAGTTATTTTCTTGGCAATAGCGACTCTTCATTACACTATTGAATTCCTCAAAATAAAACTTCTCAAGAAACTAGTCATAGCTAACTATATTTCAGGATTTGTTTTAGTTTCACTTGTTCTCTTTACAACCACAATTATAAAGACAGGAGAAAAATATTTTTGGGGATATTATCCGATTGCTGGCATTCTTCATCCTTATTTTCTATGTTTCTTTATTGGGTTGATTACATTTGCTTCTGTTATTATGTTGTATTTTGGTTGGATAGTTAAAGAGAAAATCCCTCCCCTAAAATTAATTCAAATCAGGTATGTCTTTTTGGCCTATTTCGTATTTAATTTGGCTTCTATAGACTTTTTGCCTAATTATGGAATACGAATTTATCCATTCGGTTATGTGCCTGCTTTTGTTTCTCTAGCGATTGTAGGCTATACCATTGTTCGTTATCGTTTAATGGATATTCGTATCGCGATAACACGCGCAGGGTTATTTATTGCTGTTTATACCATCGTTCTAGGCATTCCTTTCGCGTTAGTTTTCTTAGCAAAAGAATGGTTAATCAGAACTTTTGCAGGCAACTGGTGGGCAGCGCCGTTAGGCCTAATGGCAGGCTTGGCGACCGTAGGGCCATTCATATATATTTACATCAGCCATAAGGCAGAAGCGCGATTATTGAGGGAGCAGAGGAGGTATCAAGACACCTTAAAACAGGCCTCAATAGGAATGACGCGCATTCGTGACTTAAGAAAGCTGCTTAACTTAATCGCCCATATCGTTACCAAGACCGTAAGATTGTCCTATGCAGCTATATACCTTTTTGATGAAGAGCGAAATGAGTATGTCTGCCAGGTAAGCCGCGACAGGGGAAGGATTCCTATCCCTAAGATTGACCCGGACAACATCCTGGTTAACTGGATTGGCGCAACCCGTAAGCCCATCGTATATGAAGAAATAAAACACCAGATGCAGGATTATACCGATCCTCAGTATAAGCATCTTGAAGAAGTTATGCGCGCCCTCTATGCCGCCGTCATTATTCCGACATTCCTGGAAACAAAATTTATCGGTTTTATCGTGTTGGGGGATAAACTATCCGGCCAGATGTACAGCCCTGATGACCTTGATGTATTCCAGGTGCTTTCAAGCCAGGCAGCACTGGCAATAGAAAACGCCCAATTCTACGAAGAAGCCCAGGCAATGCAGGACCAGATTGCACAGGCAGAGAAAATGGCAACTATCGGTACCATGGCTGACGGGCTTTCTCATCAGATAAACAACCGGTTCTACGCGCTTTCATTGATTGCCGGAGACACCATTGATACCATCAAGATGACCGATATCTCCAAATGTACTCCTGAAGTCCAGGAAATGGTAAAGCAGATTCAGCATGCCCTTGACCGGATCCAGTCAAATGTAATGCAGGGCGGGGAGGTGGTTAAGGGGATTTTGAAATATACCCGTAAGGGTGACAAGGCATTTGAGGCGCTGGCACTTGACCAGATTATTGACGGGACCCTTGATATGGTGCAATACAAGGTCAAGCTGTCCGAAATCGATATTATCCGCGATTACCCCAAAGACCTCCCGAAGATTAAAGGGAATATGGTACAATTACAAGAAGTCTTTTTTAATTTTATCGATAACGGTTACGATTCGATGGTTGAACGCCGGACTACCCTGAAAGAACCCGGCTACCGCGGTAAAATACGGGTTTCGGCAACCGCGAAGGATTCTACCATTGAGATCCTAATCGAGGATAATGGGATGGGCGTGCGGGATGAAGACAAGAAAAAGATATTTACGCCCTTCTTTACAACAAAAGTTTCTTCGCGAAAAGGTACGGGCCTTGGGCTCTATGTGGTCAGAAAGATTATTATTGAAAACCACCTGGGTACCATCAATTTCGAATCGGAGCATAAGGTGGGGACGAGGTTTATCGTAGAGCTACCAATAGCGTAAGTTACGCAAAGGCTAAGGCTGAGGCTGAGTAAGGCTAAAGTTGAGGCTAAGGTAGCGTGTATGGTGTAAGGGTAAGGTTAATGGTTAGGTTGTTAGTGTAAGGTTATCGGTGGATATTTAACACTATCTACTTTTACCCGTTCACCTAACCAATGACCTAACCTTTGCCCAATAACCGTTTTTACTCTGTACGCAATACGAACGTGTTGTAAACCAGGATAATAAGGATTTGGCTCGAGGGAGGGTTACAATGGCTAAATTAATGATTGTTGACGACGAAGCAGATGTCAGGGAATTCGCGGCCAGTTTCTTCAGAAAGCGCAAAATCGAAGTAGAAGTCGCAGGCAGCGGGGAAGAGGCGCTTTCAGTTTTTGAAAGAAATAGACCCGATCTTATCCTGCTTGATATTAAAATGTCGGGCATGGACGGGATTGAAACCCTGGAAGCCATACGCAAAAAAGACAGCCAGGTAAAAGTCATTATGGTGACCGGTAAAAAGCCGGAAGAGGATGAGGCCTGTAAGCGCTGCGAAGAGCTGGGTGTGAAAGGGTATGTGCATAAACCGCTTGAACTCGATGAGCTTGAAAGGATCGTCCTCAAGGAGCTGAACCCTTGACACATTACTACCTAAGCCTTGGCCTTAGCCTTATATAACTGACTCCATGACTATCAACTACAAGAAAGAACTCGAGACCGCAGCCAAGAGCATGATCCTGGTGCATGAGCCGGATGTGCTGATTAAGATGATAGCCCGCACTATTGTGCATCGTATTAAGGTCAGCCATGCGGCGATCCTGCTGCACGAAAAAGACAGAAGCACGTATGTGCTGGATATCTCCAAAGGGAAAGTAGGTGTTAAGATACCCGCAGGCTTTGCCCGTATGGATACCGATAATCCGCTGATCCAGTTTTTCCTTGACGCAAGAAGCAGGAAGATTTTTAACGGCGGCCCGTTCCTCCTCGACAAGGCAGAGGAGATACTACACAGTAACTCTGATGATGCGGCAAAAGAGCTGCTTAAGGGCGCGGCACATCAAATGGGCATTTATGAATCGGTAGTATGTGTGCCCAGCTATTTTAGAGACGAGCTCCTGGCGCTCTTGTTGCTTGGCAAGAAGAGCGACGGGGCTGTCTTTGGCCAGGACGAACTCGATTTTTTTATGGCGCTGGCTTCCGATGTGGCAATGGCTATACGCAACGCCCAGCTCTTCCGCGAGCTTGAAAACGAGCTGGACAAAAAGAAGCGGCTGTTTTTTAATACTACCGTGGCCTTGGCAGCAGCGATTGAAGCCAAAGACCATTATACCCACGGCCACACCAACAGGGTCACGTCACTTGGCCTTGAGATTGCCAGGAAAATGGCCCATCAGAATAAAACATACGCTGATGCGGTTTTTATGGAGAATCTGCACGTTGCCTGCCTTTTGCACGATATCGGCAAAATCGGAGTGCCTGAATCCATCCTCAATAAAACAGAACCCCTTACCCAGGATGAGTGGGTTAAGATTAAAGAGCATCCTGTGATAGGGGTCAATATACTTCAGTCGATTAAGGAGCTGGAAGAGGTGATTCTTGGAGTAAAGTACCACCATGAACGATACGACGGTTCCGGCTATCCTGAAGGCTTAAAAGGCGAACAGATACCTATGATTGCCTCGATCATAGCGGTTGCCGACGCATTCGACGCCATGACTACCAACAGGGTGTACCGCGCCGCAAAATCAAGGGAGGTTGCAATCAATGAGATCCAGCAGCTAAGCGGCAGGCAATTCCATCCCCTTATTGCCGAGGTCTTTATTACGCTGTGCCAGGAGGGCAGAGTTTAATATGGCGAGAAAACGCATTCTATTAATGTATATCACGGAAATTTCGGGACATCATAGCGCGACCCTTGCCGTAGAGCATGCGATAAAGAAGCTTTCTGCGGATACGGAAATCCTCAATATAAACGGGTTCAATTATACTAACCCTATTGCCGAGAAGATTGTGGGCCGTCTTTATATGACGGTAATCAAAAGGACGCCTAAGGTCTGGGATTACCTTTATGACAACCCTTCTATCCTAAAGCGGATAAAGCGCATAAAAGGCGCAATCCACAGGCTCAATTCCCCGAAACTCCATTCCCTTTTTTGCGATTTTAAGCCCGATATCGTTGCCTGCTCGCAGGCATACCCCTGCGGCATGGTTGCCGATTATAAGAAAACGTACCGTTCTAATATCCCGTTGGTGGCGATACTGACGGATTTCGTGCCGCACTCTTACTGGATTTACGATACTATAAATTATTATGCCTCGCCTTCAGATGAAGTTACCCGCCGCCTGGCTGAAAAGGGGATACCTCTGGATAAGATAAAAACGTTCGGAATCCCTTTTGACCCGAAGTTCAACGAGCCGGTAGATAAAAAAATTGCTGCTGCGCGCCTTAACCTTAAATCTCACTACGGAACACTTTTGATTATGGGCGGAGGCCACGGGCTTGGGCCCATCGAGAAAATCCTGAAATCCTTAGACAGGGTGCAAAGCGATTTTCAATCAATAGTGGTAACAGGGTCGAATAAGAAGCTGTATAACTCGCTTAAGAAAAAAATCAAGAGATATAAAAAACACATTTCCCTGCTAGGCTACGCAAATAATGTCAACGAATTAATGAGTATTTCCGACATTATCATTACCAAGCCCGGAGGCATTACCACTTCCGAGGCCCTGGCAAAGCAACTCCCCATGATTATTGTCAACCCGCTTCCCGGCCAGGAGGCGAGTAATACCGTGTACCTGACTGAAAAGGGGGCTGCAATCGAAGTGGATAACCCGCAAGAGATCAATTTTATCGTAGAGAATTTATTGAGCGACCCCGGACAATTGCGCTGCCTCCGCGAAGCCGCCGCAGGTATTGCCAAGCCCCATGCCAGCATGGACATCGCGAGATTTCTGCTGGATTCCATACCTTCATAATTATGGTCGATTATATCCTGTACCGCCTAGGCCAGTTTTTAGCGCTGCATCTTCCGCTGCGGTTCAGTTATGCTATCGCAATCTTTTTTTCCGACCTACGCGCAACCCTCTTCGGCTCAAAAGACCGCAAGGCCGTTACCGGCAATTTGCAGGCTATCTTCCCCGAAAAATCCCCCCCGGAGATAGAAAAGATCCGTATCCGAATGTTCCGTAATTTTGCCAAATACCTGGTTGATTTTTTCCGGTTCCCCCTATTGAACAAAAAGGTCGTCATGCGCACAATCGGTACAAAGAACATCGGGTATTTGGATGAGGCGCTCTCCAGAGGAAAGGGGATCATCCTGATTACCGCTCATCTGGGAAATTGGGAGTTGGGAGGGGTACTGTTGGGCCTTTTAGGATATCCGATACTTGCGGTGGCGCTTCCCCATAAGCACAAAAAAGTGGATGATTTCTTTAATGCGCAACGTAACAGCAAGGGCATGGGCGTAATCCCATTAGGGAGGGCATTACAGCAATGTATCCGGCGCCTGAACAATAATGAGATTATCGCGCTGGTCATCGATAGGGATTTTACAGACAAAGGCCTGCTGCTTGAATTCTTAGGCAGGAAGGCGATTATCCCTCCCGGAGCTGCGGTGCTGGGCCTTAAGACAGAGGCAGCTATAATACCTGCATTCCTCTTGAGGAACCCGGACGACACTTTTACGTTTGTAGTCGAGAAGCCGGTTGAGACGTTTCAGCCCACCACAGATACCGGCGTGCGCAAGAAGCTCAGCGATGACTACTTGATGGCTGCCATGGCCCGGTATACCGCCATCGTAGAGGAATACATCAAAAAATACCCTGAGCAGTGGTTTATGTTCAGGCAATACTGGAAAGATTAGGTTTTATGAGAGTTTGCGTCATTATACCTGCCTATAATGAAGCACAGGCTATAGGGAGCTTGATACACGCCATACGCCTCCAGAAGATCGATGTAGTTGTCATTGATGACGGCTCTTTAGACGGTACCTCGCAGGCCGCGCAAAGCGCCGGCGCAGCAGTCATAAGAAACATTTCCAATAAGGGTAAAGGCGCATCTTTGGTCAGGGGGTTTGCGTATGCGATGGAACACGGCTTTGACGCAGTTATCACTATGGATGGCGACGGCCAACACCTGGCAGAAGATATACCTTTTTTTGTACACAGGGCAGAAAACTCTGCGTCAGGTATTTTCATAGGCAACAGGATGCAGGAAACCAAGTATATGCCGCGCGTACGCATTCTCACCAACATGTTTATGTCGTGGCTTATTTCTATCGCGTCAATGCAGGATATTCCTGATTCACAATGCGGCTTCCGCCTGATTAAAAAAGCCACATTGCAATCGTTTCGCCTTGCCTCGTTTAAGTTTGAAACGGAGACCGAACTGTTACTTAAGGCAGCGCGCCATGGCTTCCGGATAGAATCTATCCCGGTCAAGACCGTCTACAGCCGTGAGAAAAGCCACATCAACCCGTTTGTGGATACCTTGCGTTTTATCGCCTTTATGGTAGGCCAGATATGGACTACGCCTTATTAAGATCAGCGATGGTAGAAGAGCAATTAAGGGCACGGGGGATACATGACCCCGGAGTCCTGGAGGCGTTCAATAAGGTAGAGCGCCATAAGTTTGTATTGCCTGAGCTAAAAGACAGTGCATACGGCGATTTTCCTCTATCGATAGGCGAAGGCCAGACTATTTCGCAGCCTTATATCGTGGCACTAATGACTGAATGCCTTGAGGTGGGTTCTTCCCACGCGGTCCTTGAAATCGGGACAGGCTCGGGTTACCAGGCTGCGATATTGGCAGAGCGGGCTTTGCATGTATACAGCATTGAGCGGCATGAGGTGCTTGCCAGCAGGGCAGAAGCGCTTCTGAAGGAATTAGGGTATGGCAACATATCCATTATGACGGGAGACGGCACGCTTGGATGGCAGGAATATGCACCTTTTGACAGGATTATCGTTACCGCAGCTGCGCCGAGAGTGCCTTTGCCGTTGTTGGAGCAATTGCGTAACGGCGGCAAGCTTGTTATGCCGCTGGGAGGCTCTTTCGGGCAGGTATTGACACTGGCCGAAAAAGAGCGGGATAAGATTACCTACCGCAAAATTTGTGATTGCGTATTTGTGCCTCTTGTGGGAAAATACGGGGCAAAGGTGAATAATTAAATCAATGCTTACTTTACTTATCCATTGGCTAAAGGATATACCGAAAGAACTGGCAATAGCGATTATCGCGGGTCTGCCGGTTTCGGAATTAAGGGGCGCGATACCTCTGGCTTTGTATTGGGGCATGACTTTTAGTAAGGCCTTTTGGCTATCGGTAGCCGGTAATGCGCTTCCCGTTATCCCGTTACTCATTTTACTAGACCCTATTTCCAGTAGATTGAGAAAATTCAAGTTCTGGTCAAGATTTTTTGACTGGCTGTTCGAGCGCACGAGAAAAAGAGCGGATAAGATACAGCGGTATGAGGCGTTAGGCCTCGCCTTGTTTGTCGCTATTCCTTTGCCCATGACCGGAGCCTGGACCGGCGCAGTCGCAGCTTCTTTGTTCAAGATACGGTTTAGGTACGCGTTCCCCGCGATAATTTCTGGGATTGTAATCGCCGGGCTGCTTGTGCTGGCTATGTGTAAAGTAGGGGCTTTAAGCTGGAAAGCGGTGATGGGATGATACACGTATATACCGGAGAAGGCAAAGGCAAGACTACTGCGGCATTAGGCCTTGCAGTGCGCGCCGCAGGAGCAGGGTTTAAGGTATACATAGGGCAATTTATTAAAGGCAGGCCGTACAGCGAATGCAGTTCGTTAAAAAAAATAAAAAATATTACAATTGAGCAGCTTGGTAGAGGCTGTTTCATCAAGGGGCGGCCCGGTGCAGAGGACATCGCGCGTGCGCAGCAGGGGTTGAAACGTATCGAAGACTGCCTGCGTAAAAACCGCTATGATATAGTGATACTTGATGAAATCAATGTTGCGATGAAACTGAAGCTGTTGACCCCGCAGGAGGTGGTGAGTTTCTTAAGGCGCACGCCCAGGCATTTGGAATTAATATTGACCGGACGCAACGCCGACAGGGCGATAATCAGGCTTGCGGATTTAGTCAGCGAGATAAAGGAAGTGAAGCATTATTATAAGAAGGGCATTAGGGCACGAAGGGGAATAGAATATTGAGTAAATGACAAATCGCAAATCCCAAAACTCAAATTCCAAATAAGTCCCAATGTCCAAATGACCAATGACCAAAACATATCAGGTTTGGTCATTCGGTTATTGGAATTTGGTGCTTATTTGTGATTTGGTTCTTTGAATTTGATGTTTTAAAAGAAAGCAAGTTAACTAAAAAAACTTGACAATAATTACTCAGCCTATATAATTAGAACATACAGGAGGTACACATGTTAGCAATAAGTTTAGTAGTTGTCGGATTTATGTTAAGAATAATTCCTCATGTCCCCAATTTCACACCCGTCGCGGCAATCGCCCTGTTTGGCGCAGCCTCCCTTAAGAAAAGGCACGCATTCATCGTTCCGCTGTTGCTGATGGTTGCAAGCGACCTGATAATCGGGATGCATAACGTAGTCTTTTTTACCTGGGGTGGTTTCCTGTTAGTCGCGTTAATGGGAATGTCGCTTAAGAAGGACAATAGCCCGGTCAAGGTATTCGGTTTTTCTTTACTCGGGTCTTTAGTGTTTTTTATCGTTTCGAATTTCGGCGTGTGGGCAATGGGTTGGTACCCGCACACGCTGCAAGGCCTGATTTCCTGCTATGCCATGGCATTGCCGTTTTTACGGGACTTTACCGTTGCGACGCTGGTATACGCAACGCTTTTCTTCGGCGCATACGAAATAATTGCCAGTAGAGTAAGGAATACCAGGTTTGCCAGGGTTCTTTTAACTGATTTTTAATAGATAGGTCGTTTCAGGGTAAGGGAAGGCTGTCTAATTCGGCCACAGTCCCGCTGCTGTAGAGGGGGCGAAATCCTGCGAAGTGCCACTGGCTTATAAAAGGCTGGGAAGGCGCAGGAGAGAGAAGTTCCCCTAAGTCAGAATACCTGCCTTGAGGCGAGAGTGTCCGTGCATTAGCCCGCGCAGAGGCTAAAGAGGGCGAAGTAAAACAGGGTATACCCTTGATGCAGATTATGCATCAAGGGTTTTTTGTTTTTAGAGGAGGGGAATATGAAGTATGGATCGTTGTTGTTGCGTGTCGTGTTTTTTGTGTTAATGAGTATCCCGCCAGCTGCAAGCTGCCAGGAAGGGCCGGCTGAGGCTGAAGGGATTAACCTCGAAAAGATCGTGGTAACACCGTTGCGTTACAGCCATGCCCTTGGTTCTGTGCCTGCCTCCGTGACTGTTATCTCTTCTCAAGATATAGAGAATTCAAATGCCGAAACAATAGTTGATGTGTTGCGTGCATCGCCGGGCGTGACAGTCAGGGATTATTACGGAACGGGCAACAAGGCAACAGTAGATTTAAGAGGGTTCGGCGAGTTTGCCGCCAGCAACACCCTTGTGCTTATTGACGGAAGAAGGGTCAACGAAATAGACTTAAGCGGCACTGCATGGACTCAAGTCCCGCTTGATACGGTTGAACGAATCGAAATAATCCGGGGCTCAGGCAGCGTGCTTTACGGGGATAACGCGGTTGGCGGAACGATTAATATCATTACTAAGCGAGGTTCGGGCAAGCCGTCCGTTGAAGTAGAAACACAAGTAGGAAGCTATCAAATGGATTCAGAAAGGGTCACCTTAAGCGGCCAGGCCCAGCGCCTTTCCTATATGATGCGCCTGGGTGGTTATTCGACAAACGGCTACAGGCAGAATAGCTATTACCGCTCGGAGGATTTTGATTCAAAATTTATTATTGACCCCACAGACACGACTAAATTTACCATCGCAGCAAACTATCATGATGCAGATTTCGGCATGCCCGGAGCGCTGCGGGAGAGCCAGCTTAAGGCATGTACGCGCCGAGATACAAAATTCCCCGATGACGATGTGGGAGAAAAGGACTGGTCGGTAGATTTGGGGGTGGAGCATGCCATTACCAGTGACCTTGATATGCAAAGCCATCTATCTTACAGGTCAAGGTATGTTGACAACAACCTTTTGTCTTCCCAGGCAGTAGAAGGCAGGAAAATAGACACCGTGAGCTTCCGGCCTTCGCTTGTGTACCGCCAGGAATTACTTGGCCGGGATAATAAATTGATAGGGGGGGTTGATTTTTACCGTTCCGACTCCCTGATTGACGCATATTCGTTTTCCGGGCTGAGCTATTATCAAGGCGCAAAAACGCGCAGGACTGCCATCGATAAAGAAACGCAAGGCTACTATCTCCAGGACGAATTAGCGCTCAATAAAGCCCTGACATTCTTGGCGGGTTACCGTTTCGAAAAGGCCAGGTACGCCTTTGATTCTACCCCTCAGGAGGGCCCTTGGACCAGCGACCTTTTCTGGAATTCTACTTACGTTAGCCAGGTCCTAAAAGTCGACGAAGAAGCCTTAAACCTCGGGCTGAATTATTCTTTGAATGAGGCGTCAAAGCTGTTCTTTCACTATACCAAAAGTTTTAGGCTGCCGTCTACTGATGAGTACTATAGTATCTGGTCAAGCCCGCCGGTTAACACCGGGCTGATGCCGCAGACCGCATATAATTATGAAATAGGCTACGTGCATAATCCCGCAAAATCATTAACGCAGTCGATAACATATTTTGATATGAGGCTGCGCAATGAGCTATATTATGACCCCGCGACGTATGAAAATAAGAATTACGATAAGACCATACACCGGGGGCTGGAATATTCCATAACCTGGAATGCACTGCGCGGCCTTGCGTTTTCAGGGCAATATACCTTTACCGATGCCTTTTTTAAAGGAGGCAGCTATCGGGGGCACAGAATACCGCTTGTGCCAAGGCACAGGGCATCACTGGGCGCAACACTCAAACCCTGGGAAAACGTCAGCCTTGCAGTGATGCTTAATTACACGGGAGAGCAGTATTTTATTAACGACCAGGCGCATAATTATCCTACTATGAACGACTATACTACATTGGATCTTAGGCTCACCCTAAGGCCACGCAGTAATGTGAGTTGGTTCCTCGGCGTTAATAATATATTTGATGCGCAGTATTCCGAATACGGGGCAATATCGACCGTATATGGCGAGAGGGGATATTATCCTTCTCCGGGTAGGAATATCGTAACGGGAGGCAAAGTAAAATTTTGACCCCCTAAACTTAGTGTTGCCAGAGGCAGGGAAATATGATACCCTAAACACGATATGCTTTCGGACAAAACGTTTCAAATCGCCTTTTTAGTGTCGTTTGTTATCCACGGGCTGGCTTTTATGCGTACGCCGCATTTTAATATCGCCTTACCCGATAAAAAACCGTCCCGGATGGAAATAGTATATTTAAAAAACTCCCCGCATAATAACGACAGGCCCAGGCCTGCCCTGGCAAGGAGGCAGGAGGCATCGGATATGCTTTCAAAACTACCTCTTAAAAAACCCGCTCCTCCGCCGTTTATTAATGACGAAAGCCTGATGGGCCCGGAAAGAAGAAGCCAGCTTGCGTCTTCAGATTTTTCCAACCTCCCGCTTGTGCGGCCGGAAGTGATCAAGCCGGACATTATTGCGATCAAGAAAAAAATTTCCCTTCCGCCGCTTGACCCCGGCAAGATAACCAGCAATTCTTACATGAGCTATTATCAGATTGTGCGGGAAAAGATAAAACGAGCAGCGTACCAGAATTACATACGCAATGATACGGGAGATGTATACCTTTCTTTCGTAATCGCCTATGACGGTTCCTTAAGGGAAGTAAAACTGCATGAAGACAAGTCTACCGGCGGCCCTTACCTTAGGGAAGTTGCGTTGCGCAGCATCCGTAATTCAGCGCCTTTTCCGCCCTTCCCGAAAGAGCTCGATTATCCGCAGTTGTCGTTTAATATTATCATATCGTTCTCGATAGAGTAATCGCCGGAAAACAATAGTATAAAAGGCTAAGGTTAAGGTTTAGGTTAAGTAAGGTTAAGGTCAAGGCTTAGGTAGCGATGGTAATGACAAATGCACAAATACCCTGCCTGCCGGTAGGCAGGGTATTTTGGTATTTGTCACTTTACGCACTACGCTATACGCAATACGCACTACGAAACGAGGCTATTGACAGCGTGAAAATATGTGCTATAATTTCTGTATTGTAATACGGGAATTCTGTAAAGAAATAGTTTTAATCTAACCCATATCTTTTTCAACCAGAAGGACTTGCGAATGGAAACCGAAACTAAACCAGTAGAAAAACAAACCAATTGTCTTGGTTGTAATAAGCCCCTGAAGAAACTAAAAAAATATTACCGTGACGGGAAATATTACTGTACTAAAAAGTGCTGGCTTAAAGCCGTGAGTGCGAAGAAAGGCACAGAAGAAGAGGCGAAAAAATGACAAAAATTATAAAGGCAGAAAGAAGGATTTCTCCGAGGATAGCACAGCAGTTACCCATTAACGTGATCGCCAATGGCTACGATTTTGCAACCAGCACAAAAAACATAAGTTGTGTAGGGGCGTATTGCCATATTGCAAAATACGTTCCTCCTTTTACCAAGGTGAACATAAAATTAAACCTTCCCCTCGCCGATATGCATAACCGCAGGGGTATATCTGTGGTCGAGTGCAAGGGAGTAATTGTCAGGGCAGAAGATGAGGCTTCGGGCGGGTTCAACGTGGCCATATTCTTTAACGGAATTACCGATTCTTGCCGTAAAAAAATATCCCAGTACGTTAATCAATTCGTTTCCTAAGCTTCCCCTGCGGACTCCGGCAAATGGGAAAAGCCAGTAAGCCTTTGCCCGTTAAGCTTGTTATCGGTTTTATTTGTGGGGATAACGGGTTACTCCAAAAAGCCCTCCAGCCGCTTAGGCGCGCCTTCGGAGAAGTAGACTACCAAAGCGCACCCATTCCTTTTACCTTCACGGACTATTACGAGAAAGAGCTCGGAAAAGATCTGACGCGAGTATTTATCAGTTTTAAAGCGCTTATTCTTCCCGAAAAGCTCCCGCGCGTCAAAATCTTTACCAACTCATTAGAGGCAACGCTTGCGCAGCGCGGGAGGCGTTGTATCAATATAGACCCGGGTTATCTTACCCTTGCCAAGTTTGTGCTCGCTTCGACCAAAGATTATGTGCACCGCATATACTTAGGAAAAGGAATATATGCGGAAATGACGCTTTTGTTTAAGAAGGATTCATTTCAGCCATGGGAGTGGACGTACCCCGATTACAGGACCCAGGCGTATATTGAAATTTTTAATAGGATAAGGGAGATATATTCGCAACAGGTAAAGGATAAAAAGGTCAAGGTCAAGGCTAAGGCTAAGGCTAAGGCTAAGGCTAAGGTTAATGGTTAGGATATTGGTATAGGGTTAGTGGTGTGTGTTCTTTTTTACACTACCTACCTTACCTACTCACTAGACCCACAACCTGACCCAACACCCAAGGGTGGCGTTATGCGTATTGCGTTTCGCGTTAAGCGCCGTACTCCGTACGCACTACGCTGTACGCGATACGCACTACGAACATGGCTGTATATATCGAAGCATATAATTCAGGCAGGCTTAAAGAAATTAGCGACCAGGCTACAAAGATGCTCGCCTCTTGCGAACTCTGTCCCCGTCGCTGTAAAGTAAACCGCCTAAAGGGCCAAATGGGGTATTGCCGCAGCGGCCTGGAGGCGAAGGTTTTCAGTTTCCTCGCGCACCACGGCGAAGAGCCTGCGATCTCCGGAATCCACGGTTCCGGCACTATTTTTTTCTCAGGCTGTAATATGGCTTGCGTGTACTGCCAAAATTTTGAATTCAGCCAAGAGGGCCGGGGCAAGGAAGTGAGCCCTGAAGAACTGGCTGAAAGCATGCTCTCATTGCAGCAGATGCAATGCCATAACATTAACCTGGTCACGCCCACGCACGTAATGCCGCAGATACTCGCCGCGCTCCTTATTGCTGCCGAAAAAGGCCTGCGCATCCCCATTGTATATAATACCTCAGGGTATGAGCGCGCGGACAGTATCGGCCTTCTGGAGGGAATAGTCGATATATACCTTGTTGATATGCGTTACAATGAAGACCGGATGGCTCTTAAATATTCGGATGCTGCCGGCTACCCTCATTATAACCGAGATTCCCTGAAACGGATGTACTCGCAGGTCGGCGTTGCCGAATTTGACTCGCAAGGGATTATGCAAAAGGGCATTATTATACGCCACCTGGTATTGCCTGCAGGGATTGCCGGGACAGAAGGCATAATGCGTTTTATTGCGGATGAAATATCACAAGACACATACATCAGCCTCATGAGCCAATACACCCCTTCTTACCGTGCGCGTAATTTCGAGGAGCTCAACAGAACGCTTTACCGCCGGGAATATACGCATGCGCACACACTAATGGAGCGCTGCGGCCTGGGCAACGGATGGACGCAGGATTCTTTTGGCCTCGCGCGTTTTGCCGGGGAGAACCTGAAACCTTCTTTTTAAAGAAAAGGGTTACCGTATAAAAAAGCTGGCTTTATGCAAAGGTTATGGCACAATAAGATAATGATGATGAATACACAAGGAACACAAAGGATATGCACGCAACGAGTAGTGGCTACGCTGATACTGTATGTCTTATTGTCCGTACTCATTTCTTCCTGCGCGACTTTTGTCCCTGCGAGCGATTTTAATGCGTTCATAAAAGAGGTGAGGAAGGAGAATTCCGACTTTGCGTTTATGCGGCTTTCCGCGTATCTGAGGGATAATCCCGAGTCAGCGCATGCCAATGAGATCCGGTTTGCGCTCGCAGAGTATTATTTCCAAATTAAAAATTATAACGATGCATTCGATGAGCTCCAGTATTGTATAGAAGCCAACCCCAAGGATAAAATCGCGGTATTTGCGTATGCGATGCTTTATAAGATCATTTCTCAATACCAAGCGGACCCCGAAGCATTAGTGAGATTGAAAGAAAAATTCTTTTCCAAGTCGCTTTTTTTGGTTTTTAGCGATTCAAAAACAAAGTCATATACCTCCATTTTGAATAACCGCTACGACATCGTCGATTATGTCGACAAGATCGAAGTATTCAAAAATAATGAAGCCTTTCTTGAGGTTAGGCCATAGGAGGCTATGGGTACTGCTTTTCTCCTTTGTGTTCTTGGCCGCCGCATTCCAGGGGATCCTTTCTTATTCCTTCCAGAAATCCAGCCCCCAACTTATCGCATTCCTGAGTGACCTTTTCGGGTGCCGCCTTGAAATCGAATCCATAGGGTTCAACTACTTACGCGGGGTGGTTGTAAGGGGGGTAGCTATTTTTTGCGCCCAGGAGGAGCAGCCAAGCATTTATATCAAGTCTGCGTCGATTCCCCTCTCTTTAACCTCACTGTTCCGCGGCAAGATCGTGCTCGATGCAATCAGGGTCCACGAAGCGCTTTTTCTGGTTAAACGGGAACCCCAAGGCTTAAATCTCCAAATAGTATACAGCGATATTTACAAGAGGCTCTCCCGTTTTAAAAATCAACCCGCAGGGATACGGCTTATTAACACTAGTGTGTATGTGGGGCACGCGCAGATATTTTTCACGGACAAGCCTTCATTTGAACATGACATATACCTGTCTTTGCGAAAAGCCCGGATCCGGCTGGATTCCTCCGGACATGTCCGCTTCAAAGGTAAATTGCATTTTAAGTACCTGATGTCCGACCGCTTGTTCGTTACGCGCTTTTTCCAACAGAAGCTAATTCAGGAGGAGTTTGATTGCGCAATGCAGGGAAAAGTAAGAGGCAATGATTTTGTGATGGATATGATACTCCTGAATATAGGCAAAGAGCAGATCATCGGTATGGGCGTAAACCGGGATTTTGCCGAATACAACCCGCGCCTGGACATCACGTTTATACCTTCTACGGTACAGGTTTCAAGCATCGGGTTTTTGAAGAATAATTTTCACCCCTCCGGAAGCATCTTTGTCTCTCTTAAGATCCACGGCCCTATGGACAATTCCGAATTCTCGCTGGCAGGGTATGCGATTGATTGCAGTTTTAGATACCATATTTCATCCGGTGAGGTGTTCGATATAAAAAATTTAAACGGCGAACTTGAATTTGCCCGCGGGGCGCTTAAGATCCGTAACGCAAATTTCTGGCTTAACAACCTTCCTCTTAATTTGGCCTTTGAATTTTATGCGCTCCGGGAGCCGAAAGTGTTTTGTATGTTATCGTTCCCGCAACAATTTATTGCATTCCACGACCCTTTCCTTACTAAGTTGGAAGCTGTTTTTGAGGGAAAGATCAAACACACCATGAAAGGCACGCTTTCGGTAAGCGGCATTTATAAGAGAAAGAACGAGCCCCTCGACCTAAAGGCCGAATTCAGGAATGTCGATTTTGATTATTTTAACCCCCTAGAGAAATCATTGAAGGCAGATTCAGTCAGCCTGGTTAAGCACGGTGCCGCAGGAGACCACAAATTGTATTTTGGCGAGTTCTCCTCAATATTTAGAATAGGGAAAAACCGTTTCGCTATCAACGATATCGGGTTTAAGGGCTACCAGGGCCGTTTTAGCGGGAAAATGACCGTGGACATAAAGAATAAGGCTTTGTTCAACGGATTTATCAAGGGCAATGACATAGACGTACGCGAACTGATCCCTGACCTCAACGTTACCAGCAAATTGTTGTCGGGTACGATGGAAACCTTGCTTAAGTTCGATAATTCAGAAAATGAATTTTTGAAAGCGAGATGTTATGTAAGGAACGGCGCTGCAGACCTCGATTTGCTTGCCTCGATTATCAGGCTTCCTTCGTTAACCAATATGGGGTTTAGCGCCATGCACCTTTATTTTACCCTCTCCCAAGAGCTTGTAAGGATGCGCGGCCTTTCTCTTCGCAGCAAGGATTTTATGATGGACGCCCATTGGGATACCAACGGCAGGGTAGAGGGGGAAATGGACATACAGATGTCATCGGAGTTGCTTAACCAGTCCGTATCCTTCAAGAAGCTCCTAAGCCTTACCAAGATCAAGAAGCCGTACATAGACTTTAAATTCATGCTTGGCGGCGTGCCCAGGGCTGTCCGGGTGTTGTGGCTTAGGGGAGAGTTTAAAGAGAAGATAAAAGAAGAACTGCCTGACTGGATGGAGAGGTCGATTCAAAAAAGCCTTGACCAGGCCATCGACGAATTATCGGTGATCCAACAGGGGCTATGAGAATGTTAGCAGATTGCGCGTGCAGCCGGTTTTTGCGTAATGTATTTTTTGCGCTTGTCAAAATCAACGACACTACGCAGAGGGTTGCGTTAGGATTTGGCCTCGGGGTAACGTTAGGGATAATACCGGGGACAGGTCCGATTGCCGCTCTTGTGCTGGCTGCACTATTACGGTTAAACCGCGCTGCCGCCTTAGCGGGAAGCGTTCTTACCAACACCTGGATGAGCGTGGTGACGTTCTTGGCGGCGGTAAAGATCGGCGCGGCAGTATATAACATAGAATGGCAGGAAATAAGGGCGCGGTGGTTTTTCTTGATGGGAGATTTCCGCTGGAAAGACGTTTTTTCACTTAGTTTCTTAAAAATTATCTTTCCGGTCCTGTTTGGGTACCTGGTAATTTCGTTATGTTGCGGCATGGCCGCCTACATTGTATCGTTTTTTGCCCTGAAAATAGTGCGCCGCAGGTAGGAATGCTAACACGGCAGATATACGGTTTTTTACAAGAAAAACTCAAAATTTTATGTTATACTTTATTGTTAGAAAGAAAAAGGGTGGGTACCTGCATGATAAAGGCAAACCAAGAGTAATCTTGGGGCTCTGCCATAACACCGGCAGATCCGCCATTGTAACGTACCGTATGGCGGGGCAAAGCCAAGGGTCCTTAGGGGATAGCCTGGTTGCCAAGGTAGAGGGGGATCAGTTTGCCTATCATTCGTGTAGGTAAACTGATTTTTTTATTACAATGGAAAGAAAAATGACAAAAAAGAGAATTACGTCAGGCATAACCTTAGTTGAACTGCTTGTTGCCGTTGCAATAGGCGTAATTGCCACTATTGCGATTTTGCAGGGGTACGTGGGCAATATTTTTCTTTCCGAAATTGCCAAAGGCAATACGGTTGCCCTGGATGATGCGGTAGATATGCTGGAGCGGATTAAATGCACGCCTTTTAACGAATTGACCACGAAATTCCCTAACGGCACAATAAACGGCCCTGCGGCGAACCCTTATGCGAACATAACCGGCAATTATACGCTAAAGGGAGAACAGATAGTGGTTACCTACACTAACACAACCGGCGACCCGCTTGAAATTATGGTTACCGTTAACTGGCAAGACCAGGTCGGCAGGCAATACGGAAACAGGCTGACGACGAAAAAGACACGGTGATTTTATGAGGCAAGAGGCTGTTAAAAAAGAGTATGGGTTTACCTTGATTGAAACGCTTTTATCGGTAGTCATTTTTGTGGTGCTGTCATTACTAATGGCGCAGTTTTTTATCCAGGCTATAGATGTGTGGCAGTCATCAACCTATGATACGGAGCTGCGTTCTGCAGCACGCAACGCGATAGGGCTTATGTCGAATGAATTATATTGCGCAACGCGCACCTCAACCGTTTTTCCTTCAGCCAACCTTACTATCCCCGATGTACCGAATAACCACAATGTTACATTTTACCTCCCGCAGGATATTGACGGGAATGGGTTGGTGTTGAATGCGACCGGCAGTACCGAATGGGACATTGCCCATCCGGTCCAGTATCAATATGTCGCGGCAGACAAGGAGTTGCTGCGCGTGGCAAATAGTACGAGTACTATCTTATGCAGGGATGTTGCCAATGTTGAATTTGAGGACAATGCGATAAACCCCACTCTTTACAATGACGAACTGCGGGTATTGTTGACGCTTCAGAGAATGACGCCCTTTCACAGGAACGTAACGATTAATCTGCGTTCTATCATAAAGTTGAGGAACAGGTAATTAAGGGGGGTGCTCAATGAGAGAGTTCATATTGCACAAGAAACATGCGAAGGCGCAGGCATTCGTGTTATTGTATGGGATCCTGGTGGTAGCAGCTGCTATTTTAGGCGCATTCCTGCTTAGAAATGCGAATGAACGGCTGCTCGTGCAAAGGCAGAAAGCCCAGAACGAGGTGTTTTACCTCGCAGAAGGCGGGCTTGAGGATGCGATCAAGAAATTTAATTATGCAATTGCTAACTATCAGATAGACCCGAATATTGACCGCTATCCGGCAAACGGGACTATTACGACCACCTATTCCAATTCCACGTTGTTTCCGTCCGGCGCTACGGTTGAATCGTTTATCGCTGCGGCGAACATCACAAACGGCACGCAAGTGGTAAGCGACCCCGACGGCAGCACTGTATTTGTGAAGGCCTATATTGTTACTGCGACCGCAGTGCACCCTACGTATGGCGAAATTACTGCGACCTTAAAACAGGCTTTTTTAAGGAGGCTTATTTATGCCTTCCAGCATGCGGTATTTTACAACGATGATTTGGAAATATTGCCTGGAGCCTCTATGACATTTGCGGGGAGGATCCATACCAATAAAGATATGTATTTGGGCACGCATGCGACGCTTACCATTGATAATGAATATTTACATTCTGCCGGGGATATTTACAATCATCGCAAGGATAGCTCTGATATCATGCTGGGGACCGTATCTATCAAAAAGGCTGGTACGACTGAATTTGAAGCTATGGCCGGCCTTGATAGCGATGCTGCGAATTGGTTGACTGAATCGCAGACCCGCTGGAACGGCACTGTAAAGAGCAGCGTGCACGGCGTGACCGAATTGACCGCGCCTTCTGTCGGTTCGATTCAGCCGGATGGCTACTATGCCAGCCAGGCAGGCGTAAAAATTGAAAACGGGGTAATCACAAAAAGCGGCGTGCCTTTGGTTGAAGGGACTGATATGCCTGCAGGCACTGTTACCACCACTACCACCTTTTATAATAACAGGGAAGGCAAGTATGTGCGCATGACCAATGTTGACCTCAAGAAACTTGCGGGGTATGCGCCGGGTGACGTGGAGGGCAGCCCAAGCTTTGCGAATAATCTTCCCGCTAACGGATTGATCTACGCGACAAGAAATGATGCCCCCAGCAATCAGAGCCCTGGGGTGCGCCTGGTAAACGGCTCCCAGATATACCGTAACAGCGGCTTGACAGTCGTCTCCAATGACCCTGTATATGTGCAGGGCAGTTATAATACGGTTAACAAGAAACCCTCTGCGGTATACAGCGATGCGGTTAATTTGCTTTCGAACAGCTGGAGCGATGCGAATAGCACCAAATCCGTGGATTACCGGGTTGCCAGCAATACCGAAGTGAATGCCGCGTTTATTTCCGGCATTGACCAGACGTCTACGGGGCACTATAACGGCGGCCTTGAGAACTATCCGCGCATGCATGAGAAGTGGACAGGCAAAGAATTGAAAATTAAGGGTTCTTTTGTCGAGCTCTGGAACAGCCAGATTGCCCAGGGTGCCTGGGTGTATGGTAATCCGCAGTATACTGCGCCTAACAGGAATTGGAGTTATGATACTGATTTTGCATCGGGCAATATGCCTCCGTTTACGCCTTGGGCGGTAGAGGCATACCGGGGAGCCTGGTGGAAAGAATAACGTTATAGCAGGGTATTTCTTTGTAGCCTACTGGCCGGACTGATGTCCGGCCTTTCTTTTTGCCCTTATTGCGCTAAATTAAATGCATTATATGACGAAAGTGGTATAATAAAAAAAGGAGGGGTATGTAGTATGTTGGATCATGCCAAAAAAAGATTCCGGTTAAGGATAGTGATTCCGGGCTACCCGGCGTTCAATATTTATTCTTTTATCGCCAACAAGACTACTGCGTTGGGGCCGGTGTGCGTTGCCAGTTCAGTGAATGAAATGGAAGGCTGGGATGTTGAGGTTATTGATGAGAATAACCTGCGCCGCTATGGGCCTAAGGGCGATGCAACAGGCGCTGACCATGGGTTTTTACAAAGATTGAGGCCTGCGGATGTGGTGGGGCTTTACGGCGGCCTGACAAGCACGATACCCCGGCTCTATCAAATAGCCCGCTTTTATAAAGAGAAGGGGGTTATTACCATTGCGGGTGGCCAGCATTTCATGAAAGAAAATATAAGCGAGGCGCTGCATTCGGGGATTGACTATGTGGTGATCGGGGAGGGGGAAGAGGCCATTAAAGAGCTTTTGCGCGCATTAGAAGATGATAGAGACGTAAGTACAATCAAAGGCCTTGCGTATTTAAAGCAAGGAGAAGTCCTGTTTACCCCCAAGAGGGAGCCTTTGAGCGATTTTGATAAGCTGCCTCTTCCGGATTTCTCATTGGTGCGGTATGCGAGGATAAAGATTTACCCTATAGAAAGAATCAGGGGCTGCGGGATGGAATGCGAGTTTTGCACTGTTAAAGGTAAACCGCGCTATTCGGCGCCTGAACGCATGCTCGAACGCATCAGTTTTCTTTTGGAAACAATGGAAGCCCGGCATTTCTTCATTGTTGACGACCTCTTTGGGCAACAGCGCGATGAAACCATACGGTTCTGCCAGATGCTTAAGGATTACCAGCAGAATATCGGCAGAAGGCTTGATTTTACAGTGCAGATCCGCCTGGACAAAGCTAATGACCACGAATTGCTTGCTGCGATGAGGCAAGCAGGCATTAACTCCGTCGCTATTGGTTTTGAATCGCCGATAAAAGAAGAATTGGAAGCGATGAATAAGCATTTAAAGCCTGAGGAAATGATACGGCTCACCAGGATATACCATAAATTCGGATTTCTTATACACGGCATGTTCATTTTCGGCTATCCCATGGAAGAGGGGGTAAGTTTTAAGATGCCCTCAAGGGAACGGGTAAAGCGCATCAGGAGTTTTATCAAAAAAGCCAAGATCGACACTATACAAGTTTTGTTGCCTATTCCTTTACCCGGTACAGACTTAAGGCAGAGGCTCCTGAAACAGGGAAGGGTGTATCCGCTTGAGGATGTAGGGTGGGAGTATTATGACGGTATCTTTCCGCTATTTGAACCGGATGAGCCCATGAAGGCCGAAGAGATGCAACTATCGGTAAGGAAGATCATGGGAAGGTTTTATCAATTTCACTATATGTTCAAAATCGTGCTCAATATATTTTCTTTCCCGGCGCTGCTTTTCTTTTTGCATAATATCAGGTCAGGCTGGAGAAAATGGTACCGGCCATGGCGTAACGATGTGGTTCGTTTCGGCGGCTGGATTATCATGAAAAAATGGTTGCGCGATTTTAAAAAAGACAACTTCCTGGAGAAA
>JBFMDA010000022.1:0-23939 GCA_040754255.1 Candidatus Omnitrophota bacterium | reverse complement strand
CCTGCGGCGGGCACCTTTCCCACGGCCACTCGCATAATTTTTCCGGGATGTTCTACCGGCCAGTGCCTTACGGCGTAGACAGAAAAACCGAGCGCATCGACTACGACCAGATCGAATCTTTGGCCGCGGAGCACAAGCCGAAATTAATATTAGCCGGTGCTTCGGCGTATCCGCGCGAAATCGACTTTAAGAGGCTCCGCTCTATCTGTGACAAGGCCGGGTGTTATCTTTTTGTGGATATGGCGCACATTGCCGGGCTCGTTGCGGCGGGACTGCACCCTTCGCCTGTGCCTTACGCTGATTTCGTTACCTCCACGACCCATAAGACATTGAGGGGGCCGCGCGGAGGGTTTATACTGGCAAAGAAGGAATTTGCCAAGAAGCTCGATTCGCTGGTATTCCCCGGTATGCAGGGAGGGCCGTTGATGCACGTGATTGCTGCCAAGGCGGTTGCCTTCAAAGAGGCGCAGACCGAAGCGTTTAAGGCGTATCAGCAAAGGATTGTAAAAAACAGCCGCCGCCTGGCCGAGAAACTGATGGAGAAAGGGTTTCGCATTGTCAGCGGAGGGACTGATACCCACCTGATGCTGGTGGATTTGACTTCCCGCGCTGTTACCGGCAAGGAAGCGCAAGGCGTGCTGGGCGAGGTGAATATTACAGTGAACAAAAACCTTATTCCCTATGACCCCCTGCCGCCTGCGTCTACTAGCGGGGTCCGTTTAGGCACGCCCGCCATAACGACGCGGGGCATACAAGAGCCGCAGATCGATACGATTGCAGGCCTGATTGACCGCGCCATCCAGGCTCGTAACGACGCAGCGCTGTTACAGGGGATTAAAGAAGAGGTATTGGAGTTAACCAGGCAATTTCCGTTATACCCGGAATTGAACGCATATTAGATCAATGCCATGAAAAAAAATAAGACGCAAAGGAAAAGAATCAGCTGGGATGAATATTTTATCCAGATTGCCCGGCTTGTGTCCCAAAGGAGCACCTGCCTTAGGCGGCAGGTGGGGGCGGTAATTGTAAAAGACAAGCGCATCCTTGCCACCGGCTATAACGGCGCCCCTTCAGGGTTGCCGCATTGCCTGGACATAGGGTGCTTGCGGGAAGAACTCAAGATCCCCTCGGGCCAGAGGCATGAGCTTTGCCGGGGGCTGCACGCAGAACAGAATGCGATTATCCAGGCTTCCTTATACGGCATATGCGCAAAAGACAGCAGTATTTATATCACCAACCAGCCCTGCATTATCTGTGCCAAGATGCTTATTAATGCCGGCATCAAAGAGATTGTGATTACTGCCGGCTACCCAGATAAAATGGCCCTTGAGTTCCTTAACCAGGCAAAAATAAAACTCAGGGTAATAAAAGTATAGGACACAGATGAAGTGCCCTTATTGCGGCTATCAGGAAGATAAGGTCGTTGACTCAAGGCTAAGCCAGGAAGGCAAGGCTATCCGGCGCAGGCGCGAGTGCCTAAAGTGCAAGAAGCGTTTTACGACCTATGAATACATAGAAGAGACCTCGCTTTTGGTGATAAAAAAAGACGGGCAGCGCCAGCCGTTTGACCGCAAGAAAATTTTAAGCGGCATTATCAAGGCCTGTGAAAAAAGGCCGGTAAGCATCGAGAAGATGGAAGAGATAATTTCCCAGGTGGAGAGAGAGATCATGAAGAAGGCAATACGCGAGATCCCCTCTACGAGGATCGGGGAGCTGGTAATCGAGAAGCTCAAAACGCTTGACGATGTGGCATACGTGCGCTTCGCGTCGGTGTACCGCCAATTCAAAGACGTCAGCCAGTTCATGGAAGAGCTTAAGGGCATACTTACCAAGAAAAACGCAGGGATACGGTTTAAGAAGGGGGCTCCGGGTAAATGATAGAGGTCGAGCTTAATAAAATAGTCATCGACGAGAAGAGACACGACCAGCTCATCGTACTTAAAGAAAAGAACGGCAGCCGGCTTTTGCCTATCGTAATCGGCATTAATGAAGCCTCTGCGATAAAATTAAAAATCAGCGGGTTTAACCCTCCGCGGCCGATGACCCACGATTTGCTGTTCGCAACCATAGAGAACCTGCAGGCGCATATCGACAAAGTCATTATTGATTCGCTTAAAGACAATACGTTTCACGCCAAATTAGTCATCAAGACTCAAGACGGGCAGTCCAGGGTTATTGATGCTAGGCCTTCCGACAGCATCGCGCTTGCGGTGCGGGCCCACGCGCCGATATTTGTCGAAGACGAAATCATAAGTAAGGTTGAGCCTTCTGATGAAAAATAGCGGCACCTTCCCTCCGGAAACACTCTCACTGCTTGAGGAAGTATACAGGCTTTCCCAGAAAAACAATATCCGGCTTTTCCTGGTAGGCGGGGCGCTGCGGGACTTACTTGCGCGGCGTTTAAAAGACAATCCGGACCTTGATTTTTGCCTGCGTACGCAGGCGATCGCGTTCGCCAGGGCAGTCGCAAAAAAAATGTCTGCCGGTTTTGTCATCCTGGATAAGGAGCATGGCTGTGCCCGCGTAGTAAAAAAAACAGCGCATAAGACGTACACGCTTGATTTTACGGATTTCAAAGGCTCTACATTAGAAGAAGACCTGCGTAACCGGGACTTTACCATTAACAGCATTGCCCTGGAGCTAAAAGAGCTGTTTGGCAAAAAGCCCTTTAGTGCCTCTTTGATAGACCCGCACGCAGGCAAAAAAGATTTAGCGCAGCGCCTTATACGCATGATTACGCCCGTCGGGTTTGACGACGACCCGTTAAGGATCCTTAGGGCGTTCAGTTTTGCTTCCCTATTTGATTTTGCGATAGAAAAAAAGACCCTGGCTGCTGCGGTGCGCAGGAAGCGCCGATTAGGAAGCGTTGCCAAAGAGCGGATACGGGATGAACTGTTCAGGGCCCTGTCAGCTCAAAAATCGTTTGAATGCATGCAGCAGCTTGCCAGGCACGGAATATTGGAGATAGTCTTTCCGGAAATCAAAGCGATGCAGAGGCCTTTTAAGCGCCCCTTTCACCGCCTTGATGTATTCGGGCATAGCCTTCTTACGTTAAAATACCTGGAGGCAATTATTGCGCATAGCGCCCGCAATGAAGAGGCAGGCAAGTACCTGCAGGAAGAATTTTCTGCGGGAAGGCCCCGTGCCTCATTGGTTAAGCTGATAGGCTTGCTTCACGATATCGGCAAGCCGCGCACGTTTCGCGTTGAAAAAGGCAAAGTGTCTTTTCACGGCCACGAGCGGGTCGGCGCAGCGATGATCGAAGAGATAGGCTCAAGGCTTAAGCTTTCCAACGCCGAAGTGCGCGCAATAAAACAGATGACCTTCTGCCACCTACGGCCGGGTTATCTTGCCACGAATCCCGTGCTGACGAAGCGGGCGAAATTCAGGTTTTTCCGTGATGCGGGGAATGAGGCAGTAAGCATCCTTTTGATTTCTTTGGCTGACCAAAGGGCTACGCATGGGTATCGCACCATCGAAATGACGCGCGCACGCCATGAGAGGCTTATCCGCCGCCTGGTTGCCGAATACTTCGCCTCTTTACACCAGAAAAAACAGCTCCCCCTTGTGAACGGCAATATACTTATGAAGCGGCTGGGCCTTACGCCCTCTCCCTTAATAGGCACTCTCCTTGCACAGTTGCGCGAGTTGCAGGCAATAGGGAAAATCAAGACTACGCAGGACGCATTAAAGGCCGCGGCAAAAATCATTGCACCGTAACTTAAGAGCCCTTTTCGTTATGAAACGCCTTGTGGTCTTAATCGCCATATCTGTCCTCTGCAGTTATTTGTTATTGCTTTTGGCAAAGCCATTGTTGGTTACGAGGCTTGAAAAGCAACTGAGTGCTGCTTTGTTAGACAGTAATGTTTCTATCGGTGCCTGTAAAGGCAGCCTCGTTAATTCCCTCCTGTTAAGCGATATCAAGATCACTCACCGCAAGGCCCTTACTATAAATATAAAAGAAGCAGTAATACGCTATACTCCTGTGTCGTTGATACGCAGAGTGATACGCAGTATTTCCTTCGAAGGCGTTGTCTTAACTATGCGCATGCCGGAGCAGGCCTTAATCGGTTCATACGGCGTAGCGCAGGCCCCTGCCTCAAAAAGCTTTCAGGTGAATTCCCTGGAGCTGAACAATATCAGTATTGACGTGGCATCAAAAGACGTATCGTTAGAAGCAACACTTTCTGCCAGAATAAGGCCTTCAGAGGGGCTGCTTGATTCCGTTACTCTTTCGTGCAACAAATTGGAAATGGGAGCAATTAAGGTCCACAACGCCTTCTTTGAAGCAGCGCAAGGCAAGGAAGGAATGTTGGCGATAGAAGAGGTTGTGTATGATAAGATTACCATAACTTCGCTTGCATCAAAGCCGATGCTTCAAGGGCCGTTTTTATTCTGCTCGCCGTTCTCTGCGCGCGGTTTCGGCGGGGCCCTGGAAGGCGGTTTTTCCTTCACGATGGCAGGCACACCGCAGTATGTGCTGCGCCTAAAGACTGCGGACGCTAACCTAAAAAATATTATCCATGACTTTGACCTTGACGAAAAGGCGGAGATGACCGGGATACTGCGCGGCGAGCTTCAATGCGAGGCTCAAGGAACAGGCATTACCGCCTTAAGGGGCGATTTTACCATGCGCAAGCCGGGAGGCATGCTTACCATCAAAGATACCAGTTTTCTTGAACGCATGGCACAACGCAATAAGCAGTCGTTGGAGATATTAGTAGAAAGTTTCAAAAATTACCACTATAATATAGGTGAGGCACATATGGGTATGCGGGGCGAGGATATTGAGTTGGGCCTTGAGCTTGACGGGCCCCAAGGAAAACGCGCTATATCCATTGTAATCCACGACTTGATAAAGGAAAGGGGTACGTAATGAAGAAGATGCTGATAGCGGCAATGGGGATGTTCCTACTTTTCGGATGCGCGCGGGTAAGAGTAGAAGGCGCAAAAGAGCCGATCAAAGTAGATATCTCTATGAGGCTGGATATTTACCAACACGTTGCCAAGGATATTGATGCTATCGAAAGCATTGTGTCAGGGGGAACACAGCCTTCTTCCAAAGCCAATACACAAAGCCTGATGCGTTACCTGGTCGGCTCCGCCTATGCGCAGGAAGCGCTGGATGCTGATGTGGAAAAAGCCGCGCTGCGGCGTAAAGACAGGAAATCTGCGCTAGAGGCCTGGCAGAAACAGGGTATAATCGGCGAAAACAGCAAGGGATTGGTCGAAATGCGCAAACCCGGGTTCACCGACCCTCCTGTTGAGCCGCTTATTGCCGCCGAGAACAAGGACAGGATGGTTATTTATACGGCCATTGCCGGGAAAAACGGCATTTCTGTAGCAGAGGTACAGAAGATGTATGCCAAGCGCCTGCAGGAAGACGCGCCTTCCGGCACGCCGGTTGAAGTATTCAATAGCGCAGGCAATGACTACGAGTGGAAGATTAAGTAACAACACATAAGGGGGTGGCCCTGTGGCTGACAAGAAAAAGATCCTGGTTATCGATGACGAAGAAGACATCTGTCAATTCACCAAGTCGGTGCTGGAAAAGACAGGCCGGTTCGAAGTAAACTACACTACCAAGTCTCAGGAAGGCCTTGCCCTGGCAAAATCATTCCATCCGGATTTAGTGCTACTGGATGTATTTATGCCTGAAATGGACGGAGGCGATATCGCAGCAGCCCTGGCACAGGACAAGGCTACCAAGGACATACGTGTCGTATTCTTGACCGCACTTGCGTTAAAGAGCGAAGTGGAGGAGGGCGCCGGAGAGATTGCAGGTCATCCTTTTATCGCAAAGCCCGTGACCAGCGACGAACTCATTATGCGCATTGACCTGTTGCTTAGGCAATAGCTAAGGCTCTATATTCACCCCGTCATTCTTATTCTCTATACTACTCACCGCGCAGTATGAATGTATTGGGATTGGTCCAATCGCGGCGTTCCGTACGAAAATATAAAAAGCAAATTCCCCCCGATGCCGTTATACGGTCTGTCTTAGAGGCGGGCCGCTGGGCACCTTCGGGCCTCAATAATCAGCCGTGGCGGTTCCTTGTAGTCGAAGATACCGCAGTCAAAAATAAACTCGCCTCTTTTACCAAATACGGACGCATCATAGAAGAAGCCCCCATTGCGATTGCGGTATGCCTTAGTCTCAAAGATTCTTACCATAGAGAAAAAGACCTTATGGCAGTCGGCGCCTGTATCCAGAATATGCTTTTAGAGGCGCATTCGCTGGGGTTAGGCGCCTGCTGGCTGGGAGAGATCCTCAATAGGAAAGAAGAGGCATCCCATTGCCTTGGCCTTCCCGGAGGGCTTGAGCTTGCCGCGATAATAAGCCTGGGCTACCCGGAGGAACCCCTTAAGGCAGGGAAACGGAGGATGCTTAAGGACTCAATAATTACAGAAAAAAGTTGAAACTTTTCTTATGCGTGCGCGTTTAATAGAGTGGAGAAGAGGAAGGGCTTAAAAAGTGCAGAATATGAGCGACGAAGAGCTGATGTGTAAATATCAAGAAGGGGAAATGAACGCCATGGATGAGCTTCTCATCCGCTATAGGAACCCACTCTACCGCTTTGCGCTGCGCTTAAGCCGTAATGCAACAGAAGCACAAGATATCGCGCAGGAAGTTTTTCTTAAAATTCATCAGTTCCGTAACGAGTATAGGCCGATCGGCAAGTTCCGGACGTGGATATTCAGCATTGCGCACAACCTTTGCATCAGCAGGATGCGCAAAACGAAATGGCTGGTATTCTGGCCGAGGAAACACGATGCACCCGATGAATTGATGGATTTTGAAAGCCCGGACCCTTCTCCGCAACAGGTAGCTTCGGGCAACGAGATGTCCGAGATAGTGAAACGCTGCATCCAAGGCCTGCCTTTTCTCCAAAAAGAAGCCTTGATTTTGAGAGAATACGAAAACCTGGATTACCGGGAAATAGGACAAATATTACACAAACCCGTAGGCACAGTCAAGACCTTACTCTACAGGGCTAGGGTTCAGTTGAAAAATAAACTTCTTCCTTATATGGGACCTGAAGGAGGATATAATGTTTAGGCGACATGTAATAAAAGAATTGAGTGCGTATCTTGATAACCAGCTCTCCGAGCGACGGGCTAAAACGGTGAAGGCTCATTTGGACAGTTGCGCGGTATGCACTCAAGAACTTTTTAGGCTTAAGAAGCTTTCAGAGGCGCTTAAGACATGGTCGCTTCCTGGCCTTAGCCCTGATTTTGACAACGGGGTAAAAAACAAGATTGTGCGTGCGGAATTAGAAAAGGGCGAGGTTACCATGAAAAAGAGGACAGTAGCTATTTTGATTCCTTCAAGCGTATTAGCCATGATTTTGGTGATTGCATTTTTAGGCTCAATGCAGTTGTACGTAAAAAGAGGATTGCGAGGAAGATTGAAAGGCGCGGTGGAGGAAATTTCAGAATCATACAGCCAACCTCTCATATCTCTCTCAGGAAAAAGCAAGCAGCAACATGCCGATGCCGCCGCATTCGGGCCTTATGATGTGAACGGTGCGGGCGGCAGCATCACGCGCAGTGCCAAGATGGTCGGTGGCATAAAAAGCAGCATGGGTGATGATAGAAGTTGGGGAGAAGAAGGTACGTTGAGTGTTACTTCGAGCAGGGAATATGCCTCGCAGACAGAACCAGCGCCTGGGCAAGGTTCGATAATCGTAGTTGAGCCGGTCCTTCCTGCTACCGGCGAAGGGAAAAAAATTATTCGCACCGCAAACGTAAATCTTGAGGTTGAAGACGGCAATGAGGCATTTAAGCGCGCATCTTTGATTTGCCAGGAGCTGGGCGGATACCTTGCTTCTTCTAATTTTTACAAAGACAAAGAAGGCAGGCAGGGAGGTACGATTACCATGCGCATCCCGAAGGATCAATTCCTCGTTGCGCTTGATAGAATTAACTCCTTGGGCAAGGTAGAAAGTTCTTATGCCAACAGCCAGGATGTCAGCCAGGAATACGCCAATCTCAATACCCAGCTTGGGACCGCGATGATCGTGTATAACAAAATGCTTGAGGCGCTGCAGAGAAGGCAGGTGTCTATTCCTGAAGCTATGCGGCTTGAATCTGAATTGACCCCTATACGTAAGCGTATAGAGGATTTAAAGAATAAGGTCGAGTATCTTAACAACGCAGTTTCCTTTACCACTATTACCGTGAGCTTCCACGAGCCGCGGGTGTCAGAGAAGGTGCTTAAAGAACAAAAACGTTCCATTCAAGAGAATATGCTTACTGCTAGGATCAATTTCTTAAAGCTCCTTGGGAACATCATCAAGAACATACCGGCTATCATCGGGGTAATCTTGCTCCTTTCGACGGTGCTGGTTATTGCGTATCTGTTCGTACTTCTGGTTATCCGTTTCATTAAACGCGGATAACTGTTTTAGAATAAGGCTAGGATTCTTATTATTTTTTCATACCTAGCCTTATTCCTTTTTAAAATAATTTTTCCTTTGGGACACACGATAAAAATCATATCGCGCATGAAAAGACAGGTGAGGCAATTCGCCCTGCCTTCTGTTACCATTACCTCCCGCACAAAAGACCCTTACCTTGTATTGATATCCTGTATTTTAAGCCTGCGGACTAAAGACGCAGTTACGCACCAGGCAGGCAAGCGGTTATTTGCGCTTGCAGACACCCCCAAAAAGATGATACAATTATCTGCGGTAAGGCTTGTGCGAATAATCTATCCTGTTGGTTTTTACCGCACCAAGGCAAAAACTATTATTGCGCTTAGCCACAGGCTGCTCAGTGATTTTGCGGGGAAAGTCCCCCGGACACAGGAGCAATTGCTGAGCCTTAAAGGGGTAGGCAGAAAAACTGCGAATTTGGTATTAGGCCTTGGGTTTGGGATTCCGGCAATCTGTGTGGATACGCATGTGCACAGGATCTCTAACCGGCTCGGCTGGGTCAGGACAAAAACCCCGGAACAGACCGAAGAAGCCCTGATGCGGCGTATTCCTAAGAAATACTGGATTATGCTCAATACCGTCATGGTTGCGTTCGGCCAGCATGTCTGTGCCCCGGTATCGCCGTTTTGCAGTACGTGTACGGTGCAGCCGTGGTGTGCGCAGCGGGCAGTAACGCGAACGCGCTAAAATATACATATGCAGATCATTACTGAAGAAATCAGGCTTTCTACCAAAGGCAACCCCGACCTCCTGAACATTACCGATGCGGTATCCAAAATCTTATCTTCTTCAAAGCTCGCGCAAGGCATGATGTCGGTGTGTGTGGTGGGTTCAACCGCAGCCATTACCACATTTGAATATGAGCCTGGATTGATCGAGGATATCAGGGAATTATTTGAGAAGCTTATCCCTCAGGGGAAACATTACCGCCACGATGAGACATGGGGCGATGCAAACGGGTTCAGCCATCTCAGGGCAAGCCTGCAAGGGCCTTCTCTGATTATTCCTTTCAAAGACGGCAAGTTGCTTCTGGGGACATGGCAGCAGGTAGTGCTTGCGGAATTCGACAACCGGCAGAGAAAACGCCGGGTAATTGTGCAGCTCATAGGCGAATAAATGAAGAAATTCCTTAACCTCTGGCTTCTTCCCTGCGCATGGGCGGGCTTTATCTTTTACCTCTCCGGCATCCAGTCCCTTACCACCAATCTTGGCGTGTGGGATTTTATTTTACGAAAAATCGCCCATGTCAGCGAGTATTTTATTCTCACCATGCTCATATACCGCGCATTTAGAAATTCTTTCAGGCTTAAAACGATATGGCTTCTGGCGTGGCCTGCGTGTATATCGTTGGGCTATGCGATAAGCGATGAGTTTCATCAGAGTTTTATCACAACAAGGTCGGGCAACAGCGCTGATGTGGTTATTGACGCGGCAGGCATCGCGTTATTTTGCGCACTACTTCCCGTTTTCAGGAACGCTGCCTTTCTTGTCTATGGTAAAGACTAAGATAATCGCTACACTCGGCCCTGCTTCTCTGCACCAGGGCGTCCTGCGCGCTATGATGCGTGCCGGGCTCGATGTAGCGAGGCTTAATTTCTCGCACGGCAGTTTTAGCGCCAAGCGCGCCGCAGTTGCATTAATAAGGAAGCTCAACAAGGACAACCGCAGGCACATAGAAATTTTAGGAGACCTGGAAGGATACCGTATCAGGGTAGGAAGGCTTAAAAGCCCCGTGGAGTTAAAAAAAGGCCAGCGTCTGTATCTTGTCCAAAGCGATGCCGCAGGCGCCCATTCACGGATCCCGTTCGATTACAAGGGGGACCTTAAGGCTATACAAAAGGGCCAGCGCGTATATATCGATGACGGAAATATCGAATTAGCAGTAGAGGGCCGCTCAGCGAAGCAGTTAAATACGGTCGTAACCAGGCCGGGGATATTGAAGGAAAGAAAAGGGATTAATATCCCGGGGGCAAGGCTTACTTTTTCAGGCATGACTGCAGGAGATAAGGCAGCGTTAGAGTTCTGCGTTACAGAGAAAATCGACTACGTCGCCCAGTCTTTTGTAAGGTCTGCCCAAGATATGGAGCGGGTGCGGGCGTTGCTAAAATACCGTTTGCCAAAATGCCGCCTTATCGCCAAGATTGAGAACCGGGAAGGCCTAAAAAACCTGGATGAGATAATTTCCGCCTCCGACGGCATTATGATTGCCAGGGGAGACCTGGGGGTATCGTTACCGATTTATATGGTCCCCATATTCCAAAAAGAGATTATCAAGAAATGCAAGAAAGCGCGCAAGTTCGTCATTACGGCGACACAGATGCTTGAGAGTATGACCGAACATCTCAGCCCTACGCGCGCCGAGGTCAGTGATGTGGCAAATGCCATACTGGATGGTTGCGGCTACCTTATGTTATCGGCTGAGACGGCGGTGGGCCGGTACCCGGCGCAAGCGGTCCGCATGATGAATTCGATAAGCAGGGTCACTGAAAGGTATATGTCTTTGCGGGGTAAAGGATGATTCAAAAAGGCATCGCTACGTTTACTCTCGATTACGGGAAATGCCCGAAATGGCTATTTGACCGTATGGTAAAATTAGGCAGAGAGATGGCCTGGGTGCTTGTGAAGGAGTATGGCCCGGATGAGTTTGTGAAAAGGATTGCCGACCCTGTGTGGTTTCAGTCGCTGGGCACCGTGCTTGCATTTGATTGGAACGCCTCGGGGCTTACTACGATCCTTACGGCTGCCTTAAAGGAGGCATTGCGCGGCCAGGAAAAGAATTTGGGCATTTTTATTTGCGGTGGAAAAGGCAAGACTTCCCGCAAGACGCCTGACCAGATCAAAGAATGGGGAGAGCGGTTAAGCCTGCCGGAGGCAAAAGTCAACAACCTGGTGTATAATTCCCGGATGGCCGCCAAGGTCGATAGTGCGCTCGTGCAGGACGGCTTCCAGATTTACCACCACAGTTTTATCTTTTCAAGGCACGGCGCATGGACGGTAGTGCAGCAGGGCATGAACACGATACATCAGACTGCCCGGCGTTACCACTGGTATTCTGAGTCGATCTCTGACCTTGTGTGCGAGCCGCATTCAGGGATTATCAGCCAGGTCCGGGTGCCTACGCTTGACCTGACCGCAAAAACGAGCCAAGGAACCCGCAGCATGAGCACAGACTTGGTTAAAGGTGGCTATCGCAACCTCATGAAGGATATCCAGATTATAAGAAAACATACAAGTGGCGTCTCCAGCATGGTTTCGCTTGAGAAAGGAGATTCTCGCCTCACATTGCTTAAACTTGAAAATAAGGAATTCCGCAGGCATCCGGTGGTATTTGAAGATTTCTCCCGCAGCCGGTATCTGGAAAAGATACTTTTCAAAGTCTGCGACATACAGCCGGATAATTATGAAAAAATCGTAGCCCTTGAAGGGGTGGGCCCCAAGACCATGCGCGCATTAAGCCTGGTATCCGAGGTGATCTACGGAGCCGAGCCTTCTTATACCGACCCTGCGCGTTATTCCTTTGCGCACGGAGGCAAGGATGCAACGCCGTATCCGGTTGATTGTAAGACCTACGATACGACCATTGACTTTTTTTCCCGTCTCGTGCAGAAGATGCGGCTGCCCTTTTATGAAAAGCAAAAAATTTTGGCAAAATTAACGAGGTAACCCGATGAAAACACAAATCTACTACCATGATACGGACTGCGGCGGGGTCGTCTATTACGCCAATTACCTGAAATACCTTGAAGAAGCGCGCACGGAGTTTTTTGCCGAACGCAACATCCGTATGAGAGAGCTTATTGCGCACGGCAGCCATTTTGTAGTCGCGCGCCAGGAAATAGATTACAAGTCGCCTGCCGCCTACGGCGACGTGCTTGAAGTTTCAAGCAGGATCCTTGAGCTCTCCGGAGTGAAGCTGCTCTTTGCCCACGAGATAAAAAATCAGGAAGGCCGGGTGGTCGTCCAGGCAAAGACCTTGCTCGTCTTTGTGGATAAGGGCCTTAAGCCCGCGGCGATCCCGCAAGACATAAAAAAGAAACTGGAGCAGAAATGATACTTAACCGCCAGGAAATAGAGGCGCTGATACAGGAGAAAGCGCTAGTCTCGGATTTTATTGATTTAGCGACCCAGTTGAACCCGAACGGGTTTGACATGACTGCTGCCAAGGTCTTTGAGTTCGCCGAGGCAGGCTCGCTCGATTTCTCAAACAAAGAAAGGGATATCCCTGAAGGCAGGGAAATCCCCGCACAGAAACAGAAGCCCCAGGATGCATTCGGCTGGTGGCATTTGAAAAGAGGCGTCTATAAAATAAGGACAAATGAAACGGTGAAACTTCCTTTGGACCTTGTCGCGCTGGCGTATTCGCGCAGTTCGTTATTAAGGGTGGGGGCATTTACCCAACATGCGGTCTGGGATGCTGGTTTTCGCGGGAAGAGCGAGTTTGTCCTTTGCGTAGAAAATGAAAAAGGGCTCCTCCTGAAACAGAATGCGCGCATTGCCCAGCTTGTATTTATACGCATGCGCCAGGTCAACGAAGGCTATACAGGAAGGTACCAGGATACATAACGCCTGAGGTGGCATATGCAGATAAAGGTAGAAAAGTTAAGCCGCAAGGAATTAGAGGCAAGGGGTATTTTTTCCTGGCCGGTATGGGAAAAGGAAATATCGCGCTTTGACTGGTATTATGACAGCACCGAAGAATGTTATTTACTGGAGGGTAGTGTTGAGGTCAGGGCAAAGGACGGCACAAAGACGGCATTCGGCAAAGGCGACTTCGTGACTTTTCCGAAAGGGCTGTCGTGTGCCTGGAATATAACGCAGGCGGTGCGCAAGCACTATAATTTTAAGTAAGCCATGAAGAAAAATCAAAAATTACTAATTAGTTTTTTGTTGGTATGTGTGCACATGGTAATATTCGCAGGGCCGCTCTACGCCGATACCGTATACTTAACGAACGGCAGGAGCCTTGAGGGATTTATCAAAAGCGAAGACAAAGAAGGGCTATTGCTGGACGTAGGCTTTGGCACGGTGGGTTTGCGCAAGGACCAGATTGAGCGGATTTATCGTTCCAGCGAAGAAGAGTTGTTCTTGTTGCGAAAAAAATGGCTTCAGCAAAAAGCTGCCAAGCCGCCCGAACCCAAGCAGCAGGGCAATTCAAAAGAAGCTCCGCGTACGCAACAGGTTTCCTTGTCGCAGGAAGCCGGCCACGTATTTGTGGACGCCTTACTCAACAAAAAGGTAAAGGCGCGGCTGCTTCTGGATACCGGGGCTTCGGTGATTGTGCTGTCGGCTGCTGTCGGAAAACAGCTCGGCGTCAATATGAAAAAAGATAAAAATATCGTCACGCTTCAGATGGCAGACGGCCGTAAGACCGAGGCGAAATTCGTTTCCCTTGAATCAGTGAGCATCGAAGGGGCTGAGGCTAAGGGCGTAAGCGCTGCGGTCATGCTCGATTCCGGTGACGCAAGTTATAAGGACGGACTTTTGGGCATGTCATTCTTAAAGCAGTTCAATTTTACCGTTGACCAGAAAAACAAGAAGCTTATCCTGGACAAGCTGCGATGAAGTCATATACCAAGTACCTTGAGTTTAACACCAAACACCGCAAGGCGTTTATCAATATCACCTCGGAGGTGGAAGAGGCGCTTAGGCAAAGCAAGATACGCCAGGGCTTATGCCTGGTGAATGCCATGCATATCACCTCAAGCGTTTTTATCAATGACGACGAAGAAGGTCTGCATCGCGATTTCGACACGTGGCTTGAGGGGCTTGCTCCGTTTTCGAAAGAGAAATATCGGCATAACCTCAGCGGAGAAGATAATGCCGATGCGCATTTGAAAAGGACCATTATGGGCAGGGAGGCGGTAGTCGCAGTCACCGAGGGTAAACTCGATTTCGGCCCATGGGAACAGATATTCTACGGCGAGTTTGACGGGCAGCGGCGCAAGAGGGTGTTGGTCAAAATAATAGGAGAATAATTTCGTAGTGCGTATTGCGTAGTGCGTAGTGCGTACGGAGTAAGGCGTGTAATAACGCTAAACGCATTACGCCTAGCGCAGTGGTTCTTGGGTAAGGGTTACGTTATTAGTCTGGTTAATGGACAAGGAAGGTGGTGTAAAAAAAATACACACCAATTACCCTACACCAACAACCTGACCATTAACCTTACCTTTATACCATACACGCTACCTAAGTCTTACTAAGCCTCAACCTCAACCTTAACCTTGACCTTTTATAGTATCGCGAGGACTAGTTATGAAGATTAACGATACAGAGATTATAATTACGAAGGGCGATATTACCGAGCTGAAAGTCGATGCAATCGTGAATGCCGCCAACAACAAATTAGTTATGGGCGGTGGGGTTGCCGGCGCAATCAAGAAAAAAGGCGGCAAGGATATCGAAGAAGAGGCATTAGAAAAAGGGCCCATAGAGGTTGGCCGGGCAGTGGCAACCAAGGCCGGCAAGCTGCCTGCGCGCTATGTGATTCATGCTGCGACCATGGCCATGGATTTTAAGACCGATGAAGCCAAAATCCGTTTCTCATGCCGTAATGCGCTTAAGGTCGCAGAGGGTTTAAAGGTCGCCTCGGTCGCATTCCCTGCGCTTGGGTGCGGTGTGGGAGGGTTTCCTCTTTTGGCTTCGGCAAAGATTATGGCGCAGGAGGTATTCAAGCACATCAGGGAGAACAAGACATGCCTTAAAGAGGTTATTTTTTGTCTCTATGACCAAGAGGCATATGCGTCGTTTGAAGTAAATGTGTTCCGGTACTTAGACTACATAGCGAACCAGTTAAAAACCCCCTTTGTGACCGTGGATGCAATCATAGAAATAGGCGAAGGCATAGTGATTATAGAACGGAAAAACCCTCCTTTTGGCTGGGCATTGCCGGGAGGCTTTGTAGATTACGGGGAAAGCCTTGAGGACGCGGTCAGGCGAGAAGCCAAAGAAGAAACAGGGCTTAGCATCCATGGCCTGGTACAGCTGCATACGTATTCTAACCCCTCGCGTGACCCGAGGTTCCACACCATCGGAACGGTTTTTATTGCCAAGGCCTGCGGTATGCCACGCGCAGGGGATGATGCTGCCGGGCTTAAGGTTGTGCCTTTGACAGAGCTAAAGAAGCTGCAATTTGCATTTGACCACAAGAAAATTATCGAGGATTACCTGCAATTCAAAGAAGGGAAGCCGCCATTTCAGCCTCTTGCGTGAAGCGCATAGCCATTCTGGTTTCTTTGGTTTTTTTTGCAGCCTATTCCTGGGCAAGCGAAAAGAAAAAAATCTGCGTGCACAATACCTGTATTGTTGCCGAGGTTGTCCGTTCCGAGGCTCTGCAGCAGCGGGGTTTATCGGGGAGAGAAAAACTCAGCGACGCAGAAGGCATGCTTTTTGTATTTGGGCAGGAAGCAAGGTATAGTTTTTGGATGAAGGGAATGAAATTCAGCCTGGATATTATCTGGATTGCCGGTGACGGCACGATTGTCGATATAAAGGAACAGCAGAGGCCTTGTGAGGAGTTCTGTGAGAGTCTTGTTCCCGCTAAAAAAGCGCTGTATGTGCTTGAGGTAACTTCCGGATTTGCCAAGAGGCACAATATTGCGGTCGGTTCAAAAGTGCGGTTTTAGCCTTCCCTGAGCTGTTTTTCCGCATCTACGATGTCGCGGTTAATAACCCTGATAGTTTCTTTAACCCTCTCTTTTAGGATATACGAGGATGCCTTTGAATCGTAGATCTCTCTTAATACCTGTATTGCCATCCTGAAATAACGCACCACTTCTCCCTCGTCGACATCAGCGCATTGAAGGATTTTGTCGAAACTCGTCCCCCGCAGCCACGCCTCCATGGTATTGCTTAAGTGGAAATACGGAAATTTGCTAAAAGGGTAGATTTTGTATCTGCGTTCTTTTGATTTTATCTGTTCGTACACCTCTTCCGTAAAAATCTTTATGCGGCGGCTTGGCTTTGAGAGGCCGGGGAAATGCTGGTTTTTTCTCGGCTCAAACACGACTGCCGCAGCGAGTATGCCGAGGCCGAACTCATCAAGCTGCTCCAGCAGATTTTGTTCATAACATTCCGATAACAGCAATTCATAACCGTATACCGATTTTGCAAACAACCCTTTTTGTGTGAGGGTATTTTTTTCTATATACCCCAGCTCTTTGAGCAGTTTTAGTTTCGCCTCCATCAGCCGCAAGGCCTCTTTCTGCTGGTGTTTTCCGGTCTGGAAATAATGGAAGGAGAGAGGGTAGATTTTAAAAAGCCCTTCTTTATATTTTTCATAGAGGTTCAGTATCGTTGCATACGAGGTATTAAACTGGCTTTTTACGGTTTCCGGCTCCCCGTAGATAATATGCTTAGTCTCCTCAAGGCTTGTCCGGGCAAGGTTTAAGCGGCAATACACAAACCCCTCGTTGTCTATCCCCCGCCTTCCGGCCCGGCCCGCCATTTGGTAGAAATCCCTGTTTTTTAAATTCCTCACATAATGCCCGTAGAATTTTCTTAACCCATCGAAGATGACGGAGCGGCTCGGCATATTGATGCCGAGGGCGAAGGTTTCGGTGGTAAAAATTACCTTTAAGAGTTTGCTGGTAAAGAGCCGTTCGATTACTTCTTTAAGGGTGGGCAGCATCCCTGCGTGGTGAAAGGCGATCCCTTTTCTGATCAGCGCGCGCAGCTCCTGCGCGCTCCTTTCATGGGTTAGGTCAAACCGTTTGCAGAGAGACTCATAAAGCGAAAGTATTGCGGCTTGTTGGGTGGGGTTGAGAAAATTGAATGTTGCCAGGTCTTTGGCGAGCTCTTCCGCCCTTTTCCTCCCAAAGACAAAGTAAATACAAGGGAAGCCTTCTTTTGCGCGCAGGTAGTCGATTAACGTGGAAAGCTTATTCTGCCGCCCATGGCGTATCCGTTTTACCGCATGCAATTGGCTTGTGATTTCGTTCTGGCACTGAAAGAGGAAATGCAAAGGCACGGGCCGTTTTTCCTCAATAACGGTTTTAAGCGGCTTGTTATGTATAGATTCTATCCATTGCGCAAGCTCCGTGATGTTAGGGATGGTGGCGGAGAGGCCCAGGATTTTCATATGCGTAGGCAAAAACATCAGGGATTCTTCCCAAACCGTGCCCCGCTGGGGATTATCAAGATAATGGATTTCATCAAAGATAACCCAAGAGTAAGGCACAAGGCTTTCAGGCTCATCAAGGACTTTATTGCGGAAAATCTCGGTAGTCATAATCAAAACCGGAGCCGACTGGTTCATTGAAACATCTCCAGTGAGGATTCCAATGCGCTCGCCGAATTGATTTTGGAAATCGCGGAATTTCTGGTTCGAAAGGGCCTTGATGGGCGCGGTATAAATGACCCCCTGGTGTGCGGGGATGGATTCGGTAATAATATGCTCGGCTATGGCGGTTTTGCCTGCACCTGTAGGCGCTGAGACGATGACAGAATAGCCTTGGTTTATGTACTCGATAGCCTCTTTTTGAAAACGGTCATATTCCATGCATCCATTATAATGTAAAACTATTGCTTTATCTATTATTAAATAGTACAATAAAAAAAACCCCCGCATCGGAGGAAGCAATGAGAGATATCATAAAGGCCATCGGGTTTATAGCTGTAGTCTGCCTTGTTGCGGCAATAGCGTTTAGCCGCTATGCGTCGAAAGGGATTGTAGCCGAAAGCAGCCCAATTGCCCCTTCCGAGACCGGCAAAAAGCAAGCCTATTCAAGCGTCTTGGTAACAAGGGTTATTGACGGGGATACATTGCACCTTGAGAATGGGAAACGGGTGCGCCTTATCGGCATTGATACCCCCGAGATGCACGATTCGCAGAAATTATACCGCGACAGCCGCAGGTCAACGCAGGACACCGAAACCATTAAAGCAATGGGCAGAAGGGCGTATGCCTTTACGAGGCAATTGGTTGAGGGTAAAAGGGTCAGGCTTGAATTTGACGCTGAGAAAAAAGACCGCTACGGCCGCCTGCTTGCATACGTCTACATAGATTTAGGGTTAGCCGGGGATCTTAAGCCGCAAGAAGGGATTTATTATACGCATGATTACGGAACCTCGATTTTTGTGAATGCCAGCATCGTCGCATCCGGATACGCCGACCTTATGACGTATCCGCCGAATGTAAAATATGCGGATTTATTCTTAGAGTTATACAGACAGGCCAGGGACAATAACCGCGGTCTCTGGAGGGACGGTTCTTAGCTTGAAGCTAAACTGTCCCCTCTACATTAAAAAAGTTAAAAAAAAGGGACACTTCTATTATAAGGTAAGAACCGTCCCTAGGAGGTAAGGATGTTACGATATTTGACTGCAGGTGAATCGCATGGGAAGGGACTGATTGCGGTATTAGAGGGAATGCCGGCCGGCCTGAAGGTAGAGCCCGCTGCGATTAATGCCGAACTGAAACGCAGGCAGGCAGGCTTTGGCCGAGGCAAGCGCATGCAGATTGAGAATGATAAAGCGGAAGTGGTCTCGGGGTTAAGAAGAGGCATTTCTCTAGGCAGCCCGATCGCGCTTTTAATAAAAAATAAGGATTTCAGCATTGACAGGCTACAATTGGTAGCATGCCCTCGCCCGGGCCACGCGGATTTAGCCGGATTATTAAAGTACGGGTTTACCGATGCCAGGGATGTACTTGAGCGCGCTTCGGCACGCAGTACTGCGGCTACCGTGGGGATAGGCGCGTTATGTAAAATCTTGTTACGCGAATTCCGCATTACGCTGGGTAGCGGCGTTGTGTCTGTAGGCGGGGGTAAAACCTCTAAAGCCATCAAACAAAAAATACAGCAGGCTATTGCGCATAAAGATACCGTGGGCGGGATTTTTGAGGTAATTGCAAGAGGCGTGCCTGCGGGGTTGGGCAGCTATGTGCAGCCTGACAGGCGCTTGGATAGCCGGCTTGCGGGCGCAGTAATGTCCATACCGGGTATTAAGGCAGTGGAAATCGGCCTGGGGTCCGGCTATGCGCAGAAGTTCGGGTCAGAAATCCACGATGCGATTTATTTCTCCAAACGCAAAGGTTTTTACCGCAACACTAATAACGCCGGAGGCATTGAGGGCGGTATTTCAAACGGAGAGGATGTCGTATTGAGGGGTTGCATGAAGCCCATCTCTACCCTTATGAACCCCCTTGATTCCGTGAATATTCGCAGCAGGCATCCAGCAAAAGCGAGTGTCCAGCGTTCCGATATATGCGTCGTTGAATCGGCAGGCATTGTCGCAGAATCCGCTGTCGCATACGTGCTGGCAGATGCATTATTAGAGAAATTTGGAGGCGATAGCCTTTCGGATATCAAAGCCGGTTATGCCCGTTACCTAAAAAGAATCCGTTAGAAATCCTCTCTTCCTTCGTCAGTTAATGGCGAAGGAGGTGAGAGAGATGGCAGAAGGTATCGAGCTTGAGGTAGTGCGGTTGTTCCGTTTTGAAGGCGATTCCAAAGTGAAGGCCTTCGTGGATATCGCAGTGGGGGATTTTATAGTGCGGGGCCTGCGCCTCGTACAAGGGCAGAAAGGATTGTTCGTAGCCATGCCGCAGGAGAAGTCCAAGGACGGCAAATGGTACAATTCTTTTTATCCCAAGACCAAAGAGGCCCGGAATTCCCTTCAGGAAACAGTGTTGTCGGCATACGAAGCATAAAAAGCATGAGGCCAAGGCTAAGGTTGAGGTTAAGTTCAACCTTAGCCTAAGCCTTAACCTTAACCTTGACCTTGACCTATGAACAACACCTATCTGGTCGGTTTTATGGGCACCGGTAAGAGTGTGGTGGGCCAGGAGCTTGCGCGCCAGCAAAAAAGCAGATTTATTGACCTTGATGTTTTGATTGAAGAAAAAGAAGGCCAGCCCATTGTTGACATCTTTACAGAAAAAGGGGAGCCTTACTTCCGTAAAATCGAAACACGTGCGTTAAAGGAAATAAGCGTACACAGCAACGCGGTAGTCTCCTGCGGGGGAGGCATCGTGTTGGATGAAGAAAACATAGGTATTATGAAAGAGACCGGTTTTATGATTTGCCTTACCGCAAAAGTCGATGTTATCCTGGAGAGGACCCGCGTGTATGCGCACAGGCCGCTTCTTAACGTCCCTTCTCCCAAAGAAGCAATAGAATCGTTATTGAAGGTGCGAGCGCCTTTTTATGCCCGTGCCGATATGACTATCGATACTTCCCAGAAATCGATAAAGGAGGTTGTGGAGGCAGTGCGGGCATTTATTGCGCAGAACAGTGAATAGGCGAGAAGCCCTTATAGGCTTGAATTTGATAGGTTCTATCGGCACTGCGCGCCTTAGGAGGTTGCTTGAGGTGTTCGCGTGCCCGCAGGAGATCTTTTGTTCGTCTGCGGACGTGCTCACGAGGGCGTCTGGAATAGGCCACGCAATCGCCTCAAAAATCGCCTCTTTAAAAGAGGAAGCGGTCTTTAAGGAAATAGAATTGGCCAAGACGCACGGCCTTTCGATTTTGACCTATGAAGACGATGGCTATCCCCAGAATCTCAAGAATATTTTCGATCCGCCTATAGTGCTTTACGTCAAAGGCGGTATTCAGGATTGCGACATGCATAGCATCGCAATCGTAGGAAGCCGCCGCGCATCTTGTTATGGCCTTGCTGCCGCACAAAGATTAGCCGGCGAGTTGGCAGGGTTAGGCATAACCGTTATCTCCGGGATGGCCAGAGGTATAGATACCTTTGCCCATAAGGGCGCATTAAAAGCGGGAGGCAGGACCCTGGCAGTGCTGGGCAGCGGGTTTACGCACCTGTATCCCGTAGAAAACGAAAAGTTGGCCAAAGAGATTTCATGCGCAGGCGCGGTTATTTCGGAATTCCCTCTTATGGCGTTGCCGTTAAAACAAAATTTCCCCCGCCGCAACCGCGTAATCAGCGGCTTGGCAGAAGGGGTAGTGGTGGTAGAAGCAGCGCGCAATAGCGGCGCCTTGATTACTGCGGATTTTGCGCTGGAACAAGGCAGGGAGGTGTTCGCATTGCCAGGCGCAATCGATTCCGCGCTTTCTTGCGGGACCAACGAATTAATAAAACAGGGCGCCAGGCTTGTAACTTCGGTAACTGATATTATAGAGGAGACATTTGCTGCTTCTGCTGCGTACGGACAGCCTCCTTGGAATCCGCCAAAGCCGTGCCTACAAGGAAAACTAACACTTTCCAAAGAGGAATCTTTTCTGTATAATCTGATTTCTGATTCGCCGCTTGCGATAGATGAGATCATCGAGCGTTCTCATATGGATACCACCACGGCCGCAGGCGTGCTTTCACGGCTGGAAATCAAGAATTTAATCCAACAGCTGCCGGGCAAACAATTTATAAGGGGTTGACATGAAAGATAAAAACCTGGTAATCGTAGAATCTCCGACAAAGGCCAAGACCATCACTAAAATACTGGGGGATAATTTTACCGTGATCTCCTCTATGGGGCACCTCATTGACCTTCCCGCAAAAGAATTAGGCGTTGATATCGAGAAAAACTTCGAGCCCCATTACGTGATCATGCCTCAACGCAAGCGTATCCTGGCTTCTTTGAAGAAGGAATCGAAAGAAAAAGACACAATTTATGTGGCAACCGATCCTGATCGGGAAGGTGAAGCAATAGGATGGCAAATCAAAAACAAGGTATTCAAGGACAAAAAAGTGCTGCGTGTAGTTTTTCACGAAATTACTCCTCAGGCAGTCAAAGATGCGTTCAAGCATCCCCGTGATTTCGATTTGAAGATGATAGAGGCACAGGCGGGCCGCAGGATCCTTGACAGGATCGTGGGTTATTTCTTAAGCCCCCTGCTCTGGAAAAAGGTCGTCCGGGGCTTAAGTGCGGGAAGGGTGCAGTCGGTTGCTTTGAGGCTTATTATCGAAAGAGAAAAACAGATTAATGATTTCATTCCGCAGGAATATTGGGAAATCGAGGCTGTGCTTGCGAAGCAGGATGCCGCCGGGGGCGAGGCTGTGTTTACGGCGAAGCTGGAAAGGGCGGGCGAAAAAAAAGCAGAAATTAAGAACAAAGAAGAGGCCCAGGCCTTAGTAGACGATATCAAGGGCAAGGAATTCATTGTTGCGCAGGTAAGGCAGACACAGAAAAAGCGCTATACCGCCCCGCCTTTTATCACCAGCACCCTGCAGCAGGAATCTTTCAATAAATTGCGCTTTAACGCCACCAAGACTATGATTATCGCACAGCAATTGTATGAGGGGATTGATATCGGCGAAGAAAGCCCCGTAGGGTTGATTACCTATATGCGTACGGATTCAACCCATGTTGCGCCCGAAGCTATTAATGAGGTAAGGAAGGCGGTTGCGCAGACTTTCGGTACACAGTATTTACCCGAAACACCCAATACGTTCAAAGTAAAGAAACACGCCCAGGAGGCCCATGAGGCAATCAGGCCGACGCTAATCGACCGTTCCCCTGAAACCCTGAAGGCCTCCTTAAGCCATGAGCAGTACAGGCTCTACGAATTAATCTATCACCGATTCCTCGCAAGCCAAATGGCGCCTGCGGTTTTTTCGATTACCTCCGTTACTATTGAGGCAGGGCAATATACCTTTGTGGCATCAGGCAGCACCGTATTTTTTGACGGTTTTTTGGCAATTTATAATCACACTAATGACGAGGATAAAGAGAAAAACGTTATCCCCCCCCTGCAAGAAAAAGAAAGCCTACGCGTGCAAGACATAGCGCCTTCCCAGCATTTTACCAAGCCTCCGCCGAGGTTCTCCGACAGCTCGTTGGTCAAAATCCTGGAAGAAGAGGGCATAGGCAGGCCTTCTACCTATGCGCCGATTATCTCGACGCTTTTACAACGCAATTATGCCCGCAGGGAAAAAGGGTATTTTTACCCTACCGAATTGGGGGGCAAGGTATGCGAATTGCTCGTTGCGCATTTTCCGGGTGTCATGGACGTCAAATTCACCGCGGCTATGGAAGAAGAGCTTGATGAGGTCGAAGAAGGCAAGATTGACAAATCTAAGGTACTAGAGGATTTTTACCACCCCTTTAAGGCAAGCCTCGATTTTGCCTCAACGCACATCAAGAAAGAAGTAGTAAAGACCGACGAGGTCTGCGAGTTGTGCGGCCGCCCTATGGTAATAAAATGGGGGAGGAAGGGGAAATTCTTGAGCTGCTCCGCCTATCCCGAATGTAAATATTCCAAATCCATTACCTCCGGAGTGAAATGCCCTGAGCCTGATTGCGGCGGAGAACTCATCCAGCGCCGGTCAAAGAGAGGGTTTTTTTACGGGTGCTCGAATTACCCGAAGTGCACGTTTGTCTCAAAGTTTCTGCCGGAAAGCAAAACATAATCCCTATGGAGCGCTATATCGAGAAATTTATCCGCTACCTCCAGATCGAGAGGAATTATTCCGGTTATACCATCCTTAATTACAAACTGGACCTAAGCGACTTTCAGAAATTCCTGGGTGCATCTGCCGTCGAAAACACCGATTACCTGGTTTTGAGAAAATACCTCGCCTTTCTTAAGGAAAAAAACCTGG
>JBFMDA010000021.1:0-24291 GCA_040754255.1 Candidatus Omnitrophota bacterium | reverse complement strand
TGGTATGTCGTATCGTGGCTCAAGTTTTTAATTATACCACGGGCCAGGTCTATTTCAAGTAAATCGCCGTCCATTATCTTGTCTGCATCCGCAAGCTCCAAAAATGGCAAGCCGATATTGATTGCGTTACGGAAAAATATCGCGGCAAAGCTTTTGGCTACCACTGCGGATATGCCGCAGCCCTTGATTGCCACAGGCGCATGCTCGCGGGATGACCCGCACCCGAAATTCTTGCCCGCGACAATAATATCCCCCTGCCTTACCTTGCCGGGAAACTCCGGCCGGATACTCTCCATACAATGCGAACCCAGCTCCAAGGCATCAGTGGAAACCAGGTATTTTGCCGCAATGATGTCGTCGGTGTTTATATCGTCGCCGAACTTGTGAGTCGTGCCTCTCAGTATCATATCGATTCGCGTTGTGCGTTTTGCGTCATGCGTTTTGCGTAACGCGCTGTACGCACTACGCATAACGCAATACGAAAAACTAATAACCCTATTTCGTTACTTCCTCAGGATCAGTGATCCTGCCTGTTATCGCCGATGCCGCAGCAACCGCGGGGCTTGATAAATACACAAACGACTTAGGGCTACCCATCCTGCCGATAAAATTACGGTTGGTAGTCGCAAGGGCCGTCTCTCCTTCGGTCAATATCCCCATATGGCCGCCAAGGCAAGGCCCGCAGCTGGGCGTCTCAAATACGCCTCCTGCCTTTACAAAAATCTCTGCCAGGCCTTCCTTAACTGCCTCAAGGTATATTTTTTGAGTTGCCGGGATCACTATAAGGCGTACGCCTGGCTTAATCTTTTTCCCTTTCAAGAACTTTGCCGCAATGCGCAAATCGGAAATCCTGCCATTGGTACAAGACCCGATAACTACCTGGTCGAGCGTAACATTCTTTAATTCCCGGGCCGGCTTAACGTTGCTTGGAAGATGCGGGCACGCTACCTGCGGCTCAAGGCCCGATACATCCCATTCGTAGGTCTTTTCATATCGGGCATCTGTATCGGACCGCAATGCGTTGACCTTTGATCTTAAGCGCTGCGTTATGCGTTTTGTGTTCCGTGCAATGCGTACATATTCTAAAGTAATTGCATCCGGGGCAATAATCCCTGTCCTACCTCCTGCTTCAATCGCCATATTGCTCATGGCAAACCTGTCATCCATGCCAAGTGCCTCTATGACCGGCCCGCCAAATTCCATCGCTTTATAGAGGGCGCCGTCAACGCCGATTTGGCCTATAGTAAAAAGGATCAGGTCCTTACCCCCGACCCACTTTTGCAGCTTGCCGCGATAGAGGAATCGCACGGTAGCGGGAACTTTCAACCAACACCTGCCGTCCGCAAATGCGCGCGCAAGATCGGTTGAGCCAACGCCGGTTGCATAACACCCCAATGCCCCGTACGTACAGGTGTGCGAATCGGCACCGATTACCAAATCCCCGGGGCCGACCAGGCCTTTTTCCGGCAAGAGCGCATGCTCAATGCCCATGCAGCCAATCTCAAAATAATTCGTGATTTTCTGCTCGCGGGCAAATTCAGCCAATAACTTACATTGGTTGGCGCTGCGCAGGTCTTTTGCCGGGGCAAAATGGTCAGGGACAAGCACCACTTTATTCTTATCAAACACATTTCTAAAACCGGCCTTTTTAAACTCTGAAATTGCAAAAGGCGCGGTAATGTCGTTTCCGAGCGCAAGGTCAACGCCTGCCTCGATAAATTGCCCGGGCGAGACTGATTTCTCTGAACAATGCGCTAAAAGTATCTTTTCGGCTATTGTGTAACCCATCGTAGGAATGGCTAATGAGAACGCTTATTGGAATTTCTTTATGACGACAGTGGCATTATGTCCGCCAAAACCCAATGAATTGGACATGCACGCCTCTACCGAAGCCGTTCGTGCCTCATTAGGGACATAATCTAAATCACAGTCGGGATCGGGGTGTTCGTAATTAATAGTGGGCGGGACAATGCCGTGCTTTACGGCTAAACAACTGGCAATAAACTCAACCCCTGCAGCCGCACCGAGTAAATGTCCGTGCATGGATTTCGTAGAGCTTACCATTACTTTCTTGGCGTGGTCTTTCAAGACGAGTTTGATAGCCAATGTTTCGATCTTATCATTAAGTTTAGTTGAGGTGCCGTGCGCGTTAATGTAATCAATCTGCCCCGGGTCCAGCTTGGCATCACGCAAGGCCCATTTCATCGCAAGGCTTGCGCCGTAGCCTTCAGGGTCGGGTGCAGTAATGTGGTGCGCGTCGCAGGACATACCGAAACCGGCAACTTCGCAGTATATCGGGGCATTCCTCTTTTTGGCATGCTCCAAATTCTCCAGTATCACGATGCCGCAACCCTCAGACATGACAAACCCGTTGCGTTCGGCATCAAACGGCCGCGACGCCCCTTTCGGGTCGTCATTCCTGGTAGAAAGGGCCTTAAGCGCACAAAAACCACCGATGCCAAGATGCGTGATGCAGCTTTCGGTCCCTCCCGCAATCATGACCTCGGCGTCTCCGCGCTGGATTATCCGCAATGCTTCTCCGATAGCGTGGTTGGCAGTCGCACAGGCAGTAGTAACACAGGTATTGGGCCCTTTGAGCCCAAATGCAATACCGATGTGGCCGGCAGCTTCATTAACTATCAGCATGGGGATTAAAAAAGGCGACAGCCGGCTTGGGCCTTTGGCAAGATACACATTATGCTGCTCTTCCATTACCCGAAGGCTTCCTATGCCCGAGCCTACCACTACGCCGATGCGTTCCCGGTTTTCCTTATCCAGGTCGAACCTGCCATCTTTGAGTGCCTGGGTTGCCGAAGCAATCGCAAACTGCACGAATTTATCCATGCGGTTCTCATCTTTTTTACTGATGCCGTAGAGCGACGGCTCAAAGCCCTTGACCTCCCCCGCAATACGGCTGTCAAACGCGCTCGGGTCAAAAGCCGTAATCGTATCAATGCCTGATTTGCCCTCTTTAAGTGAATTCCAGAAGGACGCAACATCATTGCCGATAGGGGAAACAACTCCCAGGCCTGTCACCACTACCCTGTGTTCCATATGCCTCCACAAAATTTTACCCCGCCACACATCAGGCGGGGTATGGATATATATACGCTAAAGTACCTTTTCCACTTACTTGCTGGCGATTTTCTCTTCTATGTATTTCACCGCATCGCCTACCTTGGCAATCTTCTCTGCGTCCTCGTCCGGGATCTCGATGCCGAATTCCTCTTCGAACGCCATAACCAATTCCACGGTATCCAGGGAATCAGCGCCTAAATCGTCGATAAAAGACGCCTCAGGTGTCACTTCTTCGGGCTTTACCCCCAATTGTTCTGCGATGATTGACTTCACTTTTTCTGCTACTGCCATTCTTCTTTCCTCCTTAATGAGGCCACAACTTATGGAGCATAAGCGAACATAAGTTGTTTGGCCGAATTAATCCACGCAGCTACGAGTAAATTTCATTAGAAATTTACGAAGTTCTTAGCTGCGGGGATAAGCTTAATCAAAAACCACAGTCAAAAATAAGCTTACCCGCATAATTTAAACCATGACCATCCCGCCGTCCAAAACAACGGTCTGGCCGGTAATATAATCTGCATCGCTTGACGCAAGGAACACGCACAGCCTGGCCACATCTTCTGGCGTACCCAGCCTGTTCAACGGTATCTGCTCAAGCATCTTCTCTTTCAGCTCCTCCGAGAGCTTAGCAGTCATATCCGTCTGGATAAAGCCGGGCGCAACGGCATTCACGTTGATGTTACGGGAAGCCAGTTCGCGCGCTGCAGTCTTGGTCAGGGCAATAATGCCTGCCTTTGAGGCAGAATAGTTTGCCTGGCCCACATTACCCATTATTCCAATGATCGATGCGATATTGATAATTTTACCGTAACGCTGCTTCAGCATTACGCGGGAAACTGCTTTGGTGCAATTGAACGTGCCTTTAAGGTTGACGCCCAATACTGCATCCCACTCAGCCTGGCTCATACGCAGCAGAAGGTTATCCTTGGTGATGCCAGCATTGTTAACTAATATATCAATCCTCCCGAATTTGTCAAGAATTTTATTTACCGCCTCTTCAACTTTATCATAATCGGTCACATCCAGCAACAAGGCCATGCTCTTCCTGCCGAGGCCCTGGATCTCCTTAGCCGTATTCTCTGCTTCAGCGCTATTGACATCACCCACCACCACATCAGAGCCTTCTTTGGCGTATAATAGGGCAATCTCTTTGCCTATGCCACGTGCCCCGCCAGTAACTACTGCTACCTTATCCTTAAGCCGCATGAGCCCTCCCCCTCACTAAACACAATCACCCTTCTTTTCTATGTTCTTCACCTGGGCGCTTGCATCAATCCTGCCCATCAGTCCCTTAAGCACCTTGCCCGGCCCGAATTCAAAAAAAGTACGTGCGCCTTGGGCAAGGATATAGCGCATTGAATCCTCCCAAAGCACACTTGATGCTACCTGGGCAATAAGATTTTCTTTTATCTCTGACGCTTGGAGTACGGGTTTTGCCGTCACATTGCTGACAACAGCCATGCGCGGGTTCTGTATCTCTACCTTATCCAGCTCTTTCGCAAGTTTTACCGAAGCCTCCTTCATAAAAGGGGAATGGAAAGCGCCGCTGACTTCAAGCACGATACACCTTTTTGCGCCGCGCTCCTGGGCAATCGCCTTTGCCTGCTCTATCTCCTTTGCGCCGCCTGAAATAACTATCTGTCCTGGAGAATTTATATTCGCGATATAAACGTGAGAGTCGCTGCAAATCCTGGTTATGGCAGGCAGGTCAAGGCCCAGTATCGAAAGCATCTTCCCCGGCGCTCGCAAGGCTTCTTCTTCCATGAATTCGCCGCGGCGCCGTACTAAATATACCGCATCTTCAAATGAAAGAGCCTCGGCTGCCACCAGGGCAGAATACTCCCCCAGGCTTAACCCTGCCGCATAACTGTGAGCTGTGAGCTGCGGGCTGCGGACTGCACGGAACGCCTCCCAGGCAGCGGTTGTCATGGTAAGTATTGCGGGCTGGCAATTTTTCGTCTGCTTCAGTTCCTCCGCAGGGCCCTCAAAGCACAGTTTCGAAAGCGCAAATCCCAGCACTTGGTCGGCTGCATCAAAAACCGCCTTGCTTTCGGGAAAAGATTCATACAGGTCCTTTCCCATGCCCGCGTACTGGCTGCCCTGCCCTGCAAAAAGATAACCGACCATGATAAAAGCGCCTTATGCCTGCGGCAAAGGCCTTATTGCCTCCGTAATCTTTTCGTTAAACCGGCGCTCCACTTCCTCTTTGGCAACCCTGATGGCGTTTTTGATGGCATTCTTATTAGAGCGGCCGTGGCCGATAATGACGATGCCGTCAATGCCCAGGAGAGGTGCGCCTCCGTATTCCGAATAATCAACCTCTTTCTTAAATTTTTTAAGGCTCGGCAAAAGGAACAGGAGCCCGATCTTACCCCATAGATTGCTCAAAAGGTGCCTTTTTAAAAAAATCTGTATGGCTTCGGCAACGCTCTCGGACACCTTAAGCGCGACATTGCCTACAAAGCCGTCACAGACAATCACATCGCATTTACCCGAAAATAAATCCTTGCCTTCCACGTTGCCGATAAAATTAAGAGGGCTGTTTGAAAGCAGCTCATGCGTCTCTTTCATAAATTCGGTCCCCTTGGTCTCTTCTTCTCCGACGTTTAAAAGCCCGACCTTGGGATTCGGCCGTTTCAGTATATGTTCAAAATAAAGGCCGGCCATGATACCGTACTGAAGAAGCTGGCTCGGCTTAGGGTCGATGTTTGCGCCTACATCAATGACGATAGAAGCCCCCTGTATGGTCGGCATTACTATGCCGATACCGGGGCGTTCAATACCAGGCAGGAGCCCGAGGGATAACGTTGCCGCACACACCACTGCGCCCGTATTGCCTGCGCTGAAAAACGCATCTGCCTGGCCGTTTTTCACCAGGTTAATACCGACGACGATGGATGAGTTCCTCTTTCTGCGCACGCTGGCCGCTGCAGGCTCGGACATCCCGATAATCTCCTGCGCAGGGTATACGGTAATACGGGGGGAACCGGCTTTATGCCTTTCCAGGCAGGACTTGATCTGTAATTCGTCCCCGACCAATACTACGTCAACTGCGTACTCCTTAACTGCAGCCTGAACCCCTTGGATTACCACATCAGGGGCGTAATCACCGCCCATCGCATCGACAACAATCTTCATATTTTTCCGAGAATTTGGTTTTTTGCGTTCATAGCTTGTTGCAGTTTGTTGCGTTGATTGCAGTTTATTGCAGTTGATTGTGTTCGCCACAAACTGCAGCGAACGCTAAAAACGCTATAAACTGCTACGAACTACTACGAATACTATCGTTTCTCTTTCTGCTTTTTCTCTTTGACTTCGATTTCGATGACCTGCTTGCCGTCATAGTAACCGCAGACACGGCAGATGCAATGAGGAAGCTTCAATTCTTTGCATTGCGGGCAGGGCGTAAGAGAAGTATTTTTGAGTTTCCAGTGAGTGCGCCTTTTCCTACCGCGGGCACTGGAATGTCTTCTTTTAGGTAATGGCACAGGAACAACCTCCTTCGTTTAAGTTTTTGCCGCACTGCGGGCACAACCCCTTGCAGCCAGGCTTGCATAATGTCTTTATCGGATATTCCAACATTATATATTCTCTTATATCTTTGTCCATATTAATTTCCTGTTCCTGAGGGCTCACCGGATACGTCAGCTTTAACTGCGTATGGTACTTAACCGGGGCCTCTTGGAGGCAGCGGCAACAGGTAATGCGCACCGTAGCATCCAAGATGATGTCTGCGGTTACGGCATTGGTGATTTTACTGATAGCCGCCTTGACCTTTATCGCCTTGTCTGCCTTGACCATTTCGGTATCCAGCTCAAGGCTGCATGGGTCAATCTCTTCTTCTAAGGTCAAGCCCTCAAGCGGTATCTGATTTACGTGTATTCTCATGCAGTTTTCTTTTTAGTATGCGCTCAATGGCTTTGGGGACAAAGCTGGACAAATCCGCGCCGAGCGAGGCAGCTTCTTTTAAAAGCTTTGAGGAAAGGTAACTGTAGGCCTCATGGGGCATCAGGAAGATAGTCTCGATATCAGACGCAAGCTTCCTATTGGTCAATGCCATCTGGAATTCATATTCGAAATCGGAAATCATGCGAATTCCGCGTATCAGCACCTTTGCGTTATGTGCGCGGGCAAATTGCACTAGCAGCCCGTCAAACTCAGTGACGACAACGCCTGGAATGCCCGCAGTTGCCTGCCTGGCCATTTTCACCCTTTCGGTAACGCTAAAAAACGGCTTCTTTCCGGGGTTCTTTGCGACTGCCACAATGACCTCGGGAAAAATCTCGCGCGCGCGGCGTATGATATCAATGTGGCCGTACGTAAGCGGGTCGAATGTACCGGGATATATCGCCTTGGTGGCTTTTTTCATGCCTGTGCAGTGCCGTTATAGTAGGGGTTAAACGGGCCTTTTTTATAGAAGGATAACAGGGTGTCGGCGTATTTCTTCTGACGGAATAAAATCAGGCTTCCTGCCGCCTCAGGGAGTGAGTCTTTCTTAAAATGCTCAACAACGACAAAACCATCGGCGGTTAATATATCATAAGCCCCCAGCGTTTGCAAGGTTTTTTTTGCGTCCTCTTTATGGTATGGGGGGTCCATGAACACGATGTCAAAACGTACCTGATCCCGGGAAAACCCTTCGAGCGCCTCCTTCACTTCCCGGGCATATACGCGGCAGGCCTTGGGTTGCAACGTGCGGATATTTTCATTAATTGCGCGCACGCAGTCGCGGTTATATTCAACCAGCGCAAGCTCTGATACGCCCCGGGAGAGCGCCTCAAAACCTATTGCCCCTGAGCCGGCGTACAATTCAAGGAACGAAAGGCCGCTTATGTCTCCAAGGATATCAAATAAAGCCTTCCTGACCTTATCCTGGGTTGGCCGTATGCCCCTGGGTGTTTTGACCTGCCTTCCTTTGTAAAGCCCCGCGATGATCCTCATTGTGCATACTCCGTGAGTGCGGTATAATCCCTGCGCATTGACGATACGCGCGTATACCCCTTGAAATGAAGGTCTTTTTCCATAAACGGGCTGCTCATCAATGATGCGCCGGTGGGGTGATAGTGCCTGACGATGAATATCCGCCTCGCATGATGCGAAGACAAAAAAGAAACTGCCTGATACAGCTGCGCGAGGTTTGAAACAGGCACCACGTATGTTCCGTCATCAAGGTAAAAGGACTGCGCAAACACAACGCTGCGTATATCGAATACAATGACCCCGCGTATGCTGCCTTGCGATCGCGCATGCATATACTGGCTGGCATACAACGGCGCCGGCCCAAACTGCATGCTGCCTGCCGCATGCGTTGCTGCTACCAGCAAAAAGATTACCGCAAAAGAAACGACCTTGTTCTTACGGTATAGACGGCTCATACAATAGCCGAGCACAGGAATGCACCCTATAAAAGGAAATACCCAGAAACGTACCTGCTTCAATAGCGCACCCTGCTGCAGCAGGTCGATGCCGCAGATGGCAAGGAGCGGCACTGCGGTTATGCAAAGACAAAATGCGACCGCTGCGGAATACGCAGGGCTCTTTTTCCTCCCTCTCCAAAACGCCCCAAGCATAAAGAAACACAATGCCCCCAGTACAAAAAGCAATGCCGGATATGTATCGGAGAGGAAAAAATAGCGGCCGGGCCCGCGCAATACTTCAAACAACTTATCTTTTATGCCCGGGTATCCAAACGCCCACTCAACGAGGCGGAAATTATACCCCTTGTGCAGCACCTCTGCAGCCCACGGGGCGTATAGGGCCCATGAAGCCAGGAATGCCAGGTAATACCGCTGGAGCAGAGAAACAATATTCCTGTAGCGAAATGAAAAATAAAGGAATTGCCCAAGAGAAATAAAAAGGTAGAAATAGTGGGAGTACATGCCGAGTGCGTTGACAACAAGGAACCCGATGATATCTCCTGTGCGCTTATTCCTTTCAAACCTCAACAGCAACAGCCACGACAATAAGCCTAGTGCGATTACCAGGCTGTAAGAACGCGCCTCCTGGGAAAACCGTACCGCAATACTAATACAGCTGATAACTAATGCGGAGAAAATAGCGGCGTGCCTGTCGAAAAGATAAAGCCCGACGCCATACGCCAGCAACACCGCAATAAGCCCTACGCACACGGAAAACATCCTTGCCGGCACAGCGGAGTCTCCGAACACCTTCAGCCAGTAATGCATAATGCCGTAATACAGCGGCGGATGCGTGTCAGTGGCCAGCACTCCGCGCAGCACATCCCGGATACCCTTGGAGGCATCGTTACGTAGGAACTGCTTCAATGCTCCTGCCCTATAGGCAGTTATACCCTGCGTGCCGTTAGCCGCAATCAAACGGCTCACCTCATCACCGTGGCCGGTTGAAAGAAACAGCGTAAAAAACTCATCGGTCCAGAGTGATCGGCTGCTAAGGGATTGCATACGCAATACAAACCCCAACAGCAGACAAGCTCCAAGCATAATTGCTACATTCTGTGTTATGCCTTTTTTATCCGGCAACAGTACACTCCTTGTATTCGGGAAACCTTTCCAACAGTTTGTCTTTTAATGCGCAGTGCGTTTTTTCGTGCAGGTCGGGATCGCGGGCAATAAGCCTGATAGCCTCCTGGCGCGCCTGGCGCAACAGCTGCATCTGCTCCAGCGGATTACCGATCTTAAGCTCGGTAAGGCCGTGTTGGCGCCTGCCAAAAAATTCCCCTGGCCCCCGGATCTTTAAATCCTGCTCGGCAATACGGAAACCGTCGCTATATTTGGCCATTGCTGAAAGACGGGCCCTTGCCTCCTGGGTCGATGCGTCGGCAATCAGGAGGCAAAACGATTCATGAGAGCCCCTGCCCACCCTGCCCCGCAATTGATGAAGCTGGGCAAGGCCGAAACGCTCGGCATGCTCTACTATCATACAGGTCGCTGAAGGCACATCAATGCCGACTTCAAGCACTGTAGTCGAAACAAGGATATCTATTTCTTGCTGCTTGAAACGCAGCATGACTGCATCCTGCTCGCCCTGTGGCATGCGGCCATGGATAAGGCCGATGCGAAATTCCTTAAAATCATCCGTTTTGAACTTCTCGTACATCTTTTTCGCTCCCGCAATATCAAGGGCGTATGATTCTTCGATGACCGGATACACGCAGTAGACCTGCCTGGTCTGCCTGGCCTGCTCCCTGGCAAGCGCATAGGCTTTATCCTTTTCCTCGGCGGTAAATACCATTGTTTTAATCGCGCCTCTGCCTGGCGGCAATTCGCGGATTACCGAAATATCTAAATCGCCGTAAAGGGTAATTGCCAGCGTGCGCGGGATAGGCGTAGCAGTCATAATCAGTACGTCGGGATTAGGGCCCTTTTGAGGCAACAAGGCGCGCTGGCCTACCCCGAATTTATGCTGCTCGTCAATAATAACGAGCCCCAGCCGCAAGAATTGTATACCTTCTTCAAGGAGCGCGTGCGTGCCGATTACAAGGTCGGCTTTCCCGCTCTTTATATCTTTGATAATGCGGCCTTTTTCTCTGCTGTCGCCGCTGCCGGTCAACAGGCATATCCGTACTCCTCCAAGCGAACGCATCCGGGTTGTGCGTCGTGCGTTGTGCGTATTGCATTCAGCGCCTTGCGATGAACACTGCGACTTTATTTTTTCGTAATGCTGCTTTGCCAGTATCTCCGTAGGGGCCATAAAAGCCGCTTGATAGCCTCCCTGTATTGCCATCAGGCTCGCAATGGTTGCCACTACGGTCTTGCCTGAACCCACGTCCCCCTGTAATAGGCGCTGCATACCCAATGCAGACGCCATGTCTTCCTTAATCTCCTTGAGTGCTTTCTGCTGGCCGGCGGTCAGGGTAAAGGGAAGCCTTTTTAAAAATTCCCCTGTCAATTCTCCGTCAACCTTGTGCGCAATACCCTGCTTTTGGGCGCGGCGTGCCTTTCTGATGACCAGCGGCAGTTGAAAAAGCAGGAATTCCTCAAATGAAAGCCTTTCGTACGCCTGTTTCTGCAGTTGCTCTGACTCGGGAAAATGAATATTGAGCAGGCTCTTTGCCAGATTCAACAGGTTAGACCTTGACCTGATCTCAAAAGGCAGGAAATCTGTAAGCTTGGTCAGGTATTTGTCAAGGCAGTGTTTGATTAACTGGCGGAAATTACGCTGGGTAATCCCTTCGGGAAGCGGGTAAATCGGCACCATTCTCCCGGAGCTAAGCGATTCCTGCGATTCTGTATCGGCCGGCTCAAACTCCGGAGAGCTCATCTGCAGCCTGCCTGCATAACGCTCTACTTTCCCAAAGAGTATAAAATAGCCTCCTGGTTTAAAATAATTTTTCAGGTACGGCTGGTTAAACCACACGCATACGATTGCGCCGCTGTCATCCCCTACCAATGCCTCGGTAATACTAAACCCCCTCCTGCGGAAAGAGGTGTGCTGCCTGCTAGAGAGCACCTTCGCCTTAACGGTAGAGGCCTGGCCTTCTTTTAACTCAGCAATTGTGCATAAGCGGGTACGGTCCTCATAGCGCCTCGGGAAATAATACAGCAGGTCTTCGATGCTCTCGATACCGGCACTGGCAAAAAGTTTTGCCTTTTGCGGCCCTATACCCTTCACATACCTAAGTGCTATGTGCTGTAGTTTTTCCATTTGATACAAAGTTATTGCGGCCTGAAAAAAAATACCCTAAGGAAGCTCTTTATATTCCTCTTTGCGCACGGCTTTTTTATCCGCTTGCTGCTTTTGTGCCACTACTTCGATGACGAACGGCCGCGTAGCCAATTCCCCTTTGCCCGCCTTCACAATGCTGGGGCTGATGACAAAGATACCGGCCTTCCTGGGCTTAAGGGCAAAGGCATAGATTACCGTACTTTTGCGCACATCCTTGTCAAAAGAAAAACTGGAGGAATGTACCTGTGATATGATCTTAAAGCCTGAAAACGTTGAGATAACCGGCAGCGGGATTTCTTTTTCTGTGCTAATAATAGTTAATATATAGGTAAGCTGCCCATCTATTGCGACTTCAGTTTTGTCAACCTCGGCCTGAATGCTGGTCTGGGCATACAGGGCCCTGCACAGCATACACACAAAAACAGCAATGAACCAGAGAGTGCGTTTCATGGTATCATTTGTAACACAACCCCCTCTGCCTGTCAATACGCTTCATCGCCTTTAAGGTGCGAGGGCTTGATTTTTGCTGAAAATAGTGCAATACTATATAAAGAAAAGATAACCAGGAGGTTGGCTCGATAGCGCAGGCTAAAAGGCCTATCACCTACATAAAACCCCGATAGTTTCGGGGTTTTTTGTTTTCCCCAAAAATAATTTGCCTGCCCTCATTCACTACCTTAACCTTAGCCTCAGCCTCAACTTATTTATTACCAGTCTGTTGCAACTATCTTCCTCATTGCTATCCCCGCGCTAAAAAAAATCGTGGACTAGGGGCTTGAAAAACAAAAAAAATATGCTATAGTTTAAGTCCTTTACTCTCTTCCCCTGTAAATAAGCCTTTCTTTAAAGGAGAACCGTAATGAAAAGAACAGCAAGAATAACCGGGTTTACTCTGTTGGTAGGCGTATTCATCATCGTCTCCCTGCTTATCAGCCAGTTTGCCTTTGCGTTTATTGACTTAAGGCCTATTCCGGTAATGCCCGCTATGGGAATGATACCCACCATAGAAATCACTCCCCAGCTTATGAATGCCCTGGTTTTTGTGGAAAGTTCCAATAATCCTTTTGCGTTTAACCGTTTTACCAAGGCGCGCGGCCTCACCCAGATTACGCCTATAGCCTGGAAAGAATTAAAAAGGCATTACCGGGCAAAATACGCCGGACTTACCTATAGGAAAGATATTTACAACCCCGAGATTGCCAGGGAGGCAGGAAGGGATTATCTTTATATCCTACAAAAATACCTTCAGGCAAAAGGGATCCCGGTTACCCTGGATAACCTTCTTGCGTCTTATGTGTGGGGAATTGGGAACCTCTCAAGATACGGGCTGCAAAAAGCCCCCCGCGTAGTCAAAAACTACATCTCCAGCATCAAAAAACACGCCGCACTCACAAGCTAACCGTTTACTTTCTTTTCTTCTTCTTCGCCTTTTTTCTATGGGCAGGACAGGTTTTACACATACGCACCCTCCTTTTTGCTTATGTAGTATTATAACACTTTAAAAAGCACGCAATCAAGATTATTTGTGTTGTGGGACTTACGGCGCAAGGAGAGAGCCGACAAATTGCACGACTTCGGTTTTATTGGCAGTGCGGATTTCCTTAAAGCAGACCCCGATACGGTATTCATCCTTTTCGCACGGAAGGCTTGAGCGGACCTCCGCAACAATCTCTACGGGGCCGGAGAAACTTACGATTCCCTCCCTGTCAGTTTTAAAAAATACAAGTTTGAGGATCAGCGTGGTCCAGGCAGGTATGTGGGACTGGGCGATAAAAGCCATCCCTCCTTCGCAGATGTCAACGGTCTTGGCTTCTTTTTCACGGTAACCCAGGGCATTGCGGACGAACAAGGGTGCCTCAACCGTATACCACACCGAGAGGTTTACCTTCAGCCGCTGGAACCTTCTCCTGTCTTTCCCCCAGTTGCGGTTATACATCGCGCCTCACCTTAAATAAAAAAGCCACGGGTTCTTAAGGGCATTACTGTGTTACGCTGCCCTCATCCGTGGCAATCATCCTGTCTGTTTTGTAAATTAAGTATACACTATTTGAGCCGTGAATTCAAGACCCGCACCAGTTGTGCGCTCGGCGTTCAGCGTTGTGCATACGGAACACGACGCGTAACGCAGAACGCATAACGCTCTTGGTTCTTGGGTAAGGGGTAGGTCATTGGTCTGGCGAGTAGGTAGGGTCGGTAGTGTTAAAAAAACACACACCAATAACCTTACCCCAACCACCAGACCATTCACCTTACCCTTACACATACACGCCACCTAAGCCTGGACCTCAACCTATTGACCCCGATTATCACTTAGCTGTGCAATGACCGCGCGCATCTCTCCTCTTGTCTTTGCCAGCGAAGCCCTGGTCCTTAAGTGCCTGACCTTGCGAAACCCTTTTGTATACCAGCTGAAGAATTTGCGGAATTTGATAATAGCTATCCTTTCCCCGTAAAAATCAACGTAGGCATCAAGATGGCTGGACATGGCTGCGATGATTGTTGCAACATCCGGCCGCTCTAAGAGTTCTCCCTTTGCAAAAATGCGTTCTATTTCCTGAAAAATCCAGGGATTTCCCAGGCATCCGCGGGCAACCGCGATTGCGTCGCAGCCGGTCTCATCAACCATTTTCTTTGCCAACTCAGCGGAAAATATATCGCCGCTGGCAATCACCGGGATACCTAATGCCTTTTTTACCCTGCGTATTGCTTCGTAATCTACCCTTCCGTGATACCCCTGCTCTCTTGTCCTACCGTGGATACACAGGGCGTCAATCCCTGCATCCTCTGCCTGCAATGCAACATCGCGCGCAGTATCGCTGTCCCATCCGGCACGTATCTTGACGGTAACCGGGACTGATGCATGCTTCACTACAAGAGAAAGCAGCTTCTTGAGCTCTTTCGGCTCCCTCAGCAGGCTTGCGCCCTCCCCCCTGCGCACCACTTTTTTCGCAGGGCACGCAGCATTAAAATCAAGGATATCAAACGTATAGGACTTAAGAATATCCATGGCCTTTAAGATATATTTCTCCTCCTTCCCCAGCAATTGCACGCCCAGGGGTTTATCCTGGGCATTCGTAATAAGCATGCTTCGCGTCTTTTTGCTCTTATAGCTTAAAGAACGCACATTGAGCATTTCAACAAACGCCAGGCTTGCCCCGAATGTACGGTTCAGGAGGCGAAAAGGCAGGTCGCTTACCCCTGCCAGAGGAGACAGGATAATGTTTGAGCAAAGGCTGAGTTTTCCGATTTTAAACATAGAGGAAACACATATTGCTAAGGCGTGTTTTTTAAGGGAGGGTTGGTTGGGGGCTGGCTTTCTTTTTGCGGTGGGGCAGGCGTTTGCGGCTGGGTAGGTGCGTGCGGTGGCTGAACAGGTGCTTGCAGTGGCTGGGCCTTGGAAGCGCTTTTCTTAGACGATTCCAATTCCTGGGCAAGGCGCTCTGAATCCCTTTCAAGCTCATTATACTGGCCGACTAAGCCGCTATACATTTTGCTTTTGATTTCCAGTTCTCCGGAGAGCTTACCCACCTTCTCCTGCAGTTCGCCCACCTGTTTGTGTAATTCTTCTTTTTGAGAGGCTTCTTTTTTTACGGTATCTTTGAGCTTATTGATCTTTTTGTCCTGCCCGGCTACCGCAGCAAGAGCAAGCATTGCCAGCAAGAATGCCCCTCCTAAGATACTAAAAAAGGTTACCGGCTCAAACAATAACTTCAGGATATCCATAGTACTCCCCTATGCGTTGAAGGTTATTTTTTGATTATTCTGCAGGTAGTAATGCCCAGGATACGGTAGAGCGGACACCAGCCAATGAGGCCGGTAAAAAGAGGAATGAGCCCCAATAACCCCCAGGCACTTTTAAAATAGGCACCTGCAACCAGTATTACCGCACCCAGGATAAGCCTGAGCGTTTTTTCTTCCTGGCCGATATTTGCCTGCATACTCCACCTCTTTCCTATTATTGTATGCGCAATTCAGCGGTTGTCAACAGGTTAAGTTTTCGCTGCCTTCCTGATGAGCTTAAGGGTAATGTGCCTGCCATCACTCCACGGCCACAGCATAGCAAATATACTCTCGGAGCCGCTATGCCAAAAATAAAGCGTCTGCCCCTGCATTATCCCTCCATACTCCTCAATCGCGCCCGTAATCAGGGATGAGAGTTTTTCCTGCGCAGGCCAGACAGGCGCACCGAAGCACTTCTCCAGTTTTTCGCCAAGACGGCCGGACTCCTCTTTGATCACCACTGCCTCAAACTCGCCCGCTAAATCCTTGCGCACGGTCTTAAAGGAAATCCCTTTCAGCGCATTGCGAATCTCTTGAAAATCCATCGCGCATCCCTCATTTGGCTGTTTCTTTTTGTAATTCCGGCAAGAGGACGAAGGTGTCAAACCCCTTTGCCCACCGGTACGATAACAGGTAAAACCAGGGGTTGTGCCTCTGCACGTTATCTATTATAAGGTGGAGTGTAAAACTGGCAAAGAACAATAGCAGTCCCGGGGAATTAGTTATAATAGCTGCACACAATACCAAAAAATTGAGCTCCCAGGAATGCAACACCAGATACACCTTCCCGCTTTTTACCAGGTAGCGTGTATTTAAAAATTCCGGCAAATAGAACCTCTTGCCGTAACAGGCATGGTAATCGATGAGGTGGTCAAGGTCCACGAGAATCCCTCCGGCGATGATAAAGACGATATAGCGCATATCGTGCGTACTGATAAGTATTGCGGCTGACAAAAGGAGCGTAACAATACAATGCGCGCAGATATCGAGTATATTCCGGGTGTGTGCGTTAGGTGTCGGCATAGCTTCGTAAGAATGGCGCTTGCGAATGCTCAAGCGCATGCATCTTCAGGTCGATTATGGTCTTGAGCGAAAGAAAAAACACAAGGACTGCCCTCTCGGCAAGGAAGTCCCTGAAAAGCATCATAATAAAACTGCCGAATATGATCGTGATATGCATAGGGATAATCCTCTGGTACGGAAAAAAGAAAAGCCTGCCCAGGTCAGCATCCTTGCTTTCCTCCCTGAAATGGTATAGAAAAGAAAACAGATGGTTTAAGAAAAACGCGATCGTCGCCACAAAAAGGTATTTGATATCCAAGGAATGCGCATCCATCCTCAAAAAAGACAGGTAGGCAAAGTGGAACAGGCCGTAATGCACGGTGAAAAAACCGGCAAGGAATATGCGCGCAGGCCTGGAATCCTGTATGGGCATCTTGGAGGCAGGGCCTCCTGTGTAGGTGAGGATCTTGCATACATTAAAAAGCCCGATGACCACATTCTGCCACCAATAAATGAACATCACCGTTATCAGGCTCCAGCCTTCCCACAAGGCAATAGCCACGGTAACGGCATTGGCTAAAAAGAGGCTCTGCGCTGACCGGTCTTTTTTGACGTACTCGTATAGTTTTCGGATCTCCAGGCGTAGAGTCATTGTAGTAGTTAGTATAGAGTACAGAGTAGTGAGTAAAAACAAACTATTCGACAAACTCTAAATTCTAAACTCTAAATCCTAAACAAATCCTAAATACCAATGTTTCAAATCACAAACGAATTCGTTTAAAGAATTGGGATTTGTGATTTATGATTTGTTTAGAATTTAGGATTTAGTGCTTAGGATTTAACTAGACCTAAGCCTAAGCCTTAACCTCAACCTTAACCTTTTATATCACTATTACCTGATTGTACTAGGTAATCCTGCGTAAATCAAGTTAAAACACCTGCAGCTTCCTTGAAACATGGCAGAAAAGGTGTTATACTTTATGTATTATAGGTAAAGGATTTCCACTGAAAAAGGCAAACCAAGAGTAATCTTGGGACTCCGCTCTTATTCGGAGCGGATCCGCCATAACGCATGGCGGAGCAAAGCCAAGGGTCCTTAGCAAAAGGATAGCCTGGTTGCCAAAGGGAGCGCATAGAGCCTAAAAGAGAGCGACCCTTTTAGGCTTTTTTTATGCGCAAGGAGGGGTATATGGGCTTCTTACAAACAAGTATCATGGTAGTTGATGACGAAGAGGATATCGGTTATTTCTTAAAGCATTATCTTTCGGTGAAGAGCTATGACGTCAGTACTGCTTACACCGCGGAACAGGCGCTGCGGATGATGCAGGAAAAACCGGTGGATATCGTGGTGTTGGATATGGTGATGAAGGGGATGCACGGCGCAGACGCTGCCAAGATTATCCACGACAGGTTCCCGAGCACAAAAATCGTCGTAGTCACTGCCTATCCGGATGAGGCAGACCGGATTGAAAAAGATGTGCCGCTTGCCGGCCGTTTCATCAAACCGCTGGGTATCGAGGATTTGTTCATCAAGTTGCAGGGAATGTGATTTCGTAGTAGTGAGTATAGAATACAGAGTATTGAGTGAGTGCGTGTGGCGTTATGCCTACGGCGTAACGCGTAACCTGCCCACACCTCAACCTCAGCCTTAGTTAGCCTTAGCCTCAACCTTAACCTTATTTAACCTAGGCCTTGACCTTAGCCTTAACCTTCTTGCAGCTTGACGTTATAACAAAAAGCCCGTTATCCTCTTTATCGAAAATAACGGGCTCTTTAATTCGTAACTGGAATCCTATCTCTTCCCGGACATCCCCTTCTTGCCCATCGGCGCATCTTTGCCCATCGGCATAGTCATATTGCCCTTGGGTTTCATCTGCTGCATCATGTCCTTCTTCATTTCCCGGTGCTCTTTGCGCATCTCCTTCATCTCTCTGTATCGTTCCTTCTTTTCCTGCGTGAGGTTTTTGATATCGCCTTTTCTCTCGCGCATCTCCTTGCGTAATTCCTTCCGTTCCTGCACAGCCTGGGTCTTATTGCCTGCCTTGAGCGCCTCAATCATGTCTTTGCGCTGTGCCTGGATGGCCTTGGTGTCGTTCTTAATGACCCCTCTCTTCTCCTGTATTGCTGCCTTTGTCGCATTATGGAATTCCTTGCGCTCCTGCCTCATTTCGCGGATGTTCTGCCGCATTTGCGCTTTTGTAGCATTGACATTCTGGGAATACGCCATTTGCGGCACTGCGATTGCGCACGCAAGAAAACCCACTCCCACCAGCAGTTTTTCAGCCCTCATACTTGCCTCCTTTGCGGTAATAAGGTTTGGCCCTTTTAAAAGCTTCCTGGTATTATATCATATTTTTATAGAGTCAATCTCTTTTTCGTTATGGCAGGGAATCGACAGGCAGGGCTATTTCTTCTTGTTCTTGCGTTTTCGTATCCTGGATTTATACAGTGTACAGAGCACGTCCGCAAAAGGCGATACCTTATCATCCTCGTACGGGAATTCCTTGCAGGTGCGCGGCTTCAGGCGGTAGTTCTTTGTATGGATAGTGCAGAGCCCGTCTGTATCCAGAAACGAACAGGGATTATCCTCGTAGCTTGTGCCGATGCAGTAACCGGAAGGAAAGCTCTTGTCGCGTTCCAGCTGAAAAAATTCTCCCTTAAGGCCGAGCGAGAGTATCTTTTTTGCCTCTTCAAGGTCAACCCATGAGCCGAACTTACAGCAATCAGACTGCGTCCTGCACTCGTAGCAGTTGATGTGCCTTCTTGCCTTGCGCTGTTTCTTCATTAGTTCCCCTTAGCCTTTCTTAACCTAAGCCTCAACCTTACCCTACATTATCTCGTAATCTTTATTATTTCATACTTTAATACGCCTGCCGGCACCTTGATTTCAACCACGTCCTTCTCTTTGTGGTTCAATAACGCTGCGCCAACCGGCGAGCTGACGGATATCTTTGACTCTTCGTAATCCGCCTCTGCCTCTGAAACTAACGTGTATTCCAGTATTTCCTGGGATTCCAGGTCACGGAGCGTTACGATCGCCCCGATTAGGACTTCATCCTTGGACATGGCTTCGTCATCAAGGATGCGCGCGTGGCTTAACTTAAGCTCAAGCTCACAAATGCGCTTTTCGTTAAGGCCTTGCGCCTCTTTGGCTGCGTCGTATTCCGCGTTCTCGCCAAGGTCGCCGTGCGCCCTGGCTTCGCCGATTGCCTTGCTGAGCTGCTTGCGCTTTTCTTTCCGTAAATACTCAAGCTCTTTCATCAGCTTCTCATAGCCGCTGCGGGTCAGATAGGTAGGTTCCATATTGATATTATACCTTTATTAATCAATAATCCAAAGCAAATTAGGCACTCGAATTGAACGCCCCTCTTGATGAGGATTCCGCACCTAATTAGGCGCCGAATTAGGTGCGCGCCCCTCTTCACTGCTACTCCTTAGAACCACACCAGCCCTGGAAACACTTGGCGATGTTCCCCGGCGAGCAGCAATTGTCGAAAACGGCCTTGCATTTTTCCTTTACGCTATCACCGGTAATCTCAATGCGATAACCGTTATCGGTTTCCGTGACCTTGCAATCACAGCAGCTTTTTTCCATTTTTCTCACCCCCTTTCTGTTCTATTGTTCGACATATGTCGAACTTACAAGCCAAAAAAAATTACTTAAAGATTTCTTTTATTGAGTTTACCACTTCTTCATTTATCCTGCAGCGAAAATTCTGGCCTACCCGTTCACAGGTAATAAGCCCGGCGTTCTGCAGTTCTTTAAAATGGTGGGAAATAGTTGAACGCGACAGATTCATACAGCCGCACACTTTCGTAAATGCCTTCTCGATAACGCCCTTCACCGGGCAGCAGGGCTCTTCTTTAATTTTAAACTCAGGTTCTCCCCCGGCGCAGCATTGCTTATATATCATCATAAAGATTTTGAAGCGCTGTTCGTTCGAGAGGGCCTTAAATATCCTGAAATAGTTCGATTGTTTCATAACAATAAAATAGCATATTTCCCTTATTTTGTCAAGAGGAATGGTATCCTATAGCGCGTGAGAAGGAATGTGCTTACTGCCTCAACCTTGACCTAAACCTTACTTAGCCTTAACCTCAAGCCTTAACCTTCTTATTTTTTGATCCATACTGCATGAAACGGCTTTGCCCCGCATAGAACCGTCATCAGGATAAGCGCCCAGTAGTCAAATGCAGTCAGCTGCGGAAAGAGCTTCACGATCGCAATCGTTGCAAAGAAGACCGATAGTTTTGTCAGGCTGATGTCCATTACTGTCAACTTCTTGATGCGAGTATCAAGGTTAGCGAACATGTCTTACCTCCTTTTCGTAGTGCGTATCGCGTATTGCGTACGGCGTACGGTGTAACGCAAAGCTACCCAAACCTAAGCCTCAGCCTTACTTAGCCTTAACCTCAACCTTAGCCTTTTATAGTATTGAGTATAGCGTATTGTGTATTGAGTAAAAACACGCTATTCGGTAAATTCTAAATCCTAAACAAATTCCAAATTCTAATGTCTTAAATCCCAAACGAATTCGTTTAAAACATTGGGATTTGTGATTTAGGGCTTGTTTAGAATTTATGGTTTAGTGCTTAGGATTTGACTTTCTGTCTCTAAAAATATATATCAAGCCAAAGCCCGCAACAAGTATCGCAACTGTTGGAATCAGCATGAATCTAAATGCCTCCTGCGGCCTGGGGATCATAAAGACGGCATAGGCGTATAAGGAACAGAAGATGAGGAACGCAAGGAAGGAAAAAAGTATTTGTTTTTTGTTCATTGCTTCTTAATAAACTTGCTTGGCTTTAGTCCAATATACCACAAGGAACTATATAAAGAAGCGAGTGGCCATAGTAGTAAGTTAAGTGGAAAAATTAAACTTAATGAACCAAGCAAAAAAGCTGCGGGGAACATCCAAAATAAATGAAAAGGAGATAATGATAAAACTGGTATTAGAAGAAGCGAAACAAACATAAGCAAACCAAACACTTCAAAGATTTTTTCTGTAGCTTGTTCTGTCTTGGCTTTATGACGTATTAGCATGCCCCAGCAAATAGCGAAAAGGATACAGATTATATAAAGAATATTAGCAATAATATGAATGATCATTTCCTTGGTATCTTAATCTGCCAGATAAGAAAGAGTTTATCTTGACCTAATAGTCTTCTAAAGATATTTTTAACTAGTTGCGAAATAAGCTGGTTAAGCGCGCCCCTACTGCTAGTATGCTTATCAAAACATTCAGTCATTTTGAAACAACGAGTAATAAAATTACCACGGCCATAAGCGATTTCTCTTGGATAAACAATTTCAAACAAACTAATGTAAATAATAAATGGTAACAAAATCAAGGCTATCATTATTCTAATGCTAATAAATATGAACGTAACTATCCCCCGAGTTAGGAAATCAATTTGCTTACTGTAAAGCCTACTGATAGAATCTCTGAACAAAGGAGCTATTATCATTGCTAATAGGTTCAAAAATAACCAAGATATTATTTCAGTTCTTCTTAACATGTCATTCCACTATTTAATTCTTAAAAGCAGTTATTAATTGTTTATTATGTATCTATCTCTCTTAATTTTGCAGTTCCAAAGTATTTTATTAACTGGTAAATAATAACGAGGTAGCTTCTAAAAGCTTGAAGATTAGCTCCTTGTAGCGACCTATCCTTACCACCTCCCTTAGGATGTCCCGTATCATCTCTATTCATTTTTATGCAATTAAAAATAGAATCGATGATTATTTCGTAATTGTTAGGCAATGCTCTCTTGACTTCTGTTGGTAATTTCTTTAAAGCTTCAATAAAAATACTATATTTTGAACGAATAAATTTTTCATTATTCAATTTATCTATATACGTTTTTAAGCACGATCCTTCAATAAATAAACAAAAACTGTCTATCAATAGGAGAATTGCTTGCTCAGAAGCAACCCCTAAGGTAATAGTTGATGCTAAATTGAGACGTTTATTAAACGACGCTATGCTTTCACTTAGATATTCAAATATTACGGGATCGATATCTTGAATGCTACGTTTTATCTGTTGTAAATAACCTTCGGGGTCTAAAGCAATAATACAATCTTGTTCTATGCATTCTTTTCCATATTCAGTTAACGCGTAATGATTCCAATTAGGCTGCATCCCCCATGCCTCAGATCTCATTAATATATTATTTATCAAAAGAAGATGGATTTCTTCGTCAAGTAAATTTTTATCAAATTGAATACTTTTATTTTTTTTTAGTTCTTTGAAATGGTGATAAATTTCATCGAGAGTAATAGATTTCTTTTCTTTAGTTAATCGCTTAAGCAAACTTATTAATACTCCGCGCATCTCTTCTCTAGTCATTTAGACTTACCTTTTATCAACATAGAAACGCTTGGTCATGTAATTACTCTCATACTATTGTATATTATCCCGCTCCAGTAACTAAAATTCAATCTTTTTTCCTACTATAATAGACGCAAGGGGCGCCAAATCTCACTGCCTCAGCATTAGCTTAAACCTCACTGAACCTTAACCTCGGCCTTAGCCTTTTATCGTATTGCGTATAGCGTATTGAGTACGCTCAACACCCGCAATAAACCAATCAACCGTGAGCACGGCTGGAGAACCCGCGTATTCTTCTGCGCTCATCCGATATCCCTATCAACTGCCTGATCGCTTCAAAAATATCCTTAATATCCGTATCGTGCGTTTCGACCTTTGCTTCTAAGTCTTTTAACTTATAAGCCAATTCGTTATGCACAGACATCATTTCGCGCAGTTTCACGAATGTTTTTACAATAATGATACTCATTCTAATTGCCTTAGTACTTCTTAAGACACTGGCCAACATTGCTACCCCGTGCTCTGTGAAAGCGTACGGAAGAGCAGATGAATGTTTCATTTTTCTGAACTGGTGCCAAATTGGCACTAGTTTATCCCGCTCCTTCCTTGTAAGCCTAAACATAAATTCAGGGGGAAAACGCTGGATATTGCGTTTTACCTGCCTGTTTAACTGCTTGGTAGGCACTGCAAATAATTCCGCAAGGTCCCTGTCTAGCATGACCTTCTGCCCGCGGATTAAGAATATCTTTTGAATTATTGGCTCGGATTGTATTAGTTCTCTCATAACCTGGCCGCCCTTCCTTCTGCCCATAATAGACGTAAGAAAGCGCCAAATCTCACTGCCTCAGCCTAGGCCTCACTTAACCTTAACCTCGGCCTTAGCCTTTTATCGTATTGCGTATAGCGTATTGCGCTCAGCAATGTGAAAAAGGTCATGGTAATAAGGGTTGACAAAGCGCTAAAATAGAGTATACTTAGAGCGTAGACAATACAAGCTGTAGAAACAGGCTGTAGAGTCGCAGAGAAGGCGTCAGTGATAAACTCGACGCCTTTTCTGTTTTAAAATAAAAAAGCCCCATAACAAAAGCTATAGGATAACGACTTAACCCAGCGCTTAAACCTAAATAAAAACTTTTTGTAACGCGCTATTATGAATTCTTCCAACGCTCATCCTACGCTGACCTAACTCCTCGCTTATACCTAAATAAAAGATTTTTGTAACGCTCTACTATGAATTCTTTCCAACGCTCATACCTAAATAACAGATTTAGGTATCGCGTTGGATAAAATAAAAAAGCCCACCGCTGTAAAAGCAATGGGCTTTTTTATTTTAAGGAGCACCGACCTACTCTCACATACCCTTACGAGTACACTACCATCGGCCCTGAGAGGCTTAACTACCGTATTCGGAATGGGAACGGGTGTTTCCCCCTCGGCATAAGCG
>JBFMDA010000020.1:0-24476 GCA_040754255.1 Candidatus Omnitrophota bacterium | reverse complement strand
CAGCGAACGTGCAGAGAAAATAATGCGCCAATTGTATAAACCGTTTAAGGCACCTATTGTTGCCACAAGCATCAATACTGCCGAGTTGATAAAGCACGCCTGTAATTCATTCCTGGCAACCAAGATCTCCTTTATTAATGCGATCGCAAATGTGTGCGAAAAGATTAATGCCGATGTCGAAAAGGTAGCACTCGCGATGGGCCTGGATACCCGTATCGGTAAAGAGTTTTTACGCCCGGGTATCGGGTTCGGAGGGTCATGCTTTCCCAAAGACGTGGATGCCTTTATTCACCTGGCAGCGCAGAAGGGTTATGACTTTGAGCTGCTCAAGGCTGCCCGCAAAATTAACCAGGAGCGCAAAGACGTGTTTTTAAAAAAGATCGAAGAGGCGCTCTGGATTATTAAAGATAAGACCATCGGTGTGCTGGGCTTGAGTTTTAAGCCGGACACCGACGATATCCGCTCGTCGGTTGCCATTGATATAATAAAGCTCTTGCTTGGCGCGGGCGCAAAAGTGAAGGCCTATGACCCTAAGGCGATGGAAAGGGCAAAATCGCAGTTAAAAGGAGTTACGTTCTGCGACAACCCGTATGAGGCAGTGCGCAAAAGCGATTGTATGGCGATTTTGACCGAATGGCGGGAGTTCAAAGAGCTCGATTTAAAAAAGATCAAAAAAATATTACGACAACCGGTCATCATTGACGGGCGGAATATGTTTGACCCGCAGCAGATGCGGGCAATGGGCTTTGTATATAAAAGCATCGGACGGAGCGGAAAATGAGGATACTCATTACTGGCGGGGCCGGGTTTATCGGAAGCCACTTGAGTCGTGCACTGCTGTGGCAAGGAAATGCGGTCATTTGCGTTGATAATTTTATTACAGGGGATAAAGATAACATTAAGGATTTGGTCGATGACCCCGCGTTTACGCTGATAGAACACGATATTTCAGAACCCCTCAAAATCTCTGAAAAACTGGATTGGATCCTGCATTTCGCTTCTCCTGCTTCGCCGAAAGATTACCTAAAACACCCCATCAAAACATTAAAGGTGGGGACGTTAGGCACTCACAATTGCCTGGGGATCTCTAAGCTTCATAATGCCAAATTTTTCTTAGCTTCTACTTCTGAGGTATATGGCGATCCCATGGTAAGCCCTCAACCCGAGGAGTACTGGGGCAATGTAAACCCAATAGGGGTGCGTTCCTGTTATGACGAAGCAAAGAGGGCAGCCGAGGCATTGACCTTTGCCTACCGCAGGGAACACAATATCGATACAAAAATTATCAGGATCTTCAATACCTACGGCCCTTCAATGCGGCTTGACGATGGGCGGGTAGTATCAAACTTTATATGCCAGGCACTTGCCGGAAAGGACCTGACCGTGTATGGCAAAGGGGACCAGACGCGTTCATTTTGTTACATTGACGACCTGGTAGAAGGGATATTGAAGTTTTTAGAAATAGAATATCCTGGGCCTTTAAACCTTGGCACGGAATTTGAATTTACGATACTTGAACTGGCAACACAGGTCATTACGCTGACAGGCTCGTCTTCAAAGATAACTTTTTTGCCGTTACCCGAAGACGATCCCAGGCAGCGGCGTCCTGACCTTTCCAGGGCTAAAAAAATGCTCGCCTGGAACCCGCGCATCGGCCTTAAAGAAGGGTTAGAAAGGACCACCCCGTATTTCCGGAAAAAGCTGGGCAGTTCTTGATAGTATTGATAAAAGACAGGAATAGAGAATGAAAGGGATAATATTAGCAGGAGGAAAGGCAACGCGTCTCTATCCCATTACGAGGGCGGTATGCAAACAATTGCTGCCGGTGTACGACAAGCCGATGGTGTATTATCCGCTTTCAGTGCTTATGCTTGCCGGTATCAGGGATATTTTGCTGATATCTACCCCTGAGGCACTTGCGCGTTTTAAAGACCTACTCGGAAACGGCTCTAGGATAGGGATCAAAATCCGCTACGCCGAACAACGGACGCCGGCTGGTATAGCGCAGGCGTTAAGTATCGCAGAGGCATTTATCGGTAACGATAAGGTGTGCCTGGTGCTCGGGGATAATGTATTTTTCGGACAGGGGTTATCGTCGCTATTGAAAAAAGCAGCGCATCAGAAAGAAGGGGCAACTATTTTCGGTTATTATGTAAGCGACCCTTCGCGCTATGGAGTAATAGGGTTCGACCGCAAGGGCAAGGTATCTTCCATTGAAGAAAAGCCTAAGCGGCCCAAATCGAATTACGTGGTCACCGGTATTTATTTCTATGATCACCTTGCGCCCCGCATAGCCAAGGCGCTTAAGCCGTCTAAAAGGATGGAGTTTGAGATTACCGATGTGAACAGGTACTATTTGGAACGGGGCAAACTTCACGTGAGGCTGCTGGGCAGAGGGTACGCGTGGCTCGATATGGGGACGTATGAATCCCTTATGGATGCGTCAGAATTTATTAAGACGATGGAGAAGAGGCAAGGTGTTAAGGTCGGTTGTATCGAGGAGATCGCTTACAGGAAAGGGTATATCGACGCCGGACAATTGCGTAGGCTTGCAAAGGAAATTCCGACCAGTTACGGCGAATATTTAAGGCGGTTGCTTGAAAAATGAATGAGAAGATATTGATCCTGGGGAACGGCTATATCGGCAAACGGCTGCACGAAGGGTTAGGCGCAGAGGTCTCTGATGTCAAGATTTACTCCTTAGCCGACGCAGAGGAAGAGATAAGGAAATTCAACCCTTCCGTCTTGATTAATGCGATAGGCTATATCGGCAATACGGTCGATGACTGCGAGCAGGATAAAGATAAGGCGCTTATGGCTAATGCCTTTGTTCCGCTTATCCTTGCCGAAGCAGCAATGAGAAACCATATCAAGCTGGTCCACATAAGCAGCGGCTGTATTTACCGCTTTGACTACCTTTCTGATGACCCGGTCACAGAAGATAAAACCCCGGATTATTTCGATCTTTTCTACAGCCGCACAAAGATATATTCGGAACAGCCCCTGCGTATCCTTTCGAAATCGTATCCGATTTTGATAGTCAGGATCCGCGTGCCCCTTGATAACCGTCCCCATCCCAGAAACCTGCTCGATAAGCTTATCAAGTATAAGAAAATTATTGATATTCCGAATTCGCTTACCTATGTGCCTGATTTTATCCAGGCAACGAAGCACCTTCTTAAAATTGATGCCACCGGTATCTATAACGTAGTGAACAAGGGGACGTTAAAATACCCCGATCTTATGTATGCCTATAAAAAATATGTGCCCGGCTTTGAGTACGAAGTAGTAGACCTTAAAAATCTTGCGCTCAAGCGTACCAATCTGATTATGTCCTGCGATAAACTTGAAAAGTCCGGATTTAAGGTGCGCAATATCAAGGATGTATTGGAAGAATGCGTGAAGGAATATTTAAGCGCTAAAGGGCCGGTAGGATGAAAAGAGAAAAATTATTGATTACCGGAGGAGCCGGTTTCATCGGAAGCGCGTTCGTGAAAGAGGCCCTGAAGAACCGTTTTGTTCTGCCCATAGTAGTTGATAAGCTTACCTATGCCGGCGATCTTTCCAGGCTGAAGGAGGTAAGAGGCCGGTATGTATTTTATAAGGCCGATATCGTCGATACACAATCCATAAGGTCTATTTTTAGAAAAGAAAAGCCGGGGCTCATCGTTCATTTTGCCGCGGAGTCGCATGTCGACAGAAGTATTAGAGATTCGGGCAGCTTCATAGAAACCAATATCCGGGGGACCCAGGTGCTGGCTGACCTGGCAAGAGAATATCACATTAAGAGGTTTGTCCATATTTCAACCGATGAGGTGTATGGAGAGGTCAGGAAAGGCAGCTTTACCGAATCGCATCCGCTATTGCCCAGTTCGCCTTATTCGGCGGCAAAAGCAGCAGCCGACCTGTTGGTTGCTTCTTACATCAGGACGCACGGCTTTCCCGCTATTATAGTCAGGCCCAGTAATACGTATGGCCCGTGGCAATATCCTGAGAAATTGGTACCCTGGGCAGTACTGTGTGCGCTTAAAAAGCAAAAAATTCCCATTTACGGCAAAGGGCAAAACATGCGGGAGTGGTTGTTCGTAGGCGATTGCGTTGCCGGGATACGTAAAGTTTTGATGAGAGGCAGGACCGGAGAGATCTATAACCTGGGCAGCGGCGAGGAAAGAAAAAATATAGAAGTGGCAAAGTCAATCCTTGAGTTGATGCATAAGGAGAAGAAACCCGGGATTACGCTTGTAAAGGACCGGCAAGGCCATGATTTCCGTTATAGGATGGATTCCCGTAAGATACGGAATGAGCTCAGCTGGAAGCCGTTATTGAGTTTTGAAAAGGGGCTTCAGGTAACGATTGAATGGTGCCTTGATAACCAGCAATGGCTTTTGCGCAAATGGCGTGATATAGCGCCATTTTATCATAGAGAATAAATGTGGATTGTAATCGGTTCTCTGGCGGCATGTTGCACCATGTTTGCGTTTATCCCGCAAATCATCAAAGTCGTAAGGACAAAATCCGCTAAAGACGTAAGCGCTATTACTGTCTTACAGCTTTCTTTCGGGGTGACTTTATGGATAGCCTACGGCATACATCTTAAAGATGCGGTGATTATCGTTGCAAATAGCATTACCCTGTGCAGTACTATTGTGCTTTATTTGCTCTATCTAAGATATAAAGAAGGAAGCCGGCGCTAAAAGGGGTTACGCGGGCTTTGTGTTACCATAGTAGGCAACTTTAAAAAAAGCATAAACGACGATGTTTTCACTTGGCAAATTCTTTAAGGGCGGTGACGGGTTTGGCCGCAACGTGCTTGTGGTGTTCTTCGGTACGTCCCTGCTGAGTATCTTTAATCTTCTTTACCAGCTCCTTATCGCGCACCGACTCAGCCCTGTGGATTTCGCCGCGTTTAATTCTTTATTATCCCTGTTTCTCATATTCTCCGCTCCTTTGCTTACCCTGCAGGCTGTAACCGCAAAGTTTGCCGCCGAATTTGCCGCACGCAACGAGGTCAATAAAATCAAAACCTTATTTTCCGGGCTTCTTTTAAAGAGCGTGCTTTTTTCCCTCGGGACTTTTTTTGTCTTTCTTGCATGTGCTCCCCGTATTGCTTCAAGCTTAAAAATACCCTCTTACGGGCCGGTGTATATGCTTATGTGGTTGGTTGCGTTTGCATGGATTCTGCCCGTCTTATTGGGCGGCCTCCAGGGGCTAAAAAAATTTAACTGGTTCGTGTTTTCTTCGATAAGCGGCGGAGGATTAAAGCTGATTTTGGCTTTTGTATTCATTAGCTTTGGCTTCGGCATAAGCGGGGCGCTCGGCGGGTATCTGGTCGCTACTATCGTTACTATCCTTATTGCAATGGCTGCGCTGCGGTCTTTTATCGTGCCAAAGGCGCAATGGGCCTATGTACATTTTAAGGAAATTTACAGATATTTCTTCCCCTTCATTATCAGTAACCTCTGTTTTACGGGGCTGGTGAACAGCGATATGGTGTTGGTAAAATACTATTTTAGCCCTGAAAAGGCAGGCCTGTATTCCCTGTCTCAAATGGTCGGGAAGATTTTTTTATTCCTCCCGATGGCTATCAGCGTAGTCATGTTTCCCCATACCAGTTCCTTAAACGCCAGGGCGCAGGATGCCCGCCCTGTTTTGAATAAGTCGCTTTTATATGCCGCATCCTTATGCATTGCTGCGATCATTTTTTATAACCTTTTCCCGGGGTTTACGCTTACCTTGCTTACAGGCAAGATATATCTTGAGTCGGTTTTTGTCGGCAGGCTTTTTAGCGTTTCTATGACCGGCTTTGCATTGTCTTTTCTGTTAATGAATTACTTCCTTTCTGTTAAGGACCTGCGTTTTATCAAATTCATTTTTGTGATTGCAGGTACACAGTTATTGTCGATTTTGATTATTCACCGCAGCCTTGCAGAGGTGCAGTATATCCTCTGCCTGAGCGCGTTTGTACTTTTTTCGTCGTTGTTCATATTATCCAGAAAGAACCCGACATGAAGAACCTGACGACAGAAAAAGTCTCTATAATTATGCCTGCGTTTAACGAGGCAGAACATATCGTTAATAGCATCAGAGAGACTGCCAAGACTTTTCATGAATTTGGATGCACCTGGGAGTTGATTGTCATTGATGACGGCTCCACCGATTCTACATTCGAATTGGCAAAATCCCTCTGCAGCGAATTCCCCGGGAATCTTATCGTGAAAAAAAACCCTTCTAACCGGGGAAAAGGCAGGGCGTTTAAAAAGGCGTTCCGCTACGTATCGGGCGATTATGTGGTTTTTTTGGATGCGGACATGGACCTGCACCCGATCCAGGTACAAACGCTGTTTGATATTATGCGGCTTGATAATGCCGACGTGGTTATCGGCTCGAAGTTGCACCCTAATTCAATCGTAAATTATCCCCTGCAGCGCAGGATAATGAGCTGTGGTTATTACGGTTTGATTAAATGCCTCTTTAGCCTGCCTTGTCGCGATACACAGACCGGCCTGAAATTATTCAAAACCGAGGTATTAAGCGCAGTGTTCCCGCGCGTATTGGTTAAAAAGTTTGCGTACGATCTGGAAGTTTTGGCGAATGCACACCGTTTAGGGTTTAAGATTGCCGAAGCGCCCATAGTGCTTAGCTCTCAGAGAAAATACGGAAGGATAGGCGTAAGGGCAGTATTTACCACTACCTGGGATACCCTGGCCATATTTTACCGTATGCACGTTTTAAAATATTATGACCGTATCGATTATCATCGCCGTAAAAACCTGGCAAAGGAATTTAGAAGAATGCGTCGTTAAGTGCATTGAGCTTCCGCAGAGCAATTTTGAAATCATCATCTTGCCCGACGAGCATTTCAGTGCCGATGTATTGCCAAAACAGACGTCCGTTCCTATTACGATTATTCCCACCGCAAGAGTGACTCCCGCAAAGAAAAGAGACCTTGGTATTACGCATGCAAAAGGCGAAATACTGGCATTTTTGGATGATGACGCCTATCCCGACAAAGGCTGGCTTGTAAGTGCGTTAAGGCATTTTCAAGATTCCGAAGTCGCGGCGGTTGCAGGCCCCGCAGTAACACCGGCAACCGATTCCATAAGGCAAAAGGCAAGTGGTGAAGTGTATTCTTCACTTTTGGTGAGCGGCAGTTACGGGTACCGGTATTATCCGAAAAGACAAAGAGAGGTTGATGATTATCCGAGCTGTAATTTTCTAGTCCGCAAATCAGTAATGGAAGAGATGGGAGGGTTTAATACCAATTTTTGGCCGGGTGAAGACACCAAGCTGTGCTTAGAGATAACGAAGAAACTCCGTAAAAAAATCATCTATGATCCGCAAGTCCTGGTTTTTCATCACCGCAGGCCCTTGTTTGCTCCCCATTTGAAACAGATTGCAAGCTACGCATTGCATCGCGGTTACTTTGTAAAAAGGTACCGGGAGACTTCTTTAAGGGCCGCATATTTTATTCCAAGTGTCTTTCTTGCTGCGCTTGTCATCGGCGCAGTATTTTCTCTATTCTTTCCTGCCCTAATCAGCATTTATATTGCTGGCCTGCTATGTTACTTCGTACTTGTGCTCTTGGAAGCTATACGCAAAAAGCCTCGCCTGATACTTTATGTATTCCTTGGGATAGTCCTGACGCATTTGACATACGGAGCTTATTTTATAAAAGGCTTGTGCGTAAAAAGGCTCCCGGAGGAGGAAGAATGAAGGTCATTATCTCATACCCTCCGCTGGATGCAGCGAAAGGCTGTCCGACTCTCGGCCAGAACAGGCAGTTCCAATATTTTAAAGACCCTACCTTTATTTATCCGGTAGTACCGGCACAGGCCGCCACATTGCTTAAAAACTCAGGTTTTGAGGTTATCTGGAATGATTGCATTGCCTTGGGCTGGACACATGAGCAGTTCCTAGACTTCGTAAAAAAGGAAAAGCCTGACCTGATCGCCTTTGAGACCAAAACTCCCGTCATCAAGCAGCATTGGCAGATTATCAATGCGTTAAAGAGACTGGTACCTCTTGAGTCCCGCCCGTTGACGCTGTTATTCGGCGACCATGTAACCGCGCTTCCAGAGGAATCGTTTCAAAACTCAGAGGTTGATTATGTCCTCACCGGCGGCGATTATGACTTTTTGCTTTTGAGCTTGTGTAAGTTTTTAAGTTCCCAGCCGAATTTATACACTACGCGCTACGCACAACGCAATACGAACAAAGTCGCCCCTGCAGTGTCACTAGAGCCCGGTATCTACTACCGCGAAAACGGCTCGGTGAAAAACACCGGAAAGTTCCAACTCAACCACGACTTGAATCAACTCCCGTTCATCGATCGCGACCTTACGGCCTGGGGCTTATATGCATATCAAAACGGAAACTATAAACGGACACCGGGTACGTATATCATGAGCGGCAGGGATTGCTGGTGGGCGCGTTGTTCTTTTTGCTCATGGCCGACCCTTTACCCGTCGTTTAGGACCAGAAACGAAAATAATGTATTGGATGAGATAGGGTTACTTATCCAGCGCTACGGGGTACGGGAAGTCATGGACGATACAGGATGTTTCCCCGTAGGAGGATGGTTTGGAAATTTTTGCCACGGCCTTCTGAAACGCGGCTACCAGAAGAAGATATACATAGATTGCAATGCCCGGTTTGGTGCTTTGCACAAGGAAGACTTCAGGTTAATGAAAAAGGCAGGGTTTCGGTTACTGCTTTTCGGCCTTGAATCCGCCAATCAGAAGACACTCGACAGGATCAACAAGAACGTCAAAGTTGAAAGAATAATCGCCGATTGTCAAAATGCCTCCAGGGCAGGCCTTTTCCCGCACATCACTATCATGTTTGGCTATCCATGGGAATCGTATGAAGATGCCTCCCGAACGCTTCAATTGGGGTCATGGCTGTTGAAAAAGGGATATGCATATACTATGCAGGCGACTATTGTCATACCATATCCCGGGACTCCTTTATTTCAAGAATGTAAAGAAAAGGGGTGGCTTAAGACCGTTGATTGGGAACGGTATGATATGAAAGAAGCAGTGATGCGTGTTCCTTTCGCCGAAGATGCGATGCGCCAGCTGGTACAAGGCATGTATAAAGTCTCTTTCGACCCTGAGTTTATCGCAAGAAGGCTATTGGCAATCAGGGACACGGATGACGTAGCGTATTTCCTCCGTGCTGCAAAAAAAGTGCTCGGGCATATTTTTGACTTCAAGAATAAAACATCTTGTAATGAGACAAGGTACATATAGCTATTCAGTCGATACTCACAACCGGCTCCTCATAAGCTCCCCGGGAAACAAAAAAACTATTTCCCCCAAAGGCCGATTCATGGCCACAAAAGATAACGGTCTTACGTTTTGGCTCAACGAGCCTCCTTTCTGGAAAAAAGAAAATAATCTCCCCAACAAGATTCGTTTTTTTGGGACCTGGCAGTTGGATAAAAATAACGATTTGGTGTTCGTGCTGGATAAGGACAGGTACCAAAATAGAGGCGAACAGCTTGTGCTTAAAAGCAAGCTGCTTGCCGTAGAGGCAAATTCCGTTGTCTTTTCGATTTCCAGCTATAAGGAAGCAGGTGGCCGCTTGAGCCGTATCCAGACGTTTCGGCTGACCGGGCTTTGGCAGGCAGATAGATATAACCGCCTCAATTTTAGCGTCGGCCGAAAGTTCAATACCGATACGCTTGTATTTCAGGGTAGTTGGCAGATTAACAAAAATCAGGAACTTGTATATGTATACGAGAAAACAAACCTTAAGACCAAAACCAGGATTTCCAAAGAGCTTATATTCCGAGGGTATTGGCAGATAGTGCATAACAGAAGGCTTGCGTATATACTCTCCCGTAACAGGGGTTCCTGTTTCGAGTTCCGCGTTCAGCTCCAAACACCTAACCTCTATCCTCAGGAAGGAAAGATAAAATTCCGCCTGGGAGCCGGCCTTAAGAAGAGCAAGCATCCTATGCCAAGAATTATCTGTCTTTACGGAGAGTGGAAGTTCTCCCGTACGTGGGGGCTACTGTTTGCGATGGATTACGGGGCAGGGATAATCCGCAATCTTGAGTTCGGTTTTACGGTGGCTGTGCGTAACGCAGACAGCATTACGTTGAATTTGACTGACAAGCAACACAATCCACTAGGCATTACAGTCACCTTTACGCACCGTTTTTTAGAGGAACACGGGGCAGGAGGCTTTATCCGGCTAAGGCCGGAAGGCAAACAGATTGGCCTGGAAGCAGGATTAACCTTTCCTTTCTAAGCCAAGCCTTGATGGCGCACAAAAAGCTTTGAAAATTCCATAACTTATGGGATAATAATAAGTTAAATTCTTACAAAAGTGCGATTTTTGAAGCTAAAGGCAGCTAGAACTGCCAAATAAACGAATACACCTCCTGTAATAACTTTACTGCGCGAGGAACCTATTGTGAAAAAGATTAATCTGGGAATAATCGGGTGCGGACATTGGGGCCCGAATTACGTGAGGAATTTTAGTTCAATGCCCGAAGCAAGGGTTCTATGGGTAAGCGATCTGAAGGAAGAAAGGCTTGCGCATATCAAGCAACTGTTTCCGGGGGTAAAGGTTTCCAGGGACTGTAACCGGCTCATTAACGACAACTCGCTTGATGCAGTAGTCATTGCCACCCCTACGGTTACCCACTACAAAATGGCTATGCGTTGCCTCCGGGCAGGTAAACATGTGTTGGTTGAAAAGCCGATGACAACAGCCGTCAAAGAGGCAGAAATACTTCTTAACTTTGCCTCAAAGCGTAAAAAGACATTAATGGTGGGCCATACCTTCACCTATAATAACGCAGTCCAGAGAATAAAAGAACTAATTACACAGGGCAGGTTGGGCAGGCTTTATTACCTTTATTCTTCCAGGACTAACCTGGGACCGTTAAGGAGCGACGTGAATGTGCTGTGGGATTTAGCTCCTCACGATGTGTCCATGTTTTCCTATCTGTTAGGCTGTCAGCCGGTGAAAGTAAGCGCTCAAGGAGCCTCCTATTTACGAAAAGGAATAGAGGACGTAGTGTTTATTACGCTCTACTTTCCGCACAATGTAATCGCCGGCATACACTTGAGCTGGCTTAATCCGCGCAAGGTGCGGGAATTAACGATTGTAGGTAATAAAAAGATGCTGGTGTTCGATGACTTAAACAGCGCCAGTCCTATTTATCTCTATAGCAAAGGAGTGATACGCAAGCAGATTTCGCTTCCCTACTATGATTCATTCCGCGAGTTCCAGTATATTATCCGCGACGGTGACGTAACAACACCAAAGGTTGCGATGAAGGAGCCTCTTGCATCCGAATGCCGGCATTTTTTAGATTGTATCATAACACAAAAGGAACCTCATAGTAGCGGCAGGGACGGCCTCAGCGTGGTACGGGTTCTTGCGGCAATTCAGAGTTCCCTGGAAGATAAAGGGCATCTAAAGGAGGTGCGTTAATTGACAACAGAAGCTAATACACACAATAGGGTGCGGCTTGGAAAAGGCTGCCTGATTGACGAAGGAGTGGTATTGGGTTACCGCTCTGGCAGAAAAGGCTTGACCGGTACTTTAGTAATCGGCGCTGGGGCACGGTTGCGCAGCGGCACTATTATTTATCAATCAAGCATAATAGGAGACCGCTTGGAAACCGGCCATAACGTCATAATCAGGGAACAGAACCGTATCGGAAATAACTTTGCGATTTGGAATAATTCAACGGTGGATTACGGCTGTAAAATCGGAAATGGCGTAAAGATTCATTGCAATTGTTATATAGCCCAATTCACCACTCTTGAAGACGATGTATTTCTTGCTCCGGGAGTCAGTGTGGCCAATGATTTTCATCCTGGTTGTGATTTTTCTAAAAAGTGCCTGCGCGGCCCGACCGTAAAAAAGGGCGCGAAGATAGGGGTAGGTTGCACCTTGCTTCCTTATGTTACGATCGGGGAAGGGGCCTTGATTGGCTCAGGCAGCGTAGTAACCAAGGATATACCTGCGCATTCGGTTGCCTATGGGAACCCGGCCAGAGTGGCTGGGCCTGTTTTTGATCTGGCGTGCAAATTCGAATTCACCGATAAGCCTTATCACCAGGCGGCCAAAACTAAGCGCCGTAAGTAGCCTCTTAGAATTCCGGCCGCACCTTGGGTTTGAGACAGTAGGAGATACGCGCATCGTTTAAAATTCTAAAGCGTTTTTAAAATCACTTGATTGCTATATGCCTGAACAGCCGGTTGTATTAATTAATCCCCCAAGCCCTTTTTTAATTAACCAAAAAAGTTTTTCTCCGCTGGGTATTCTTTATCTTGCCGCAGAGCTAAAGAAAAATGACCTGCCTGTAGCGGCAGTCGATCTTGCGGATTGTGAGAATGATATGGAAGGGGCGTTGGGCCAATGCCTGCGGGCTGATATCTTCGGCATCAGCGCAACCACGCCTCAATACCCTTACGCAAGAACGGTGAAGGAAATAATAAAAAAAGCAAATCCCGATGCAACGGTAGTGTTGGGGGGTGTTCACGGGACAGACCTCACTGAAAAGTGCCTTAATGACGGGTTTGATATCGTGGTCAAGGGAGAGGGCGAGAAAGCGATAGTTAAGATTGCGCATGATTTTGCGACGCATTCACTCGATTATAGGATCTTGCAATTGCCTTATGAAAAGGATATGGATTCGCTGCCTCATCCTGCCCGGCACCTGATTCCTCTGAAGGAGTACGGTTATGATATTGACGGTGTAGCCGGCGCAAGCATCATTACCAGCAGGGGATGTCCCTATCATTGTGTATTTTGCTCAAAAGGTGTCTGGGAGCAGGGAGTGAGGCTTCATAGCGTTGAGTACGTCGTTGAAGAACTAAGCTCGATAATACAAGACTATGCGATCGACCATTTCCTTTTTCTCGATGACGCCATTAACATTGACAGAAGCAGGCTTATGCGGCTATGTGAAGCGATAAAGCCGCTTGCAATAAAGTGGCGTTGCTATGCGAGGGCAGACACTCACGCCAAAGACATGCTTATTGCGATGAAAGAGGCAGGCTGCGTGGAAATAGGCGTGGGTATTGAGAGTGGTTCGCAGAGGATATTGGATATCGTAGGAAAAGGAAGCACGGTTGAAAAGAATACCAGTTTTGTCAAAGAATGCAAGGCAGTAGGGGTGGCGGTGAACGCTTTTGTGATGATCGGGCTTCCGGGAGAAACGTACGAAACGGTCGAGGCAACAAAGAAATGGATGGAAGAGGCAATGCCGGATAAGTTTGGTTTTAATATATTCATGCCCTATGCAGGCACTCCGGTCTGGCGTAACCTGCATAAATATGATTTGCGCATCGCTGATATCCCCGAGGAGCACAGTTGGGTAAAGGGGAGGTCGGGCCAGCACCATTGCTATGTCTCGACAGAAGGATTAAGCTCGCAAGAGATCTTAAGGTTGTTTAATGAGATGTTCGATTACTACACGCAATTGTTGCATTGGAGGCCGGGAGTAGGCAGGGTGCCGCAGGCCGCTTGGGGAAATACAGCATGTTGATAGGGCTATTATTGTCTTTTACGGGGTATCTGTTCCAGTGCTGGCCGAGGTTTTTTAACCGTTATTTCGGGGTGGATGTCTGGAGGAACCTTTCCATTGCCGATGAGATCAGGATGCACAGGCGTCTACCAAGGCAGAACCTTCCAAAATATATGTTAAAAGGGCCGTTTGACTACCCCCCGTTACTTACTATCGCTTTGTCGCTCTTTCCTAAAAAGTGGCTGGAACGCTACCAGGGTTTTATCGCGCCTCTTTTTGACGCAATCACCGGTTTTATCCTTTTCGCATTTGCCTTCTTTCTCACAAGAGAGATCGCGGTAGCTGCCCTGGCGCAGCTGCTTTTTATTACTAATCCCCTTGCGGCAATGGAGAACGCAAGCCTTACCGCAAGGAGCCTGGGCAATTTGGTTTTTTCGTTAACGCTCCTTTTTACCATCCTATTTACCGTATTCCATTCCTGGGCATATTTCCTCCTGGCAGTAATTTTTGCATTTCTTGTTCTTTTCACCCAGAAAATGGCTTCCCAAGCCCTGATTATGACTTCCGTCATCTTTGCCTTTTTTAAGGCAGATGTCTCTTATGTGTGCATTGTTTCTCTAGGTATAGTAGCTGCACTCTTGTTGGCAAAAGATCTGTATTTGCGTATCGCCAGAGGCCACCTTTCCGTGCTTAGATATTTTAGGAAGATCCTTGATGACCGCTATGCACATCAGGTAGCGGGTACTATTCCGTCAAAAGGCGGGAATGACTTTATTGATAAGGTTAAATCGTGCGTGAATAAGCAGCCTTTTTTGGCAATGGTAGCGAGTGCTCCTCATGTTACTCTTGGCCTGGCATTGTCCCTATGGGGATTATTATTTATCCCGAAGAGTTTTTCGATCCCCCCCATTATGCATCTTTACCAGATATTGCTTCAATTTTGCCTCTGGCTCATAGTGCTTTATTGCGTAGGGATTCTTACCGCAGAAGTACGTATTGTGCAATTTTTAGGCGAGGGCATGAAATACCTTGTCTTTGCAAGTTTTCCCGCTTCTTTTGTCGTAGCATACGTATCGTTCTATGAAATCCGTTTAAGTACAAATTATATTCCCTTCTTGTCTACTGTGGCGGTTATCGCTATGAGTATCGCCCAAACAGTTTTCCTTCAGAAAAAGGGGATCGTCAATGACCGGCAGCGCAGCCTTACTCCTTCCCTTAGGCAGGTGATGGATTTCCTTGAGCGCCAGCCCGGAGAAATCCGCTTGGCCACAATACCCTTTTCGTTATCGGATATGGTCGCCTATTTTACTAAATGCAATGTGCTTTCGTCGGACTCGGCGTTTGTATTAGGCAACGACCCTGCGTATACCGATTTTTATCCTGCATTGAAAAAGCCGCTCGAAGAAATCATGAGTGCGCACAATATCAATTATTTGTTGATTGATAAAAATTACGTAAGCTTGGCAGCCTTGCAGCTTACTGCAGGCTCAAGGATAGTCCTAGAAAGAGAAAATCTGTGCCTCATAAAACGCTAAATAATAATTTTAGGGCTTCATTGTTAGAGTGCCATTCGGCTACGCAGATACGGCAGAAGCTCTATGGGGCATTGCCTGCCTTTTCCGATATTTTTCCGGCTTCTAAAGATGCGCACATCTTAATCAAGCCGAATTTAAACAGCAATATGAATGCATTAACGGGCAACACAACAGACTTGAGGTTACTGGAAGCGCTTTTGAGTTACTTACGTGACCAGGGGTACCGAGTTATTACGATCGGTGAGGGGACCAGCAGCGGTTTCCACAGAGAAAAAATCAATATTTTCTCGCGTCTTTGCATTGACAGAGTGGCGAAGCGCTTTAACGCGAAACTGCTCGATCTTAATTTTGCACCTTATACGCATGTGGAGTTTGAGTATGGGGAAAAGGCGGCCGTAGCCAGAATATGCACAGAAGCAGATTTTTTTATCAACCTGCCAAAATTAAAGACACATTTTGAAGCCGGCCTTTCGGTGTGCCTTAAGAATATGATGGGCACGCTGGTCGGCCTTCCCAACAAACAAAAGACCCACCGCAGCCTTTTTAGAAATATCCTCAATCTCAATAAATTCGTAAAGCCGCATTTGCATATTGTTGACGGCCTTATCGCCATGGAAGGGACAGGCCCTTCGTCAGGTACTCCGGTCAAGGCTGGCCTGGTGCTCATCGGCACCGATCCCTATCTCTTGGATTTAGCGTGTGCTAAGATTGCAGGCTTTGAGTATAAAGAAGTACCGTATCTGATGCTGGCAAAGGAACAGGGCCTGATACCACAAGAGTATTTTAATTTTGTTGAAGCATTTGTGCCTAAAGAGGCTATCAAGCCTTTTAAGAGGCCGCAGGTTAATATGCTGGTTAGATTCGTGAACAACCCTAAGTGGCAGTATCGCTTTATCAAGATACGGCTGTCGCCAATTATGAATAAATTGTTTTCTCTTAAAAGTTTCGGCACCCTTCTTAATGCGACGGGTCTGCGCCAGGATGTTTTTGATACGCAGGATTTATGCCTACAGCAGATGTGCCTGGAAACTGCTTTATGCGATAACTGCAAAAAGTGTCAGGCGTATTGCCCGGTGGGCCTGACCTTACCCGAACAGTTGCAACCGCTGCATGAGCAGTGTATCGGCTGCCTCTATTGTTTTCTGGTCTGCCCGAAAAAGGCAATCAAGATAAAGGGGGACTTGGGTTTTTTCAAGGAGCAGTTAAAACGGTACGATGCTATTACGCGCGCGATAACATAGCATAAGGAGTCTAAAAAAAATGATTAAAATAGGCATAGTTGGTTGCGGATACTGGGGGCCGAACCTAATCAGAAATTTCAGCGAAGTCAAAGGTGCACAGGTAATTGCGTGCGCTGACGTCAGGCCTGACCGTTTGCAATTTGTGAAACAGAGATACCCGGCTATCGAAGTCACCAAAGATTATAACCGCCTGCTGCAGCGTGAGGATATCGATGCGGTGAGCATTGCAACGCCAGCATCAACCCACTTTTCTCTTGCTCGCGAAGCCCTTGCGTATAATAAACACGTACTCATAGAGAAGCCTATGACGAAATCATCAAAAGACGCGCAAGAGCTTATCCGCGCGGCGAAAAGCAAAAAAAGGGTCTTAATGGTCGGCCATACCTTCGAGTACGCGGGGGCAGTGCGTAAGATCAGGGAGCTTTTGAGCCGGGGAGAAATTGGCGACATTTTCTATTTTGATTCCACCAGGGCGAACTTAGGCCTTTTTCAGAAAGATGTCAATGTCATCTGGGACCTGGCACCGCACGACCTCTCAATTATGCTTTACGCACTCAAGCTAAGCCCCGTCTCGGTGCTGGCGGTAGGAAATGCTTATGTCAATTCGTCAGTCGAGGATATCTGCTATATCACTTTGTTTTTTCCTAAGAAGATCATCGGCCATATTCATATCAGTTGGTTGGCGCCCGTCAAATTCAGGCGCACGGTCATTGCAGGGAGCAGGAAAATGATCGTCTATGACGATGTCGAGAATATTGAGAAAGTAAAGGTGTTCGAACGCGGAGTCACGGTTAAAGAAAACAGCGGGCCCAAAGGAATACTGGAGCGGCAGCTTTTTTACCAGATGGGAGATGTATGGAGCCCGCGGATTGATACTCAAGAGCCCCTGAAAATCGAATGCGAGCATTTTATCGATTGTGTCAAAAACGGCAAGGCGCCTTCCAGTGACGGCTCAAAAGGCCTTGAGATCGTAAGGATACTGGAGGCCGTGGACAGGTCGATTAAAGAAGGCGGGAAAATAATACATATTTAAATGGATAGACGCATAAATCCCGAAGTGCCGGCAGGAGTAAGCATTATCCTGCCTGCGTTCAATGAGAAGAATAACCTTAAAACGGTAGTTGAATCTGTAATTGCATCTATTGCTCCCAACGCGAATACATACGAAGTTATCATAGTTGACGATGGGAGTAGAGACGGGACCGATGCAGTGGCAAGGTCATTGACGGGCCTGCGGGGGGTAAAACTCTTTCGGCACGAAGCCAACTTGGGGATGGGCGAAGCAGTCAAGACAGGCATCCGCCACGCTGAGTTCCCGATACTAATGGACATTCCTTGCGATAATCAGTTTAATGCGCAGGATATCGTGCCATTTATCGATAAAATTAAAACCGCCGATATTGTGGTGGGGTACCGGGTAAATAAGGCCCAGGGTTTCAGGCGGAAACTTTTTAGCGGATTCAATATCCTTCTACTTAAGGCCTTTTTCGGTCTTGCGCTTAAGGACCCTACATGGGTTAAAATGTTCAGGAAAAAAATCTTTGATACCATTCAGATAGAATCAAGGGGATTCTTCTGGGAGACCGAAGTATTGGTAAAGGCCAAAGCGCAAGGGTTTAAAATCGAAGAAGTACCCACGACCATGCAGCCAAGGCTTTCCGGTGAATCCAAGGGGAATAGTTTTTTCAGGGCGTTCGACGTGTTGCTGTCGATGCTGCGGTTGAAGATCGGATTTATAACTTCGCGTTTTTTTAAAAGATGAACGTTGCATTAATAAACCCTTCTGTGCAAAAAGTAGTTGAAAGCCGCTATGACAGGCCGGTCTTTCCCCACCTGGGGCTGGGCTATATAGCTTCTTATCTACGTAGCCGGGGCGTTGCCTGCAGCGTGCTTGATGCAAAGATGGAGGGCTTAAGCCTTTCCGGGCTCTTGGGGCGCTTGAAAGAGATCAAACCGCATTTAGTCGGCTTGACATCGATGACGCACGAAATTGGCAACGTTCATTTCGTTGCCAAGCGGATCAAGGAATCGTTTCCTGATTCCAAGATCGCCTTGGGGGGAGTGCACGCAACCTTTTTGCCCTTAGAAACATTACGGGATTATCCCGAATTTGATTTTGTTGTTTCCGGCGAAGGCGAAGAGACCTTTTTTGATCTTTATAACACGTTGTCCTGCGATAAACCGAACGTAAGTACTATTGCAGGCTTAAGTTTTCATGAGGGTGGTACTGTCAAAACGAATCCTTCCCGGGAGAAGATCTACAATCTTGATGCCCTGCCTTTTCCTGACTGGGAAAATTTTCCTGTGGCAAGGGAATATCCTGTGATGACAAGCAGGGGGTGTCCGTTTGAGTGTATTTTCTGCGCAAATCCTAACGGCAGGGTCTTGCGCGCGCGTTCCGCTGAAAGTGTAGTAAGTGAGTTCGAATGGGTAGTGAATAGGTTTCATCCCCAAAGGATTGTTTTCTGGGATGAGGGCTTAACATTTGACCGTAGGAGGGCAGAATCAATTTTTGATTCACTTATTAAAAAGGGCCTCCATAAGAAGGTCAAATGGTATGCGCAGACGCACGTCTCCAGCGTCGATTACCTCCTGTGCAAGAAAATGAAAGAGGCAGGTTGTGTTTCTATTGGGTTGGGAATCGAGTCCGGCAATGAAAGAATTCTTGCCCGTCTTCGTAAAAAGACAAGTATCTTGAAAATTGAAAAAGCTCTAAAGGATGCCAAACGGGCGGGTTTGCCGGTTGAGGGTTATTTTATTTTCGGCCACCCCTACGAAACAAAAGAAACCGCCCTGGATACTTTGCGATTTGCAGTGAGGCTTAATCCGGAATACCCGGTGTTTGGTATTATGGTTCCGTATCCGGGAACCGAGGTGTTGCGGATGGCTCAGGAAGGAGAGGGGGATTACCGGTTGCTTTCCAGGGATTGGTCTGACTATAATAAACAGCTGGGCCACGCGCTTGAACTTACCAATTTGAATCGCCGCCAGTTGGAGCTGTTTCAACTTAAAGGGTATATGTATGTGTTTATATGTAACGTAAGGCTCATAAGCCTGGCAAGGTTCTTTTTTAGATACAAAAAAGAAGCGCTCGCGTTTTTGAAAAAAATGCTGTTACGAAAGGACAGTCATGGACCTGCGGCAGTTTAACCCTTTAAAGGTATTAAACCACTGGGAGACGCTGAAGGTGATCATCAGCGGGAAAAACCCCTTTCCTGTTTCCTGTGAAATTGACCCCAGCAATATCTGTAACCATAATTGCATCTGGTGTATTAATGACCGGTTTCGAAAATCAAACAAAGTAATGATACCCAAAGAGTTAATGTTTAGAATCATTAGGGAAATGGCTGCCTGCGGTGTTAAGTCTATTGCGTTTACAGGCGGAGGAGAGCCGCTTATGAATCCGGCGAGCATAGAGGCTATTCGGCTGACAAAAAAAATGCGGCTGGACGCCGGTATCGTAACGAACGGCGAACTTCTTGATCCCGAGAAATGCCAAGCCATTGTGGATAATTGCAGCTATGTCCGCATAAGCCTTGATGCCGGCACTAGTAGGACGCACAAGATGGTCCATGCCCCACTCGATACACACAAAGACGTATACCGCAAGATTCTTGATAATATCGCATTGCTGGTAAAATACAGGCAGAAAAATAAAAAACATATTACGATAGGGATCGGCTATTTGGTCAATTTAGATAATTATCACGAAATCGCAAAGGCCGCGAAATTGGTGCGTGACCTAGGCGTTGATTACATACAGATCCGGCCTGCGTTCATGCCCGGAAAGCAACTTTCCGAAAAAATCCGTTTTGAGGCAGAACGCGTAATCCAGGAAACCCTGGCATTATCCGGCAGGCAGTTTTATGTATTTCCGATCCTGCACCGTTTCGATGAAGTGATAAACCTTGACCGGGCATATGACCGTTGCCTTGGCCACGGACTCGTAGGGGTGGTCGCGGCAAACGCAAGGATGTATATCTGCTGCCAGTTAAGGGGAGTTGAGGCTTTTTGCATCGGAGACCTGCGACGCGCATCATTCTCTGGAATATGGAAAGGCAAACGGAGAAAGGCCGTGATTCAATCGATAGACCTCAACCGCTGCCCCCCTTGCCGTTACAACAAATATAACGAAATCCTGGATTATCTTGCGAGTGAAAATAAACCGCACAAAAATTTTCTTTAGGCTATGGAACTAAAAGGAAAAAACATTTTAGTTACGGGTGGCACAGGCTTTCTGGGTAGTTACATCGTTCAGCGCTGCCTTGATGAAAAGGCGCGGGTGCGGGTTTTTTCTACCGGAACACAGCTTGATAATATAAGGCATCTTTTAAAGAACCCGAGGCTGCATTTTATCGCATCTGACATGGGAGATGTTGCTTCTTTGGGGAAGGCAGTGAGAGGCGTTGACCTGGTATTTCATTTCGCCTCTTTTACCAAGACCCAAGAATCGTATCAATATCCCATGAAGGATTTTCAGACCAATGTGGTAGGCTCTATGCTTCTTTTGGAAGCGATGAGGACACACGGAGTAAAGCAAATTGTATTTGCTTCAACGGGAAAGGTGTATGGCCAGCCGCGTTATTCCCCTATGGATGAACAGCACCCGGTCAACCCCCAGGAGCCTTATAGTGTTGGTAAATATTCGATAGAAAGGTATATCCTGCTTTATCATAAGCTATACCAGATGAATTACCTTATACTAAGAATATTCGGTATTTACGGCCCCAGGCAGCTTCCTAAGCCGGGTTCTTTAGCGGGAGTGATCAGCATCCTTGTTGAAAATATATTACAATATGGAAAAGTCGACATATACGGCGACGGCTCGCTTAAGAGGGATTTTCTTTATATCGATGATTTTGTGGAGTTCTGCTGCGCTCTCATAAAGGGAACCCGCTGGCAGCAGATATGTAACGTTGCTTCCGGGAAGACCGTTGATTTAAAAGTGGTTTTAAAAATCATCGCCAAAGAAATTTATCCCGCTACGTTTAAGGTCAATTATAAAGCTCCCTTAAAGAGCGACATAGACCTTTGCCCGGACGTTTCTTTATTAAAGAAAGTTTCCTGCTATAAGCCTAAGGTAGCCCTTCAAGACGGGATCGCCCGCTATATAGCCTGGTATAAGGACATAAAAGGATATGGACCTGCAGCAGTTTAATAGCTACAAAATCTTAACGCACCTGGGAACGGTCCGCAAATTCGCAAAAGGGGATAACCCTTTTCCTGTTTCATGCGAGATCGACCCGAGCAATCTATGCAACCATGAATGCCTCTGGTGTTATTTCGTTGAGAGCCGTAAAGGCAGCAGGGCAAGCCTCGAAAGAGAAACCCTGATGCGCGTAATCGATGACCTGGCCAGGGGGGGCACTAAGTCTATTACGTTTACCGGGGGAGGAGAGCCTCTGGTTAATCCCGCCACGATAGAAGCTATTGCTAGGGCACATGCAAAGAGGATGCGCGTCGGTCTGGTGACTAACGGCGGGCTCCTGGATGAAGATAAAACCAAGGTTATTGTTTCTTGTTGTGATTTTATCAGGATTAGCCTTGATGCGGTCGACCAAAAATCGCACAGTACGCTGCATAAACCGCATAATCCCGCAACGGATAATTTCGAGGCGATCCTTAAGAACCTTTCTTCTTTGGTGGCGCTGCGCAGGAAGTTACGGAAAAAAATAACCCTAGGAATCGGTTTTCTCGTGCATAGCGATAACTACAGAAAACTTTCATCCTTAGCCTCACGGGTTAAAAAGGCAGGCGTAGATTACCTGCAGATTAGGCCTATCTTTATACCGGAAAACGAGGCAATTACCAGGGTCTGGGCAGCTGCGTATAAAGATATTCGTAAGGCAATCGCCTTGACAGACCGTTCATTTTACGTGTTTCCCATAAAGCAGCGCTATGAAGAAATTATGAGCCGGCATAAGAATTACAGTTGTTGCAATATACACAACCTCTTATCGGTGGTGGGTGCCGATGCAAACGTGTATATGTGCAGCTTGTTCCGCGGGGATAGCCGTTTCAGTTTTGGCAGCCTTTATAAAAATTCGTTTGCGGAAATTTGGAACGGCAAAAGGCGCAGAGACGTAGTACGGTCATTCGACATCAGAAAGTGCCCCGCCTGCCGTTATAACACGTATAACGAGATCCTTCAGTATGTCTTGAGCCCTAAAAAGCCGCACGCAGAGTTTTTATGATGGCAATAGCAGATATAAAAGCGGTTGTAGCGACCCATGTAACTATTTCGGAGCCTTCCCGTTCAGAGGTATACGGGCAGTGCCATGCGATAGCCGACTTTTTGAAAGATAATGCGCAAGAGCTCCTTTTTATCCGTCACCCGCTTAACGGTAAATTTTGCTCCAGGGCAGAACGATTCTTACACAATACCGTTGTTCCGGCTGATACGGGCAAGAATACCGCTTCGGGGATAATACGATACATCTGCGATGTATCGGCTACTATGAAGGTAACGTGCTCCTTGGGCACAGGCTGGGATGTATTTATCGGCGTAAATAGCCTTAACGCATTCAGCGGAATTCTACTTAAGCGGATGAAGAAGGTAAGGCGGGTTATTTTCTACACTGCAGATTACGTTCCGTTACGTTTTAAAAACAGGATTATGAATTCGGCATACCATTGGTTTGACAGGTTTTGTATAAAGAATGCTGATTTTGTCTGGAATATTTCTCAGGCCCAGGTTGCGATACGGCGCGCACAAGGCGTTTCAGATTCGCGTAATATTCATGTGCCCCACGGTATAGATACGGGAAAGATAAAGCCCCAGCCGGTTGAAAATATAGACCGGTTCAGTTTCGTTATCGCCGCTAACCTTACCCGGGCTTTCAATCATACGCTCATCCTGGATGCATTTAGCGAGACGGTAGAACGGATACCCCGCGCAAAATTATTTATTGTCGGTACAGGAGAGTCTGAACAGGAGATTGTGCGTTACATCGGCCTCAAAAAGCTGGAAAATTCAGTTTTTATGGAAGGTTGGATGCCCCATGAGAAACTACTCGCTTTTTTATCGCGCTGCGGGGTAGGGATAGCCATCTATACTTCTGAGTGCAGCTGGACTAATTTCTCAGATTCATTTAAGACCAAGGAATACCTCGGTTGCGGCTGCCCCGTTATTATTTCCGGCGCCCAAGGCGCCATTAATGAAGCAAAAGAAAGCAATGCCCTTATCGTTGTAGAACAGACAAAAGATTCCCTCTCGCAGGCAATGTTAAAGATGCTGCAAGACGAGGCGTTCTATATGCAATGCCGCAAGAACGCAATTAATTTCATGAAAAACCTTGATTGGCGCACGATTTACGGGCGCAGCCTCAAGTTACTTAATTAAAGCTAAAGATATGGATGCACGCAGGGTAGTGTTATTCAATTCGCCGGTCAGCCAAAACAGGAAAGACGAGATAGAGGAGGGTAATGAGCACTTGCGCGTCGGCATCGCCTCAATCGCGGCATATTTGAAACACAAAGGCATTTCAGTCTTGATAATAGATACCGAAGATTTGCCCAGCATTAAAAAGATGCTGCGTGTCTTCTCTCCTCAATTCGTCGGTCTTCCTGCATATACCTGCGAAGTGTATGATGCCGCTAGGACGGCTAAGATGGTGAAAGAGATAGTGCCGGAGTCAAGGATCGTAGTGGGAGGGCCGCACCCTAGCGCGCTTCCTGAAGAGACGCTGCGCGAATTTCCTGTGTTTGATATGGCAGTTATCGGTGAAGGAGAAAAGGTCTTTTATGAAATCGTGCGAGGGAATACGCGGATTGAGGAGCTCAAAGGGGTTGCGTATGCCAGAAACGGTTCAATTTACGTTAATCCCATAGCAGGTTTTTTAGAATCTTTGGACGCGCTTCCGAACCCGGCTTGGGACCTCTATAACCTCGACCGTTATAAGAAAATTTTTTGGGGCAAGACACGCAATGCGTTTAAAATGGTAAAAGATAACGATATGTTGTTTTTGCCCATTGAAAGCATGCGAGGGTGCCCTTTTGAATGCCTCTTTTGTTTCCGTTTAAATGACAGAAACGTTCGTTATAAGTCTCCCTTGCGGGTAGCAGAGGAATTGGAGCGTGGCATCGAACAATTCAATGCGGGTAGGTTTTATTTCGTTGATCCTACATTCGGCATCAATAAGCAATACGCCCTTGAATTGTGTGATTTGATAATAAAGAAAAGGCTGCAGGAAAGAATCGGCTGGG
>JBFMDA010000019.1:0-25051 GCA_040754255.1 Candidatus Omnitrophota bacterium | reverse complement strand
GAAAGAAAAAAAGTTTTCGGAAGCTGATAAGATCAGGCAAGAATTAGAAGAAAAAGGTTATGAGATTCTTGATAAAAAAGACGGATCATTTGAGCTGCGTCATAAATGAGTTTATTATCAGATCAACGGGTGGCTTGATTTGGATTCGAGCGGGGCGTCCGAGGCCCTAAAGCGGGCATGGATCCCCGCGCCTGGCATTCATAAGGAAATGCGGGGAGAGCGAAGGGCCGCAGGCGAGTGCAGTTTTGCCTCGCCGGGGTAAAACAAACGTTCCCGTGAGAAACAAATCAAGACAGGACTGTAAGAAGAGCGTATGCAAGGTAAATTCATAACATTTGAAGGTTCTGAAGGCTGCGGTAAGAGCACGCAATCAAAACTCCTTTACCTGTATCTTAAAAAGTTAGGGCTTCCCGTTGTCTATATTCGCGAGCCCGGAGGCACAAAGGTGAGCGAGAAACTCAGGGATATCCTGCTTGACCCCGCAAACAGAAAATTAACTGCCGAATGCGAGCTCTTGTTATATATGGCCAGCCGCAGCCAGGTGGTTAGCGAAGTAATCGAGCCTGCGTTAAAGAAGGGCAAGGTTGTTATCTCCGACAGGTTCCTTGATTCAACGCTTGCCTACCAGGGCTATGGCCTGGGTATTGATTTGGGATTTATCAAGCAGGTCGGGAGGTTCTCAACGCACGGGTTAAAGCCCGATCTTACTGTTTTTCTGGATACGCCCCTTAGGCAGTGTTTTAAGGTGATCGGACGTACCCGTGACAGGATCGAGCGCAGAAAGTTCTGTTACCATCAAAAGGTACGCAGAGGCTATCTTACGTTGGCAAAGAAGGAGCCCGGCCGTTTTAAGATTATCCGCCTTGAGCGAGATAAACATAACACGCAGGAAAAGATCCGCGCGATAGTATCACAATTGCTAAGGTAATTTACCGCACGTATGGCATTCAGAGATATTAAAGGACAGGAAAAAATCATAGAGGTGCTCAGGAATTATATACGCGCAAGCCGCCTTGCCAATACTTTTTTATTTATCGGTCCCGAAGGAGTGGGAAAGAAATTAGTAGCGCAGACGTTTGCGAAAGCCCTGAATTGCAAAGAGCAGCAGGCTGATTCCTGTGACCAGTGCGATTCCTGCCGCAAGATCAATGCCACTCAGCACGTTGATGTAAGTATTCTTGGCTCGGATGGCGAGGAAATCAAAATAGAGCAGGTCCGCCAGCTGCAGGCCAACATTAATTTAAGGCCCTATGAGGCAAGGAAAAAAGTCTTCATTATCGATAATGCACATAATCTCAACCCCGAATCGTCGAACGCGTTCTTAAAGACCCTCGAAGAGCCGCCGCAAGATAGCGTTATTATCTTGCTTACCGCAAAGCCAAGGCTGCTCTTTAAAACCATAATCTCGCGTTGCCAGGTATTGAGGTTTTCCGGACTGGCCCGGGATGCACTCGATCGTATTTTAACTAACGAATATGCCGTTAGTCGCACACTGGCGCACTATCTGGCATACTTTTGCGAGGGATCTTTAGGCAACGCGTTGCGGCTAAAGGAAACCGGCCTCTTAAAGGATGGCCACAGGGGCCTTGAAGAATTGTTGCAGCCTTCTTCCTGGAATGTAGGCAAGTCAACGGAGCAAAACAGGCAGTTTCTTAAAACCCGCCTGAATATGCTTGCCGGTTGGTTCAGGGATATGTATATGGTCAAGATCGGGCTTGCGCACGGCGGGTTAATACACGCTCAGGAACAGGAAGAATTGCTGCGGATGATGAAGCGTTATTCATTTTCCGAATTAGACGGCATTTTTAACACGATTTGCGAAACTTTATTTAACCTGGAGAGAAATATCAACGTAAAGCTCCTTATCGCAAACCTACAGGCCACCATATGGAAAAATTAGTATTAGTCAGGCTCAGGGATTCAGGCCAGATATTTGTGTATAGCTGTGGCGATGCGCATATCAAAGAGGGCGATTATGTTATTGTTGAACATGACCGCGGCCTTGATTACGGCCAGGTGGTATCTTTGAAACAGGAAGCAGAGGCAAAGCCCAAGCAGCCGCCCAAAAAAGTCACCCGCATCGCAAACGAAAGGGATTTAAAACAGATTGCGGACAACCGGACTAAATCAAGAGAGGCGTTCTCAACGTGCGCCAAGAAGATAGAAGAGCATAAGCTTTCGATGAAGCTGGTGCGCGCAGAATACTCCTTTGACCGGACCAAGATAATATTCTATTTTACCGCAGAAGGCCGCGTTGATTTTAGGGAGCTGGTAAAGGACCTTGCCAAGATCTTCAGGACCCGTATTGAACTGCGCCAGATCGGCGTGCGGGACGAGGCAAAGCTCTTCGGTGGGTTCGGCCCCTGCGGCAGAAGGCTTTGCTGCGCTACGTTTCTTACCGATTTTGAACCGGTAACCATAAAGATGGCAAAAGAGGAAGGGTTGTCGCTTAACCCGCCTAAAATATCAGGCATATGCGGAAGGCTTATGTGCTGCCTTTCTTTTGAGTATGAGACATACAAGCTTTTGTCCAAAGGCATGCCCAAGGAAGGCGAACGGGTACATACCCCTACCGGAAAAGGCAAAGTCGTAAGCGTCAATGTGTTTAAGCGGACGGCAACCGTAGAACTTGAAGACGGCACACAGATCGAAATGAGCTTTAAATAACATCTTTGCGATGAAACAAAAATTCTACATTACTACTCCTATATACTACGTAAACGCCTCTCCGCACATAGGGCATTCGTATACTACGATTGCCGCAGATACCATGGCCCGGTTCATGCGCGGGGTGTTAAAAAAAGAAAATGTCCTTTTCTTGACCGGCACTGACGAGCATGGCCAGAAGATCCAAAAGGCTGCGGATGAGGCCGGGTTAAGCGCCCAGGAATTCGTAGATAAAGTCGTGGTGCAGTTCAAGGGACTTTGGGAGAAATTGAACATCTCTTACGATGATTTTATCCGTACGACCCAACAGAGGCATATCACGACGGTACAGAGGGCGCTGCAGTTGCTCTATGACAAGAAAGAGATTTATTCCGCAAAATACGAAGGATGGTATTGTACCCCGTGCGAAATATTCTGGACGCAAACCCAGCTGTCGGATTCTCTTTGCCCCGACTGTAAGCGGCCGCTTGAAAAGATACGCGAGGTCAATTATTTTTTTAAGATTTCAGCGTATCAGGGCTGGCTCATCGATTATATCAAGAATAACCCCCGTTTTATCCAGCCTGCAAGCCGCCAGGAAGAAGTGCTGAGCTTCCTTAAAATCAATACCCTAAGCGACCTGTGTATCTCAAGGCCTACGCAGAGGCTTTCCTGGGGTATCCCCGTACCGTTTAGTAAAGAGCACGTTACCTACGTCTGGTTTGATGCCCTTATCAATTATATTAGTGCGGTGGGAGGGTTTGACGCAAAAGGCAACTATGTTTCCAACTGGTGGGGCGATGATACTCAAGTAGTGCATATGATCGGAAAGGATATATTAAGGCAGCATGCGGTGTACTGGCCTATTATGCTAAAGGCGCTGGGAATACGCATGCCTGATACGGTCTGTGCCCATGGCTGGTGGTTGATTGATGCAGCCAAAATGTCGAAATCGGTAGGTAACGTAGTGAACCCTTTGGAAATGGTAGATAAATACGGCATTGATGTATACAGGTACTTTTTGCTCAAAGACGTTCCTTTCGGGCTCGACGGCAACTTTTCAGAAGAGGCGATTGTCAAGAGGTTCAACAGCGACCTGGCGAACGACTTAGGCAACCTTCTCTACCGGACACTCACTATGATTGAGAAATACTATCAGGGAGCAGTCCCTTCACCGCGCAATGAAATACATGATGAGCGGATAACGCACATTGTAGCCTGTCTTGCGGGGCTTCATCGTCAAGTCAAGGATGCCCTTGCCGCAACAACCTTTAATTTTAGCCTGGCACTGGAAAAAATATGGGAACCGGTGAGTATGGCAAATAAGTACGTAGAAGATGCCAAGCCGTGGAATCTGGCGAAAGAGGGCAAGAAGGAGGAGCTAGAGGCTTTTATCCGTATCCTGGTCGATGTCATAAGGCAGGTCGGGCATTCGCTCTCTCCGTTTATGCCGCAGACCGCTTCCCAGATCGAGGCACAGATAGGGAACAATACAATAAATAAGGGCCAACCGTTATTCCCCCGTATAGAGAATACGCGCTAATGCTTGTTGATACCCATTGCCATCTTGACTTTCCGGAATTCGACCAGGACAGAGACGATGTCATCCTGCGGGCAAAAGAAAAAGGGATTACCTCTTTAATTAATATCGGCTCTAGCCTTAACGGCTCAAGGAAATCAGTGGAACTGGCTGCCCGCTATGAACCGGTATACGCTACGGTGGGTATCCATCCGCATGATGCCGATGCTGCCGGCGAAGATATAGTCTCTCTTATCAGGGAGTTGGCCGCAAAAGCCAAGGTCGTGGCCATCGGAGAGATAGGGCTTGATTATTACAAGAATTATTCTCGTTCGCAGAATCAGTATACGTTATTTTCCGGCCTTGCGAGCCTGGCAAAGGAATTGGACCTGCCCATGGTAATCCATAACCGCCAGGCACCCGAGGATACCATGGCTGTCTTGAAACCCTTACTTCCCCACAAAATTGTCATGCACTGCTTTGCGGGTGACGAGGCGTTTTTGAAGCATATACTGGACCTTGGTTTTTTCGTATCGTTTACGTGTAATATCACCTACAAAAAAGCGGATGCCCTTCGTGCATTGGTAAAAGCCGCTCCCCTTGAGAGGATGTTCCTTGAGACCGATGCCCCTTTTCTTTCTCCTGAAGGGCGCAGGGGCAGGCGTAACGAGCCGATGTATATAGAGGCTCTTGCCGGGGAAGTCGCACGTATTAAAGGCATCAGTAAAGAAGAAGTGGCTAGAGCGACTACTGAAAACGCAGTTTCTTTTTTTAACCTACAATGAAAACAAAAATTTCGCTTATCAAGTGCCGTACCTACGACCCCGCTTCGGTTTTTGAAAGCGTCAAAAACGCTGTTGCGCTTCTTGGGGGCATCTCTGAATTCATCAAGCCCAAAAGCAGGGTATTGGTAAAACCGAACCTTTTGATAGCCACGCCTGCCCAGCACGGTATTACCACTCACCCTGAAGTCGCCAGGGCGGTAATCAGGCTCTTAAAAACAATCGATTGCACTCTTATGCTTGGCGACGGGCCGAGTGTGTGGGGGTATCAGGTTGAGAATGTGAGCGCAGTCTATGAAGCAACCGGAATGAAGGCGATGTGCGCTCAAGAGGGTGTTGCGCTGGTCGATTTTGACAAGAGGCGCTGGCGGGGCAAATTTCCCCTTACGACCTGGCTTGACCAGTGCGATTATGTCGTGAATGTCCCTAAATTTAAAACCCATCAGTTAACCGTGCTTACCGCAGCAGTCAAAAACCTTTTTGGCCTGGTATCAGGGACCTATAAGACCGAGCTGCACAAGAACTATTTCAAGCGCGATGAGTTTGCGGGAATTCTCGTCGATATTTATAACGAAATACGGCCTGCTTTGACTGTGGTTGACGGGATTACGGCATTGGAAGGAGAGGGCCCCGGCACTACGGGAAAATTGCGCGAAGCCGGTGTATTGCTTGCAGGCGCCGACTGTGTGGCGATAGATACCATACTGGCACTGCTTATGGGCATTAAGCCTTTGGATGTTACTACTACCAAGATTGCGGCGCTGCGCCGTATCGGCACGCATGCGGTTGAGGATATCGAGATACTCGGGGAGCGTTTGGCAGACTGTGCGAGTACCCCTTTCCTACTTCCTACTGCATCATCCTTATCGCAGAAGCTTCCTGCCGCAGTGGTTTCTTTAGCGAAGAAACTGATCAGGTATTACCCTTGCGTTGAGCGTGACCACTGTATCCGTTGCGCTGGCTGTATTAAGGCCTGCCCTACCAAGGCAATCACGATGAAGAAGAAGGGTATTGTGTTTGATTATTCCAAATGCATCGCCTGTTTTTGTTGCCAGGAGACCTGTCCGTCTCGCGCAATCAATGTCAAAAAGAGTTTAGCGGCAAAAATGATCGGGTTATAAGAATGGGTACCCATGGCCAATTGAGCGAGTTGAGGCTTCGATTAGATGATGCGATTACCTATGGCACCATCGATGAAGCGACTGAACTTGCCCGGGAGGGCCTTTTTGAGGCGCAAAAGAAAGGCTTGAAAGGGGAAATCGAATATTTCAAGGGCCAGATTATGATACTGAAAGAAGATTTTGAATCGGCAATAGCGCATTTCGACGCAGCGATACGGTACAATCCTTCTGACGGGGCTGCGTACAATGACCGCGCCCTTTCTATGGTGGAACTGGGGATCATCGACGAAGCCTTGCGTTATTTTGATAAAGGCATCGAGGTAGAGCCGGATTACGCGACCATTTATCATAATAAAGGATGGCTCCTGAATAATATCGGGCAACACACCGAGGCAATCGGATGTTTTAAAAAAGCGCTTGCGCTTGACCCGGACCGGCCTGTGACCTATGATAATCTGGCAGATGCCCTTTCTAACCTGGGGGATTTTCAGGGAGCACTCGTATCGTATAAAAAGGTACTTACCTTATTAGGGCCCGGCCGATTAGAGGGCTTGCGGGAGGAGATCAGCAAGCAGATTCATGCCTTGGAGCAGAAAATCGCAAAACAAAATAAGAGGGTATGATTATGTCCGTTGAGACTATTGCGTGGAAACAGGGGAAGGTAACGATTATTGACCAGAACGCATTGCCTGGCCGTTTGGTATTTCTTGATATACGTCGCACTGCGGATTTATGCCGGGCCATCAGGTCGATGAAGATACGCGGGGCTCCTGCGCTCGGCGCAGCAGCAGCATTCGCAGTGTACCTGGGGATAAAAAATTCCAAGGCCAAGGATTACAAGACGCTTGAGAAAGAGCTGAAGCGGTTGATAAAGCTTGTGGGGTCTTCGCGCCCCACCGCAAGGAACCTTTTTTGGGGATTGGAGAAAATCGAAGCAGCGTTGCAGCGCAACCGTTATTGCCCGGTCCCCCAAATCAAACAGGCGCTCCTAAAGGAGGCAGTTTCTCTTCTTGAGTACGACAAATCCGTTTCAAGGAAAATCGGCAGTTTCGGCCACACATTACTCAATAGCAAAGACCGCGTATTGACCGTTTGTAACGCCGGGGCGCTGGCAACCATTGATTACGGAACGGCCCTGGGAGTAATATACGCGGCAAAAGAAAAGGGCAAGAAGGTAAAGGTATTTGCCTGCGAAACCAGGCCCATGCTTCAGGGAGCCAGGCTTACTGCCTGGGAACTCAAGAGGCACGGCATTGACGTAACGCTTATCTGCGATAATATGGCGGCAACCCTTATGCGCCAGGGCAAAATCGATGCGGTGATTGTCGGCGCTGACAGGATAGCGGCTAACGGAGATACTGCCAACAAGATCGGCACCTATAGCGTTGCGGTATTGAGTAAATACCATAAGGTGCCTTTCTATGTTGCTGCGCCTTCTTCGACCTTTGACCTATCCATTGCTTCAGGAAATGATATTCCCATCGAAGAGAGGCCCAGGGAAGAAGTAGTGAGTTTATTTTTTAAAAAACCCATTGCCCCCGAAGGCATCCGTGTATGTAATCCTGCTTTTGATGTAACGCCGCAGGAGCTGATTACCGCGATAATTACCGAAAAAGGGATACTTAAGCCGCCTTTTTCCAGAAGTATCGCCATGAGAATAAAGGATTGAAGGGTATGCGCCTTTCTGAGCTCGGAGAATTCGGCCTCATCCGCAAAATACAAAAATTACTTAAAACGGATTCCAGCGTCATTAAAGGGGTAGGGGATGATTGCGCAGTAGTGACGCTGGATAGGAATACATATCAGCTCTTTACCTGCGATATGATAATCGAGGGGGTGGATTTTACCTCTAAAGACAACCCGTACCTTATCGGAAGAAAAGCGTTGGCTGTTTCGTTAAGCGATATTGCTGCCTGCGCCGGCATACCTCGCTATGCGCTTGTTTCGCTGGGGGTGCCCGCACACAGCACGCTACGGTCCGTTGACAAATTACTGAAAGGCCTTCGCGATATCGCAAGGCGCTATAAAGTGAATATTGTCGGAGGCGACATCAGCCGTTCGCAAAAACTGGTTATCGATTGCTGTGTCGTAGGCGTAGTGGAAAAGAAATACCTGCTCTTGCGAAGCGGCGCCAGGAAAGGGGATATTATTTTTGTGACCGGCTCTTTCGGTGGCTCGCGCGCCGGAAAGCATCTTCGTTTTACGCCACGCCTGCAAGAGGCACGGTTCCTATCCCGGTATTGCAAGCCTTCGGCAATGATCGATGTTTCTGACGGGTTGGCACAGGACCTCGGCCACATCTTGCATGCGGGCAACAAAGGCGCAATACTCTACGAGACCCTTATCCCCCAGAGCGGGCAGGCAAGGGGCATAGAGGATGCGCTATCGAGCGGCGAAGAATTCGAATTGCTTTTTACCGTGCCCCGGGAAAAGGCACACGCATTGTATATAAAAAAGAATCCTTGTTTTGTGCCAATCGGAGAAATAAGCGATAAAAAATACGGCCTAACGCTCATCCGCAGAGATGGTACGCAACGCAAGATATCGGGCAAAGGCTATCGTCATTTTTGAAAAACAGAGCGATGAAATTCTTGACCCGTTCCCCACAACAAACGCGCATATTCGCAAAGAAAATTGCTGCGCTGCTTCAGCCGGGAGACATACTCTGCCTTACGGGTGAGCTGGGTTCCGGGAAAACCGTATTTACAAAAGGCATTGCCTGGGGCTTAGGCATAGCGCCCCAAGAGATTGTAAGCCCTACCTTTGTGCTGCTACGCCAGTACGAGAAAGCGAAGATCCCGTTATTTCATTTTGACCTCTATAGGGTTACCCGGGAGAGGCAGATCAGCGAAGTGGGATATGAGGAATACATGTTTGATGCCGGCGTGACAGTGGTAGAATGGGCAGAGAGGCTGGGAGGCCTTATGCCCGGCGCATTCTTAGAGATTTCTTTGCGTATCGTATCGGGAAAGAGCCGTGAACTTATCCTTGCGTCGCACGGGAGCCGCTACCGCGCATTACTCAGGAAAATCAATGCGATTATTAAGCCTTGATACGTCGACAAAACGTGTGTGCCTGTGCCTCTGTGACCATGCCAGGGTGTGCGAGTATACCCTAGAGGTAGGCACAAGGCTGTCTTCTTTGTTGATCCCTATTATTCAGCAAGCTACAGGCGCGATGGGCTGGAAATTGAAAGACATCGATTATTTTGCCTGTGGGATAGGGCCCGGCTCATTTACGGGGTTACGCATAGGTATTGCCGCAGTAAAAGGCATGGCCTGGTCATTGCAAAGGCCGGTCGTAGGGATTCCTACGCTGGATATATTGGCACATAACGCCGAAAGATTCGAAGGGATTATTGTCCCGCTCATCGACGCAAAAAGAAGCCTGGTATACTCAGCCCTTTATAAAAACTCCAAAGGAAGGCTTGCACGTATCAGTCCGTATATGTTGTGTACGCCCGATGCGCTTGTTGATGCCATAGCCCGGAAAGCTGTCCGCAGGCAGGAGGTTATTGCCTTTGGCGACGGCTTAGCCGTATGCCGGGAGAAAATCGTTGCAGGGATAAAGAGGGCAGTGTTGCTCGATAAAGACTATTGGCAGATAGCGGCGTTGCGTATTGCCAGGCTTGCAGAAGGCATGATCAAAGAGAAAAGGATTACCGATGCCTCCCGCATACTGCCGTTGTATCTGTATCCGAAGGAATGCCAGGTAAAGAAGAAAGGTCAAGGTTGAGGCTTAGGTAGCGTATATAGTGTAAGGGAAAGGTTGATGGTCAGGTTGTTGGTGTAGGGTTATTGGTGTATGTTGTTACACATCTTCCTTACCCACTCACCAGACCCATAACCTTGCCTTTACCCAAGAACCACTACTACACTAGGCGTAATGCGTACGGCGCGTTAAGCGCCGTGCTCCGTACGCAAAACGCGATACGCTGTGCGCAAAACGCATACGTACCTGCTATTATTTAAACGAAAGGGCTAAGCATGAATACCCATTACCAACAAATAGGCTACAGGCCGACGTGGGCAGAGATACATTTAAAGAATCTCGTTTTTAATTTTCGCAGGGTAAGGCGTTTGCTCGCTGCGCCCGCCAAAATCATGGTAACGGTAAAGGCGGATGCATACGGCCACGGCTTAATCCCCGTGTCTAAGAAACTCGCAAGAGAAAAAGTCGATTATTTGGGAGTTGCTTCCATTGATGAAGGCATACAGCTGCGTAAGGCAGGCATCCGTGCTCCTATCCTGGTATTAGGCGTAGTGCTTAAGGAAGACGTAACGCCTTTATTTGTGTATGGCCTTTCGGCTACCGTCTGTAGCCAGGGCCTGGCAAAGGCACTTAATGAGAAAGCGCGCGTTTTGAAAAAAAAGATACGCGTGCATATCAAAGTTGATACCGGCATGGGCAGGTTAGGCGTGCTTGCCAAGGAGGCGTTTGAGTTTGTCAAGACTATAAGCCGGCGCTATCCGCATGTGCACATCGAGGGGATATTTACTCATTTTCCTTCGGCAGATACGGACAGAAAATTTACCCAGAGACAAATAGCTTCATTTGGCAGATTGGTTAAAGAACTAAAAAATGCCGGGATATCTATCCCCTTAGTCCATGCAGCCAACAGTATGGGGGTGATCGGCTATCGCAATAGCCATTTTACCATGGTGAGGCCAGGCCTGATTATCTACGGGCTCTACCCTAAAGAGAAGATAGGGTTCTTTGTAAAGCCCGTGCTGAGCCTGAAAACCAAGGTCGTATTCACTAAGAGGGTGCCTGGCGGCTACGGTATCAGTTACGGCCGTACCTACATTACTCGCCGGCCGACGACGATCGCGACGCTGCCTATCGGGTACGGGGACGGCTATCCCCGTAACCTCAGCAATAAAGCAGAAGTGCTGCTTAGAGGAAAGAAATTCCGCATCAGCGGCAGGATTTGCATGGACCAGATTATGGTGGACGTGGGTAATACCGCTATTAAGCCCGCAGAAGAAGCAGTCTTAATCGGGACGCAACGCAAGCGCCACATCACTACCGAAGAGTTAGCCTCGCTTTCAGGGACCATCCCCTATGAAATTGTCTGCGGACTAGGCAGCCGCATCCCCCGCGTATATATCGAATAAAGTTACAAAAGGCTAAGGCTTAGGTCGAGGTTAAGTAAGGTTGAGGTTAAGGCTCAGTAAATCCTAAGCCCTAAATCCTAAATTCTAAACAAGCCCTAACTCCTAAAACCCAAAAGGGTCGATAGTCAATAGTCCCTGCCTGCCGGCAGGCAGGTATAGTCAATCGACCATAGACCCTGAAAATAGGCATTTGGTATTATTTGTTTAGGATTTAGAAATTAGAATTTAGAGTTTGTCGAATAGTTTGTTTTTGCTCAATACACAATACTCTGTACTCGCTACGAACTAAGGCAGGTTACTTATCAGATAGAGGCTTGTCAGGAACGCGGCAATGTGGCTTAAAGAAACCGCAAGTACGGGGGTGAGGAACCCTGATTTTCCGAACGCGATTGAAATCGCATTGAGCACGTAATAGAGAAACCCCAGCATTATCGATACTCCCAGCGAAGACAGGCCTGTGGCGCGTTTTTTGATCATCAAGGCGAACGGAATCCCCAAGAGGATAATCATTATATTGGTAAGCGGGTCCGTGAACCTTTTGTAGAGGTCGACTTTAAGGTTTCTGATAACGGTCTTTGCCCCGCTTTTTGAAAGTTTCCAGATGTAATCGTCAAGCTGTGCAATGGTCATGAACTCAGGGTGCTGCCGCTGCGTCATGAACTCCTGCGGGGTTTCCGGGATTGCCATAATCTCTTCTTCAAAGTACTGCGGCTCTTGTTTTATCTGGCCGTTCTTGTCAAAAAAATAAGTAATACTCTGATAAAACCTCCATAGACCGTCTTTATAGACCCCCTTATTGGCAATGATCTTTTTGGTGACGTTTTGTTCCTGGTCGTGCTCAAGGATAGTAATGCCTTCCATGGTATTGGTATAGGGGGTGAATTGTTTTATATAGAAGAGCCTGTTTTTTATTCCGTAAAGATAAATGTCATGCAGGGCCTCCTTTTCCTTTGAGCCCTGTTTTCCTTTGTGCTCCATCTGGCTTTCCATCCTCTGCGTAAACGAAGAAGCCTCCGGAACGAATTTGTCGTTTACCCAGAATACAAAGAGGCTCACCAATATGCCGAAGATGACCGTGGTCCGGGTTATCTGCGGGATGCTTAAGCCCGACGCGCGCATAGCGATAATCTCATTATCGCGGTTAAGTTTCGCAAAGGTGTAAAGTGTCGCCAGAAGGCAGGCAACCGGAGATACCTGGACGAGGATAACAGGAAGGAAGGCCGTATAATATCTGAGTACGGTCTCGATATTTATTTTTTGCCTGAGCAGTTCGTCCAGGCGCGAAAAGAGGTCGGCGATTACATAGAGAAAGATAAAGGCAGCCAGGCAGGCTACAAAGGTCAGCACTACCGATTTGAGGATATAGCGGTCTAAGATGCGCATAGTTTATACGTGAGGGCTATACCGATAAGGCCATAGATAATGTTCGGAAGCCACATTGCCAGGTACGGGTCGAGTAGCCCTTGCAGGCTTAAGGCTTCTGCGCCCAGGAGAAACAGGTAGTACACGCCTACGATGACAAAGGCGATGCCGAAATTAATGGATTTTTCCCTGCGCCTGGTAATTATCGAGAGAGGAGCACCTAAAAGCACGAATATGAAACAGGCAAGCGAAAGGGATGCCTTTTTATGGATTTCCGTCAAAAGAGGAATGGGGTCAACGCCCTCCTTACGCAGGAACATAATTTCTTCTTTTAGTTCCGCAATAGTCATATCTTTTGGTTTTTTATCGATCTTTGACGGGTCGTCCAGGCGCGAGAGGTTAAGGCTCATAAAGTATGTCTTAAAATTCAGTTTAAAGAAGTTGCTGGGGTTATTGGGGTCGGGCTCATCAGCGGTCCCGTCGACAAGCTTAAGCTTTATCATCTTGCGTTCGGGCACTGCGATAAATTCCCCTCTTTTTGCGACAATGATGCGTGTCGGCTTATTATCGCCCTGCGGCTCATAAATACGGATGTTGTAGAGTTTATTCTGGTCAATCGCATATATAAAAAGGATATATTTTTCAAACGAATTGATAAAGACCCCTGGCTCAAGCGCTGCGGTTGGGTTTTTGATGCCTACCTCAGTGAGTGTCTTACGCAGCGCAAAATGGGCATACGGGATGATCTGGTCGCTGAAAAAGAACAAAAGCAGACTTAAGATGAGCGCAACGAGCAGTATGGGCAGGATGATCGAAAAGATGTTTATTCCGCTTGCGCGTATGGCGATGATTTCGTTATCTCCGGAGAGCCTCCCGAAGGCGATCATTACTCCGGTCAAAACCGAGATAGGGACGGTGTAAATGATCAGATACGGCGTCATATAGAGAAAGAGCTTTGTCACCGTAACGATATTCACCCCTTTATTAATAACCAGGTCCGCAATCTTGACAAGGTTACCCAAAAGCATCACGAAGGTAAGCACCGCAAGGCTTACCAAAAACGGCCCGATAAATTCTTTAAGCAGGTAATTTCTGAGTATTTTCATTGGGTGTTAATAGTATGTCAGTTCGCCAGCGTTAAGACGAATACCGTATGCGCCCCTGCCTTTTTGAGGACTGACGCAGCCTCGGAGGCAGTAGCGCCGGTAGTCAATACATCGTCAATCAAAAGCACGTTTCTTTCCTTTACCAAATCGGCATTCATAAGCGAAAAACAGCCTTTGATGTTTTGCAACCGTTTTTGGCCCTGGAGTTCTGCTTGGGGTTTTGTCTGCCGGTGCCGGATAAGGCCGTGTAAGAATATTTCCTTGTTGAATGCCTTGGCAACGCAATCGCCCAGCAGCTGCGCTTGATTAAATTCTCTTTCCCGCATTCTGCTGCGGTAGAGAGGTATCGGCATGACCAGGTCAATGGGCTTCATATCAAAACCGTATTCCCTGATAAAATCGACCATCAACGCTCCTAAGTCTTTGCCAAGGTAGTCTTTGTTGCGGTATTTAAAGGCATGGATGAGCTCTTTCATTACGCCTTCGTATTTACAGGGGCTCAGCGCCCTGTCGAAATGCAGCGTCTTCCTTATGCATTCTACACAGAGGTTCTTTACCGAATGCCTGATATCCAGGTGCCGGCCGCACCGGTAGCAAAAAGGCGGCAGGTTTCTTTTTATCGATACATAGCAATGCCTGCATACCGGCTTATCGCCGTCCTCTTCAGGCAGCCTTTTCCTGCATGCAATGCAGGTGGGCGGATACAGAATGTCTTTTAAGCCCTTTCCCAGACGGGCAAACATACCATTATGATAACAGCGAAAGCTGCGTTTGTCAATCAACGTTCAAGCCCGCGGCAGCCATTTGATGTTCATTGACACAACGAAAAAAGAATAGTAAAATAAATTTGCTATGGAAAAAACAGATATCGCAAAGCTTAAAAGGCAGCTCAAGACGCTCTTAATGCAGGAGGCTTTTAAAAAAGGCAATTTTGTGTTATCTTCCGGCAAGACAAGTAGTTATTACCTTGACGGCAGGATCATCACGCTTACGCCTGAGGGCGCCTACCTCGTTGCGCATATAATTCTTGAGCTTCTTGCAGGCAAGCGTATCGATGCGCTTGGCGGGCCGACAATCGGGGCTGACCCTATTGTGGGCGCTGTCGCCGCCGTAAGCCACCTACAAGGGGCTCCCGTAAAGACATTTATCGTCAGAAAAGAAGCGAAGGGCCACGGTATGCAGAAGAGAATAGAAGGCCCGGCGCTGCAGCCCAAGAGCAGGGTGATTCTCGTGGACGATGTGGCAACTACGGGGAAATCCCTGATTGAGGCAAAAGAAGCCCTGGCAGCAATCGGCATCGAAGCCCAGGAAGCTATTGTAATCGTTGACAGGAATGAAGGCGCCTCCCAAAACCTTAAAGACGCAGGAATCACGCTCACCTCTATTTTTAACATAGAAGAACTGGCTTCTTAACAACCCTTAAAAGCTTGAGTCCTAAAAAAATAATCGTCGTCGGCGCCGGGCCGGCTGGCCTTATGGCGGCTATCAGGGCAGGTCAGCTGCATCAGGAAGTTACCCTGCTGGAGAAAAATCCTGCAGCCGGGAAAAAACTTTTGCTCAGCGGCAAAGGCCGCTGTAACCTTACCAATGCCGCAGGGTTAGATTTATTCCTGAAGCGGTTTTTTTCCGGAGGCCAGTTCCTTCGCGATTCCTTTTCTCTCTTTTTTAACCGCCAGCTCATTGATTTTTTTCAATCCCGGGGGCTGCGCCTGAAAATAGAAAGGCAGGACAGGGTCTTTCCCTCTACTGATTCCTCGGCCAGCGTCCTGGCAGTACTTACGAAAGAACTTAAAGAAGCCGGAGTGTGCGTTACATACAATTGCACTGTCAAGGCCCTGTCGATTCGCGAAAGAAGAATACACGGCGTCATACTGAAGGACGGGGCCGCATTAAAGGCGGACAGGGTGATACTTTCAACCGGCGGCCTCTCGTATGCATTTACCGGTTCTTGCGGCGACGGCTTAAGGATGGCCCAGGCCTGCGGCCATCGCATCGTTCCTACACGGGCAGGGCTGGTGCCGCTTAAGGCTTCCCAGAAGTACGTCCGTGACCTTGAGGGCCTCACCTTAAAAAATATACGAATCACTTTTAGCGACGGGAAAAAAAAGATCGTTTCCGAAATCGGAGAACTGCTCTTTACCGATTCGGGAATTTCCGGGCCGCTGGTATTGACGCATAGCGGCTCAATCGTTGATTGGCTGCGTACGCCTAAGCCAGTGCATTGCTGCGTCGATTTGAAGCCCGCGCTTTCTTTAGAGCAGCTTGATAACCGCCTTTTGAGGGAGTTTTCATCCCATAACAGAAAAAGCCTTAAGAATGCCCTGCAGAATCTGTTGCCGAGGCGCATGGTTGCCGTTATACTTGCTATAGCTGGTGTAGGCGGGAATACGCAATCGAATCAGGTTACCGCAGGAGAGCGTAGATCCCTGGTACGGGCGCTGAAGTCGTTTAAGCTGGACATCGTGAATGCCTTACCGATAGAAGAAGCGATGATAACACGGGGAGGAGTTTCGCTTAAAGATATCAATCCGCGCACCCAGGAATCGCGTATTGTAAAAGGGCTGTATTTTGCCGGCGAAATGATTGATGTGGACGCGGATACCGGAGGGTTTAATTTGCAGGCAGCATTCTCAACCGGCTATCTGGCTGGAGAGAGTGCGGCGCAGAGTTAAAAATAAAAGGTTAAGGTTTAGGTTAAGGCCAAGTAAGGTCAAGGCTAAGGCTTAGGTTGAAGTTAAATACTAAGCACGAAATCCCCTGCCTGTCGGCAGGCAGGTAAATTCTAAACAAGCTCTAAACCCTAAATCCCAATATTGTAAACGAATTCGTTTGGGAATTAAGACATTAGGATTTAGGATTTGTTTAGGATTTAGATATTAAGATTTAGAAATTGCCGAACAGTTTGTTTTTACTCAATACGCAATCCGCAATACGCTATACGCACTACGAAAATATGATTTACTTAGCTTCTACGTCAGCCGCAAGAAAAAAACTACTACGGATGTGCGGGGTTCGTTTTAAGGCGGTTCCCAGCAGAATCAGGGAGCAGCATAAGGCTTCCCGGGCATCCTATGCGGCGCTGGTAAAGCGGAATGCGCTTCTTAAAGCGAGGGCAGCCGCGCAAAAAGTAAAAACAGGCATAATTATCGGCGCAGATACTGTTTCTGTACAGGATGGCAGGATTTTCGGTAAGCCCAAAAACCTGCGCCAGGCGCGTGCGATGCTGAAGCGGTTTGCGCAAAAGCCGCAATGGGTGTATACCGGCTTGGCCGTAATCGACAAAAAAAGAAATAAGACGCTGTTGGCCTGCGAAAAGACTAAGGTGTATATGGATACATTAACGGACAAGGAGATTTCTGCATATTTTAAGAAGGCTTCTGTCCTGGATAAGGCCGGGAGTTTTGATATACAGGGCAGGGGTGCGTTGTGTATCCGGCGCATTGAGGGTTGTTTCTATAATGTGGTAGGGCTGCCGCTTGCAAAACTTTACCGCATGCTTACACAATGCGGGGCGTCTTTATTCTGTCTGTTGTGTGCCTGCGGGATAGTTACGGCGCTAAGCGGTTGTACTACCGAATATAATATCGTAACCGGCAAGGAAGAGACATACTGGTACAGCAGTGAAAAAGAAGTCCAGATGGGCCGTTCCGTTGCCAACCAGATAGAAAAGGAATATAAGCTCGCGGATGACCCCCTGATACAGAAGCGCGTGCAGGATATCGGTAAAAAAATTGCAGCGGTAGCCGACAGGAAAGACATCGACTACACCTTTAAAGTGCTCGATGATGACGAGGTCAATGCGGTCTCGCTTCCCGGCGGTTTCATTTATGTGTTCAAGGGAGTGCTCGATAAAGTCAGGAATGACGACGAGCTGGCTGCGGTGCTTGCGCACGAAGTAGGCCATGTGGTGGCAAGGCACAGCATTAAAAAACTGCAGGCAATGACCGGCTATTCGGTATTGATGATTTTGGCATCGCAGGCCCCTCAAGGCGCAGACGTTGCCAACGCCGCAGAGGCGGCGTTTGTCACCATCCTGCTAGGGTATGCGCGGGATGACGAATTGCTTGCCGATCAGCTCGGTGCCCGTTACACAAAAGCTGCCGGGTATAACCCTGCTGCCATGATCAGTTTTCTTCAGACGCTGGAGGATGTGAACCGCAGGAAGCCCTTGCGGCCAAAATCATACCTTAAGACTCACCCCTATGTGCCTGACCGCATCCGCGTGGTGAAACAGGAGTTGGGAGAGAAGATCGATTTTACCGATTACATTAATATCGAGCAGGAAAAAAAGTTATGAAGATTCTGTGCCTTTGTATGTGTGCCTGTATTGTGTTGTGCGGGCCTGTGACGCTAAAAGCCAGGGAGAAAGAGACAATGTCCGGCCGGTATGGGGCAAAAGAAGATTCGCCTTTCGGCGTACTTGAATTCCTGCATTGGAACCATTCGTGGAATAATTTCAAATTCCCCGATGATAAAGCGTTGCAGAAGGCCTTGAAACTGATGAAAAAGGCAGGGGTAGGTTTTGTGCGCATGGATTTTTTGTGGAGCGAAATCGAACCCCGACAAGGAGCGTTCGATTTCAGTAAATACGACGCGCTGGTAAAGGCTGCCACGAAAGAAGGCATCCAGATTCTGGGGATTTTGCACTACAATACTCCCTGGGCAGCCTCATGCAGCGAGTGGAACTGTCCTCCTGCTGACAACAGCCTGTATGCGCACTACGCCGCAAAGGTTGCTGGGCGCTACAAGGGCATTATCCGGTATTGGGAGGTATGGAATGAGCCTGATTCCCGGATATACTGGTCAAACCAGGATGGGCTTAAAAGTTACTGCAGCCTTTTAAAGGATACGTACACCGCCTTAAAAAAGGCAGACCCTGAGTGCAAAGTATTAAACGGCGGCCTTGCCGGCGGCATCTCAAGCGTCAACCGCCTTTACGATAACGGCGCAAAAGACTATTTTGATATTCTGAACCTCCATATTTTTGAGTCCCCCCTTAACTATAAAGCCATTGAAGCGGTAAAAGCGTATCCTAAGCTTGCGCGAAAGATTATGGCTAGAAACGGCGATGCCGGCAAGCCGATATGGATTACCGAAATCGGCTGCCCCGGCGTAAAAAGAGGGCTTACCGTGAATAACTGGTGGATGGGTAAGAATCCCGACGAGCGCACGCAGGCAGCGTGGGTAAAAGACGTGTATACTGCGTTATTGAATGAAGCGGCTGTTGAGAAAGTGTTCTGGGCGTTTTTCCGCGATTGCGACACGCATTGGGACAACGGCACCGATTATTTCGGCCTTATCCGCTGGGACTATTCCGCAAAACCGGCTTTTTTTGCGTATAAACGATGCGTAAGAGAATGGGAGCGCACAAAGAGGAGAAAGCCTGCAAAAGGCTTATAGCATGTTGTATGAGTACTACTGAGAAAAAACTCAAAAAACTGCGCCGTATCTTAAAAAGCGCCGGCTCTGCATTGGTCGCTTTCTCAGGTGGCGTAGATAGCACGTTTCTATTGGCTGTTGCTGCGGATGTCCTTAAGGACAAAGTGCTGGCAGTGACTGCGGTATCTGCGGCTATGCCGGTATCCGAAAAGAAAAGGGCTGTCTCGCTGGCAAAATACCTCGGCGTGCGGCACAGGTTAGTGGCTGATTCACCGCAGAAAAAATTCTGGAGCAATCCAAAAGAACGGTGCTATTATTGTAAGAAAGGGTTATTTATCCAGCTGAACCGGCTTGCCGGAAAGCTCGGATTATTCTCTGTGGTCGAGGCAAGCAATGCCGACGATGCAAAGGATTACCGGCCCGGTTCTAGGGCAGTCCAGGAATTAGGGGTCAGGAGCCCGCTTAAGGAAGCAGGGCTGACCAAAAAAGAAATAAGGGCCTTATCGAAAGCGATGGGGCTGTCGACATGGAAACAGCCGGCAATGGCCTGCCTTGCATCGAGGGTCCCTTACGGACAAAAGATTACCGCTCGAAGGCTTCTTGAGATCGGCAGGGCAGAGGAATTTCTGCGTACGCATAAGTTTTCGCAGGTGCGCGTGCGTCTGCACGGCGAGGCTGCCCGTATCGAAGTAGACGAGAAGAAAATTCCGCTGGTAATAAAAATGCGCAAGAGAATTTCGGCACAACTTAAGTCGCTTGGCTTCACCTACGTTGCCTTAGACCTTGATGGTTACCGCAGCGGCTCGATGAATGAGGTGTTGGGATGGACAAGAAAAAAATAATAGCATTGTTTAAAAAAGTAAAAGCAGGGAAAATATCCGCGCAGGAGGCTTTCTTAAAGCTCAGGCACCTGCCTTATGAAGACTTGGGGTTTGCCAAGGTTGACCATCACCGCCTGGTGCGCACGGGGTTCCCCGAGGTTATTTTTTGCCCGGGAAAACGCATAGAGCAGATCAGGGCAATTTTTACTTCTTTATCCCGCAGGAATAAAAACGTCCTTTTGACGCGGGCAGACGAAAAGGTTTTTCGCACGATAAAGAAGATAAACCGCAATGCTGCCTATAACAAGGAGGCAGGTTCCGTATATGTATTGGAAAAAAAGCCCGCAAAGGACGGTTTTATTTCGGTCGTATGTGCGGGAACCGCAGATCTTGCGGTCGCCGAAGAGGCAGCAATAACGGCAACGGTGTGCGGCAGCCGCGTGGAACGGGTATATGATGTGGGCGTAGCCGGGTTACACAGGCTGCTTGATTCCTTTGGCCGGATTGCCCAAAGCCGTTGCATTATCGTGATCGCGGGCATGGATGGCGTTCTTCCTTCGGTCGTAGGAGGGTTAGTTTCCTGCCCGGTTATTGCCGTGCCTACCTCGGTGGGGTATGGAGCGAATTTTAACGGCATCGCCCCCTTATTAACCATGCTTAATAGTTGTGCCCCGAATGTCTCGGTTGTAAATATCAACAACGGATTCGGCGCAGGCTATATCGCCTCACTGATACATAAGATGTCGCTATGCAAAAGCTGAAACCCTTGGTAACGCCGATAGGGGGCGACGAACGCTTCCAGCGTTTGCTCGCAGGAATTCCTGCTACTGCAGGCATGAAGTCAGGCTACGTCACCTTAAAACCCCAAGAATCCATAGGCGAACATGTTACTGATGCCAAGGAAGAAGCGATTATAATATTGGAGGGGACGGCAGAAGTCTATATTGAAGGGAAGCTTTTTTGCGCTGTGCAGGCAAAAAGCCTGGTGTACATCCCGCCTGAAACCGGCCACGATATAAAAAATATAGGTAACGGAACACTGCGATATGTCTACGTTACTATGCCTTTGGTTTTGTAGTATCCTGGTTGATGCAGATGCGGTCATAATGGGCACGGCCTAAAAAAAACTTGACAAATCGGAATCATATGTTATACTTTCGGAAAGTTTGCTAGCGAGGTAAGGTTTTTGGTGTAGGAGGACGCCGAAAGCCTGATACAGGAACCAGATTGAAATGGGTCAATCTGGTTTTATTTTTTTATAGATAATAAAGAGTTTAAAAAAACTTTAACAAGGGAGGAGCAGTAATGAAAGTGTCCGGCCTAAAAAAGGTTTTTTCGCTTTTGATTGTGTTAACCTTCATAGTACAGCAGACCGGTTTTGCCCAGGCAGTTTCTCAGCTGGATATATCTAAGTATATGACCGGTTTCTCCGGACCTGAGAAATTCAGGCCGATCCAATTACGTTATTTTTCCTACAATCCGCTTACCGATACCTTCCAGGTGCTTATTGACAAAGGCGATGTGAAGAATACCAATGATTCCCAGGTTAGAGAAAAAGGCCAGGAGCTTTTAAAATATTTCCTAGTAGGCATTGCTCTTCCCGATGAAAATTTCTGGGTTAATTTGCGCCCGGATTCAGAGAATGAAATTATTAACGAGGCATTAGCTAAAACTGATGTAGGCAAGGTTCTCTTGGAGGCGGACCTGCAGCTTAAAAAGGATGTTGCACGGTTTACTTCTCCTGAGACCGCAGAAGGCGCTGCATATTGGAATGAATTATCCAAGAAAGCAGCTGCGCTTTTTGGTTCTGAGAACGTCACTATGCCTACCTTGATCCGTCCCTGGATCATACCCGCTGAAGTGATTATCCGGGAAAGCGGCTCTTCTGCGTTCGTATACAAGGCAACATTGAAGGTTATGTTAGAGCAGGATCACCTGAAGAATTCCGCTACCTTTAATTTCAGCGATAAAAGGTTTAAAACCTTAAACGAATACTCTGCACAGTTAATCCGTCGCAGCATTATTCCTCAACTTACCAAAGAAGTAAATTCTTCTCCTAAATATGCTGCCTTGCGCCAGGTGTTTAATTCTTTGATACTGGCCCGTTGGTTCAAGGGCAAGTTTGCAGGGACACATGGTATGTACGCAAGCCTGATTAACAGCGGTAACTTAAGCGGATTGACTTCCTCGCAGCCTTGGTCGAAGACAGACTATTTTACTGAATACCAGAAATCAGTTACCAGCGGAGAATACCACGTCACCAAAGAGATTAACGGGGCCTTCAGGACATTCTTTAGCGGCGGCATTGCTTTGAGGAACGAATTACAAATGCCTCGCCTTGGCGCGTCAAGCTCTTCACCTATTGGTACATTCACCGGCAGTAATCCTCTTATTACCAGGGCATTGGGGAATGGCATGGTTTCGCTTACCGGCAAAGCCGAACGTGGACAGCTTCTGCCATCACTAATAACCAGCATTTTTACAGGAGGAGCAAGGAACGCCAGTTCGCCTCTGGAAACAAGAAAAGATTTTAGTGTCCCGGAAGGCCAGCCTAAGGGATTTTTTACTAATGACTACCACTCATATAGAATAAGCGAGCTATTCGCGTCTCCCATTGAAAAGATCCCTGATGCAGTGGTGAATGCGGTCCAAGATCAACTAAACCAAGCAATAGCCCAGGGAAAAATACTAAGCGCAGTGGTAAGAGATTTTGGCGGCACCGATATAGATGTGCAAGTTACTCACAGATACGGCGAATTAAACGCCGCTGTGCAAAGAGTAATTATTGAAGCGTTAAAAACAGGAGCTTTAAAAGCGCAGGAGCTTGGCTTGTTAAAGCAGGGAACAATTGTCAATTCTATGACTCTGGCTGATGTCGCCAAAGCCACAAGGTTAAAATATCAAGCTCACTCCATAACCGAACGAAAATCGGAACCGGTGGTGATTGCCAAAATGGTTGGCGCCGGGATCGGAGCAGCTAATATTAAACTCTATCATGAATTTTTTATGCCAGGCTCCACTCCTTTGCAAAAATTAGGATTTACGCCTACGGGCAAAGTTGGCGTTCGGGGCTTTAGGGCAATAGTCAGGCGTACCGATGATGTCTTGAAGGGTAATTTTAACGGGCCGGTCTGGGAATTTGAGAATTCCGCGGCATTTGAAGACGCAAAAGGAACAAAATATCCGTCTAAAAATGAAGGCCTGGAGCTTTTGGCGCTTGCGAGCCAGCCTAATGATTTTCTGATTACCTCAATATATGCGGTAGAGGGTAGCACCTTGCCTTCAACCGAACCAGTGGTTAGTGTGGTATACCAGCCGGTGTATGGGGAAAAAGGTAATTTACGTTCGCTTAACCCTACCTTTATATGTAGAAGCCAGAGCGGAGCAGATGCAGTGGGCGGGGTTGCCAGTATGTTTTATGATGTTAATTTTGTCCCTGGCGGAGATAATGGCGAACGCTATGTCGTCACAAAACCGGTAACATTGAAGGAAGCAAGGATAGCGCCCAAAGAAGGGGTCGCTCATGTGGTGGTGTATGGTTGGCAGAGCAAGGATAACGGAGTTATCCCTACAGAGAAAGATGGGATCATTGATCATGTGGCTATCAATCCGCCGGCCTTAAGACCGGAGAGACAATTAGCTGATTGGCTAGCGTCAATCATGACCACTCATCAATGGGATCAGCCCTATCTTTCTCCTTTTACGGCACAAGAGCAGGTTGATCCGTTAAGAAATAAACAAAGCCATCTTTTTACGCGGGCACCTAAAGAAGCAGATATTGACCCGGTGATGAGCGCAGTGGAGGCAAAAGTTGCCACTGGCCAATATTTATCTGTTACCGATGATAAAGCTGACATGGGAGGAAAATTCGGACATAACTTTACTCCTGAATATATGTTAGCGATTGACCGGGCAACGGTTATGGAGGCAGCAGAGCAGGGAAAACTTAGCGATGGCAACATTATCGGATCTACCGATAAGGCGCGCTTAAAAAGAGGAACGACTTTGAGTATCGGCGATGATAGCCATATTTTGATGCTGGGAGATAAGTCTCGTAACAGCTCAGAGGGGCATCAGTTGTCGTTTTTGGCGTTTACCCGTGGCTATCTGGCAGCGACGGTTGCCGGTGAAAAACCTTACGGATTAGCGCAGGATTTCGCAGGTAAAGAAGCAAAGGCAGCCATGGCCAACCCTTATTTTTATTCCCGCTTCAATACGCGTTTCTTTGAAATACTCAGACAGGTTATGCCATCGGATTATATGCGTATGGTTGATTTAATGGAGGAAGGCTGGAAAAAATGGGAAGCAACAAAAGAAACCACTACCGTTCTTACCAAAGGTTTTTCCGGCAATGTGTCTAACCAGGGCATAGGCTCAGCCCGTTATTTAGTGGATATAGCCGGCGGTGAAAGGGAATTTGGCATACTCGCAGGCGATAAAATGGGGCCGGCAGCCTTAAATAGGCCGATACGAGAAGGGGTATATGCCGCTCTTAAGGGCGGTGCGTTTAAAAATGGCCTGGTATTTGAGATATGGGATGCCAAGGCTTTTGATGAGCACGGCAATATTCCGTTAGACGAATTACCAGAAGTATTCGCTGATGTAGCAGACTCCCTCGCTTCTTTAAAAAACACGGCAGACCAAGATTATGTGAGAAACTGCTATGCCAACGGAGCACTCAGAAATGATTTGGCTTCACATCAGAAAGAAAAGTTAGCCCAATTATTAAAACAATCCGGCTATGTTCCCAGCAAAAGGATATTCCTCGATGCCCGGATTGACGAACCCGCAATCCATCTTTATCTTGCTGATTCCGACCGCTTCAATATCAAACAGGTCTGGAGCAAGACAACAGCCGGGTGGAATATTGAAAGGCCGAATGATTATTTGGATAAACCGGTACTAGGCAGCTCTGTTACCAAATTAGGGATACTGGCAGGAGGAGAATATATTGGCAAGGACGATCCGGTTATGGTAGGAAACATGGACCTCATGCAGCATATCTTTGAATTTTTAAGGACGAGTCCCTTGATCATTCAGGGTGATATGAATGGTTCACATTGGTTGGCAGCTATTCCCACGGCTGCTAAATATGCCGTAGCCAACAAGGAAAGCCACCCCATATTGGTGGGCTTGAAGTATACCTTATCTAATGATGGCACCGCATTAGCCAATGTCGAAGATATTTTTGGCAGCAG
>JBFMDA010000018.1:0-28205 GCA_040754255.1 Candidatus Omnitrophota bacterium | reverse complement strand
GTAATCTATTAGAATATCCGCAGTATACCAGGCCAGCCGTTTTCCGGGGGCTTGAGGTTCCTGACCTTCTCTTATCGGGTAACCACGCGCATATTGAGGCATGGAGAAAAGAACAGGCCCTAAAGAGGACGAAACGTAAGAGACCTGATTTATTAAAGAAATAAAGGAGGAATTATCAATGGATAAAATGAAACTCGTTGAGCAGGAATATACAAAAAAGGAAGTGCCGCTCTTTACGGTAGGGGATACAGTGAAGGTGCTTTCCAAGATTGCAGAAGGGGACAAAATACGCCTGCATCCGTTTGAAGGGGTGGTGATTGCGCAAAAAGGCTCTGGCCTGCACAGGAGCTTTACGGTAAGAAAGGTCTCTTACGGCGAAGGCATCGAGCGCGTATTCCCTGCGTATTCACCCAACATCGAGCGGATAGAGGTGATCCGGCGAGGTAAAGTCAAGCGCGCAAGGCTGTATTACCTCAGGGGTAAGGTCGGAAAACGTGCCACGAAAATCAAGACAAAAGAGGAAGCCTTAACAGGCAGCCAAGGTTAAGGCGTGCTTTATTTCGAGCGGAAATTCAAGAAAAAAGGCTTTACGTATATAATCGGCGTGGATGAGGCAGGGCGGGGGCCGTTGGCAGGGCCTGTAGTCGCAGCAGCAGCGTTTCTTTCCACGTACCGTTTTCGAAACCGCATCGATGATTCGAAGAAATTGACTCTCCTCCAGAGGGAAAACGCCTTCCAGGAAATTATTCATAAATCTCTTTTTGGTATCGGTATAGTGAATGAAAAGATAATTGACCGTTTAAACATTGCGGTAGCCAGCCGTATTGCCATGGAGGAGGCGATCCGCACGCTTGTGGAGAAACTGCCTCGATGCCGGCAAGGAGATATACACGTCCTTGTAGACGGCACTATGCGGCCCCACGTCGATTTGAGTTGCACAAACATCATCCGGGGAGACGGCCGTTCCAAATCAATAGCCTGTGCTTCCATTATCGCTAAAGTGACAAGAGATCGCATAATGTCTCTTTATGATACGGTATACCCACGTTACGGTTTCTTGCGCCATAAAGGATATCCCACAAAATCCCATAAACTGGCCATAAAGAAATTCGGTCCTTCATCTATACACAGGGCTACCTTTTGTAGTGTCTAACACAAATTACCTTACCGGCAAGAAGGGGGAAGAGATAGCTGCATTATATTTACGGCGGCAGGGCTACCGTATTTTGGCCAAAAACTTTAAAACTCGGCTCGGGGAAATCGATATTATTGCAGAAGATGCAGGGACTATCTGTTTTGTTGAGGTGAAGATGAGAAGCGCCGATTTCCACGTCCACCCTAAAGAAGCCGTGGGAAAGGAGAAACAAAGACGCATCACTTCCGCTGCCCTTATATTCCTGAAGGAGCACCGCGTGCCGCAAGGGAAAATAAGATTTGACATCGTTTCGGTGATTAGAGGGAGAAATCAAGCAGTTGCTGAGTTAGTGAAGGGCGCGTTTGAAGCGCAGGTGTGTTTTTCCTTCTGACCGGACGTTTTTAATACGACAAGCGCTTGACCGCGCCGTGGGAAGGTGCTACAATTAAGTTGCTGTTTTCATATACGCGAGCCGAGAAGAACAAGGGGAAAGTTAGTGTATAAAAATCAAGCACTTAAGAAATATACCGACGATTTGGCTGCCCGATTGCCTGCCCCTGGCGGAGGGTCGTGCGCAGCACTGAGCGCATGCCTGGGGGCATGCCTTATCAGCATGGTAGTGGAATTTACCCTGGGTAAGCAAAATTACGCCAGATACCATGACCGCCTTACCTTTATTCTTACCCAGTCGGAGAAATTTAGGAGGCAGTTGTTGGATCTGGTTGATTTAGACGTAGAGGCCTTTAAAAGCAAAAATCTAAAAAAATGCCTTACTGTGCCCTTAAAGACCATGGAGTTGTGCGTTGAGGCCATAACGCTTTGTCCCGACTTGATTAAGATGGGCAATAGCCATTTACTCAGCGATGTTGCGGTTGCGGCAGTTTTGATCGAAGCCGGTTTTTCAAGCGCCTATTTCAATGTGATCATCAATCTTAAATATACGAAGGATCCAAAGCTTACAAAAAAGCTAAAGGCCCGCATAAGGCGCAGCGCAAAGACGGTCCTGCGTATCAGGCAACAGACAGAGGCAAAAGTTGGCGACATTATTACAGGGTAAACAACTTACCGCTAAAATTAAAACAGCCCTGGAGGCGGATATCAAGGAATTTAGGCAGAGGACGGGCGCTGTGCCGGTTTTGGCGTCTATTGAAGTCGGCGATGATAAGGGCGTAGGGATCTATACCTCAATGCAGAAGAGGGCTGCAGAGGGGCTTGGCATTGAATATCGCCTGAAGCATTTCGCAGGAACTATTTTGGAAAAAGAGCTGATTGACCAGGTCCATCAGCTAAACAGCGATGAATCGGTCAACGGCATTATTGTCCAGCTTCCCTGCCCTGCACACATCGATGATAGGAAAATAAGCCAGCGTATCCGGGTGGAAAAAGATGTAGAGGGGATACATCCCGAGAACCTCGGACGGCTTCTATTGGGCCAGGCACGCGTTATCCCTTGCACGGCTGCCGCGGCCATGGAGCTTATTAACGCCACGGGAATTGATCTGTCAGGAAAGAATGCGGTGATTGTCGGAAGGAGCGAAATTGTCGGTAAGCCGCTCATATTTTTATTATTGGAAAAGTCCCCCACTGTTACCATTTGCCATTCGGGCACCAGTAAAGCCGGGAAGTTGGAAGAGTTTGTGCGAAGCGCTGATATCTTAATCGCAGCAATCGGTAAGCCCGCGTTGATAAAAGGAAGCTGGATTAAGGAAGGCGCGATTGTCATTGACGTAGGGATAAACCAGGTAGGAGATACGCTGCGTGGCGATGTTGAATTCAGCACGGCTCAGAGCAGGGCCTCTTTTATTACTCCTGTCCCCGGGGGGGTCGGCCCTTTAACCGTATTCATGCTGATGCGTAATCTTATTAACGCGGCAAAACTGCAAAGAGGGATTGGCGGGTAGCATACCTCTTTGTAATGCATGCGCCTATTGAGAGAGCTAAAGGATTTAGAGCTCGCGTAATACGGCCAATTCCGGCCTTCTCACGCAATAATCTTTGTGTTTTTTTCCCATGCAGTCCCAAGGTATCAACAAAAAAGAAACCTCTTGTCTAGAAAATAACAAATTTGCCCCCTCCTGGGATTTATATGCGCTCGGGCTGTTGGCGTTATATATAGTATTGCAATACCTGCGCTGGAAGATGTTCCCGCTCTTTTTGGATGTGTATTACCACCTTTCCGTGATGCACGGCTTTGATACGGCCGGAGGCTATGTGACGCGCAGCTTCTGGCAGGCATCACCATCGGGTATACCGCATCTGTATCCGCCGCTTTTGCATATCATGATGGTTGCCGGCTATAAGCTGGGCTTGCCCGATATCATCATTGCCAGGCTGCTGCATTTCCTTTTTTATCCTTTGCCCCTTTTTATATTTTGGTATTGTATAAAAAAGCTATTTACCTCACGACTCGCCTTCTTTACGCTTTTGTTTTTGACGGTTCCTTTTTCGCTGTACCTCTCTTTTATTAATACAACCGCCTCTACCCTGGCAATGCTCTTTGGCATGCTTAGTTTTCTTTGTGCCGAAAAAGGCAAAAGGATTGCGTCTTCGCTCTTGCTCGCATTGGCTTTCTACTCTCACGCGCTGCTGTCATGGATTTTCCTCTTTGCCTTTATACTGTATGCACTTTTTGCAAGAGAAAAGCGCAGGTCCTATTTTCTTGTAGCAATAGCCGCGCTTGTGTGTGCCCTTCCGATGCTGATTCACGAATATGCACACCGGGCTTTTTTCTCTTTTGTGTATCTCAAAGAAAACGAAGAAGTAGGGATCCATATCTTCATTATCGCCCTGGCGGTTGGAGGCGTCGTTCGTTGCGCACGATTAAAGGGGAGGTATTATTTCTTTATTGCGCTGGCTATCAGTTTTTTTGCGTTTCTCTCGCAGTTAACCTATCGCTACCTTAGCGGCGAAGGCATGGTCGCCTTTGCGCTGCTTGCAGGCGTTGCCTTTGAGTACCTGTTTGTGCGCGCATCATCAAAACAGGGTGCCCGCATATTGGTAATTGCTGCCGCGGTTTTTATTTGGGCATTTTCGCCTGCGTTGAGGTTTTCGAAGGGTAAACCGGCATTTTTACTGTCACAGTCCACGTTAATTAACCTTATGCCGCACTGGAAAAGCCATAGCGGCCCTCTTGAGCTGTCGATTTGGCACCCGAGGTATTACCGCGAAATAGCAAGCTTGGTAAAGGGGCACTCCCGGCCGGACGATATCGTATTCAGTAATTTCAATTACTTTTCCGGGGCACTCGGGATATTGACGCAAAGGGCGACTTCTAATATTATGCTTAGGGAGATCAAGCCGATACGCAGGTTTGACGCAGTAAAAGCTGCGCGGATAATCGTATGGCTTAAAGATGCTTCCAATACGTCAGGGGAACCGTTTTATTTAATCAATACGTACGGCCTGCGGAAGGTAGGGGAAACCGAGCTCGTATACATTTACGAAAACCCGGATGCGCGCGGAAAACGCCGCATTGCAAGGCCGCTCGTTACACTTGCTGCCATCGGCTGGATTACGGCGTTAGTGGCTTTACTTATAGCGGTTGATATCAGGACGGCTCCCCGGTAAAGACGGGCGCAAAAAGTTATATTCCGCCTAATAAAACTGTGATACAATAAAAAATCAAATCTTTAAGAGTATAGTATTCAAAAGAGGGTGTTTGACGATGAGCTTAAAAGAGAGAATCGCCGAGGGTAAGTTCGTGGTTACCGCAGAAATAGGCCCCCCTAAAGGTAAAGAAACGGCGCAGGTTCTTGCAACTGCGCAAGGGCTTCTTCCTTATGTCGATGCAGTCAATGTGACGGATCTTCAGAGCGCAGTGATGCGCTTGGGTTCGCTTGCGATATGTATCTTGCTAAGACAAATGGGTATTGAGCCGATTATGCAGGTTGCCTGCCGGGACAGAAACCGGCTTGCCCTGCAGTCGGATATCCTTTCTGCGGCAGCGCATGACATCCCAAATATCCTCATACTTACCGGCGACCATCCCGTGCTCGGCGACCATCCTGATGCCAAGCCGGTGTTTGACCTTGATTCCGTCCAATTGCTTGAGGTAGCGAAGAAATTAGAAGAGGGTTTTGATATGCAGGGAAATAAACTGGAAGGGGAGCCGCCGCATTTTTACAAAGGCGCGGTGGTGAACCCCGGCGCAAAGCCGCTTGAGCCGCAAATCCTCAAGATGGAAAAAAAGATTGAGGCAGGGGCGGAGTTTTTTCAAACACAGGGCGTGTATGATATCAAGGTATTCGAGCATTTTATACACAAAACCAGGCATTTAAAAGTTCCGGTTCTTGCGGGCATCATCCCTTTAAAATCCGATGCGATGGCCCGTTATATCAATAAGAATCTTGCCGGTGTTTCGGTGCCCGATGCATTGATACGCCAGATGCAAGAAGCCCAGAATAAGGCGCAGGAGTCTGTTGCAATCGCATCGAGTTTGATTAAAGAGCTCAAAGGGATGTGCCAGGGTATCCACCTCATGGCGTTAGGCTGGGAGCGATTCATTCCCGAAATTCTCGCCTCTGCACAAATCAAGAGAAAATGACAAAGGTAGTTTTTATCGGCGCCTCTGCGGCAGGACATACCGCTGCAGTGGCCTTAAGAGGAAAAAATAAGAACTGCGCGGTTACATTAATTACCCAAGAGCGCCATTCTTTCTATGAAAAGAGGCGCCTTGCGGATTTTCTTGCCGGGCGTATCAGCGAAGGCCAGCTTGCGGGGGTGAGCGAAGAATTTTACGGTCAACAGGGAATAGTTTTTTTGAAAGAAAAAGAGGTAACTACGGTTAATCCGGAAAGAAAACGTATTTGCTTCGAAGGCGAAAACCCCCTTGCGTATGATCTGCTTGCAGTATGTTCCGGCGTGAGTTTTACGCTTGCGGATATCCCCGGCGCCAAGAAGCGTGGGGTTTTTCGGCTGCAGTCGCTCAATGATGCCAAGGAATTCCTGAGTTACCTTATCAATGCCCCCGTGTGCGTCGTAGGCTCCAATCCGTATGCCCTCGCCATTGCCGATAGCATCGCATCGAAACAGAAAGAGGTGAAATTAATCGCCCCTTCCGGCATTGACCCTACGCTGAAAAGCAAATATGTCACAGAGGCCCTCAGCGAGCAGGCAGCAGGGACGATAGAGGTTGTGAATAGCCAGATAACAGAAATTATCGGTGACGGCGAAGTGCAGGCTATACGCATCAAGACGGGCAAAATCATCGGCGCGTGTGCGGTGATTTTTGCGGATTGCACCCAAGGCAACACCGCTTTTTTAAAGAATAGCAATATAAAGATGCGCAAGGGGCTGCTTAGCGTAGATGAGGCCTTGCGTACAAGCCTGGATTCTGTATACGCCTGCGGCTCGGTGTGCATCGGAGAGCAGGAGGAAACGCGCGTGAAGACATGGGATGAAGTCATCCGGGAAGGTCATGCGCTTGCGGATTCGCTCCACAGGGCGATAGGAGAGCAATCGTAGAGGATGCGTATAGTCCATAGAAGCCGTATAGAGTACAGAGTATTGAGTACAGAGTGTTATATGGGTTATGCGTAGTGCGTGTAGCGTTACGCGCTATGCTCTGTACGCCGCGCGCATAGCGCACAACGCAATATGGCCAGATCGTTCTTAGCCTCTCTTTGTTCACGATGCCTGTTGTTTTTACAACCCGTTGGCGCACAGGTGAATATTGAATTTTTCCTTGACTTTTATGTGTTTTTTTCTTATTATTAAAATATATGCCTTCCCTAGTGGATAAAAAAACCCTTATCATTATTTCCTGTGCAATAATAGGTATATGCGTCAGCCGTCTTGAACTTTCTGCCGTAGAACTAAATACGATGACGGCTCAGATGCGGGAGAGCAACGCCGGCATAGTCGGCGAAGAAAGCACAGATCTGAGCGAACTTCAGAAACAGGCCCGCCTCTATCGGAATCAGGGTTTTCAATATCAGTCCTCAGGCGATTTTGACAGGGCTTTGGCGTTTTATCAGAAAGCAATCCAGTTAGACCCGGCATACGCGGTGGTATACAACGATTTAGGCGTTTCCTATGAAGCAAAAGGCCTTCCTGAAAAGGCCGAGGAATTGTACCTAAAGGCTATTCAAATCGACCCTTATTATCTGAGCGCCTATTCTAATCTTGCTTCCCTTGCCGAAAATAAAGGCGATTTTGAAAAGGCCGCGTATTACTGGCATAAGCGATACACCGCCGGCAAAGAGCTGGGGCTTGAGCGTGATGCCTGGACCATTAAGGCCAAAGAGCGGCTTGAGCAAATAGGATTGACGCAGGGCGGTTACAACGAGTACCAGCTTATCGACTTCATGAGGGAGGTGGCCAGGAAAAAACAGAAGGCCCGCACGCAAAACAGCGCTTTGGCGCAGGCGTATATGGACAAAGCAAAGATATATTATATCAAAGAAGATTACTCCTCGGCCCTTAAAGAAGCAGTGAATGCCCAGCAGCTTGATCCCTCTAACCAGGATATCGAAGAGTTTATAGACAAAGCTCAGATACGATTGTTTTCGAGATAAAACCACAGATTGCAATCCCTACCATAACGTGAATTCCATTGCTAGTTAATGAGTAGTCATCGCGTATACCTTATTGATGCCACGGCGTTCTGCTACCGTGCCTTTTATGCCATCAGGAACCTTTCCACTTCGTATGGCCAGCCTACTAACGCCATATACGGATTCATTAAGATGCTGCAGAAGATCATTAAGGAACAAAAGCCAGACCTTATGGCAGTGTGTTTTGATGTTTCGCGCGATACGTTCAGACAGAAGAAGTTTGCCGAGTACAAGATACAACGGCCTCCAATGCCTGAGGCGTTATCGAGCCAGATGCCGCTAATCCGGGATATCGTTAAGGCCTACCGCATTGCCTTATTTGAACTGAAGAATTATGAGGCGGATGATGTGATCGCTACCCTCGCCCGCAAGGCCAACGAATCCAATATCGCGGTTACTGTCGTAAGTTCAGACAAAGACATGCTCCAGCTTGTGAATGCAACGACAACGGTATTTAATCCCTATAAAGCAAACGGCATACTCTACGACGAGCAAGCGGTAAAAGAACATTGTAAAGTGGCTCCCGCTGCAATCCCGGATGTGATAGCGCTCATGGGGGATGCCGCCGATAATATACCCGGGGTTCCGGGGATCGGAGAAAAGACAGCCGCGGAATTAATTGCCCGGTTTGGGTCCGTTAATGAGTTATTGCACACTCTCGATACCTTAGGAGAAGGCAAGCTAAGGGAATCAATTGCATCCTGCCGCGAGCAGATAAAGCTTAATTATGAGTTGGCGCTGCTTAAGAGGGATGTCGATGTGGAGTTTGATATCCGCACGCTTGCCGTCCAGCAGCCGGATACGCACAAATTATTCGAACTTTTCAAGCTTCTTGAATTCAAGGCGTTGCTGGCTGAGTTGCCTTCGGAAGAAAAGAAGTTGCCACAGGAGGCGATGGCTTGTGCAAGCCAAGCACAGCTGGATGCTATCGCAAAGGAGTCAAAGGAAATTGTTCTCTGTATTGACGCAACGGGGGCTGTTGCGTTAGGCGCTTCGGGGAGTGTATGTATGGTAGGGCATTTAGCCGGTCGTTTTGAAAAACTCTTATCTGACGAAAAGATTAAAAAAGTCGGCTATAACCTAAAAATGTTGAAGATTGTTCTTGCAAAGAAAGGCCTCGGTATCGCAGGCCTCGGTTTTGATGTAATGATTGCCGCATATTTGATAGACCCGTCAAGGTTGACGTATACGCTGGGCGATTTGGCGTACACCTTTCTTAATAGGCATGTTCCTGCGCAAGCCCTTAGTGCTGCCGAATCAGTCAGTCTGGTTGAAGAGCTTGCGCCTGTCCTTGAAGAGAAACTTAAAGAACAGTCGCTTGAGACCCTTTTTTATGATATTGAAATGCCGCTTATCACAGTCTTGGCCGATATGGAACTGACGGGTATCTGTCTTGATTTGGAAATTTTACGGCAAATTTCTTTGAAACTCGAAGATAAGCTGGCATTGTTGATTAAAAAAATCTATGAACTCAGCGGCGTTGAATTTAATCTCAATTCGCCGAAGCAATTAAGAGAAATACTTTTCCAGAGGCTACAACTTCCTGTGATAAGGAGAAGCAAAACGGGCCCTTCAACCGATGAGGAAGTCTTGACCAGGCTTTCCGTAAGGCATGAGCTTCCCAGGTTATTGCTAGAGTACCGGCAATTGATGAAATTAAAATCATCGTATGTAGATACCCTGCCGGCACTGGTGGATCCCGATACCAAAACGATTCACACAAGCTTTAACCAGACGGGAACAGAAACAGGGAGGCTTAGTTCAAGTAACCCAAACCTACAGAATATCCCGGTTAAAACAGACCTGGGCAGGCAGATACGCAGGGCACTTGTCGCATCTTCGGGCAATAGTGTGCTTGTTTCCTGCGATTATTCGCAGATAGAATTGAGGATTCTGGCTCACCTTTCCCAGGACCCCGATTTAATTGCGGCATTCAAGAAGGGCGAGGATGTCCATAAGTCAACTGCAGCATTATTATACGGCATTGAGCCGTCTGAAGTGACCGAGGCTATGCGCGATACCGCCAAGAGAGTAAATTTCGGCATTATTTACGGCGTGAGCGCCTTCGGCTTATCGCGGGACCTGGCCATATCAAACGATGAGGCGCAACGTTTCATCGAATCTTATTTTTTAAGGTATCCGCGTGTCGAAGAATACATGAGGCAGCAGATAGAGAAGGCCCAGCAGGACGGCTATGTCAGCACTCTCCTGGGAAGGCGCAGGTATCTGCCCCAGATCCGCAATACACAAGCGGGGATACGGCAGTTTGCGCAAAGGCAGGCAATCAATACGCCCATCCAGGGTTCGGCAAGCGATATGATTAAGCTGGCGATGGTGCACATCTACCGCCAGATCAATAAAAAGAACCTGCGCACCAAGATGGTCTTACAAATTCATGATGAACTGTTGTTTGAGATTCCCCAAGAAGAATTGGCCGAAGCGTTGCCTTTGATCAAAGAAAGAATGGAGAATGTGTTAAAACTAAGCGTACCGGTTAAGGTTGATCTGAAAGTCGGTAAAAACTGGCTGGACATGAAGGAGGTAGAGGATGAAAGTTTTGTTTTGCGCAAGTGAAGTAGTCCCGTTTGCAAAAACCGGAGGGCTCGCGGATGTTGCGGGTGCATTACCGCTGGCATTGGAAAAGGAGGGACAGGAAGTGGTATTGGTGATGCCGGCCTATAAATCGGTAAAGGGCCTTACGCAGCCGAAAATCCAGAAATGCAAAGAGGGCATCTTGCGTTGCGTCATAGGCAAGGCCATTAAGGTATATTTTATTGAAAACGATGCGTATTACAACCGGGATAATCTTTACGGAGACAAGAAAGGCGATTACCCCGATAACTTACGCAGGTTCTCTTACTATTGCAGGAAAACGCTTGAGCTGGCCAAGGAAATAGGGTTTAAGCCCGATATCGTCCATTGTCATGACTGGCAATCGGCGCTGATCCCAGTGTTCTTAAAGACCATGTACCGGCAGGATGAGTTTTTTAAGAACGCCAGGACAGTGTTTACCATCCATAATATAGGTTACCAGGGCCTGTTCCCCAAAGAAGAATACCCTGCGCTTGGGCTGGACTGGAAATACTTTACTATGGAGACGCTTGAATTCTATGACAAGATAAACATACTAAAGGGCGGCCTGGTTTTTTCCGACCTTATTACTACCGTAAGCCCAACCTATAGCCGCGAGATACAGACCAAGGAATTCGGGTTTGGATTGGAAGGCATATTGAGCAAGCGCACGCAATCGCTCTTTGGCATACTCAACGGCCTTGACTACTCGATATGGAACCCCGAAACAGATGCGTATATCGAAAAGAATTATTCGTTGGATTCCATAGGCGATAAGGGGAAAAGCAAGGCAGCTTTGCAGAAGCTCTGCGGCCTGCCCGTGAAAAAAGACGTGCCGCTCTTTGGCATCGTCTCAAGGTTAGCGCAGCAAAAAGGGTTTGACATATTCGCCGATGCGCTCGATACGCTCATGAAATTGGAACTCCAATGCGTGATTCTCGGTACAGGAGATTTAAAATACCATCAGATACTCGAATCGGCGGTAAAAAAATACCCCAAGAAGATATCGCTGCACCTTACATTTGATGATCGTTTGGCGCATCAGATATACGCCGGTTCCGATATATTCCTTATGCCTTCACGGTACGAACCGTGCGGGCTCGGGCAGTTGATCAGCCTCAGGTACGGCACTATACCGCTGGTATTTAAAACGGGGGGGCTCGCCGATACCGTTACAAAAGAAAATGGTTTCGTATTCGAGCAATATAGCAAAGACGACCTTATCAAAACGATTAAGAAGTCGATTCTTTCTTTTAAGGACAGCGCCCAATGGGGCAGGATGCGCGCACGGGCAATGAAGAGCGATTTTTCCTGGGGAGAATCGGCAAGGCGCTATGTCGCCCTGTACAGGGACGGGACAATTTTCGACTGACGGTTATTCATGAAGAAGAAACCCGTAAGAATTATAATCGGCATTACCGGAAGTTTCGGCAGCGGCAAGACTACGGTGGCCGGTTTCTTCAAATCGTGGGGGGCGTATGTCATTGATGCGGACAAAATAGGCAGAGAGCTCCTCGTGCCGGGAAGTGCCGCATACAGGCGCGTGGTGGCTACGTTCAAAGACGATATCCTTTTGCCCGATAAGGGAATCGACCGCGGTAAGCTGGCTACTCTGGTATTTCACACGCACAGGCTGCGGGTTGCGCTCAACCGCATCATGCATCCCCTGATAATAAAACGTATCAAAGAAGAAATAAAAAAATCGCCGCGTAACACGGTTATCCTAGACGCGCCTTTATTGCTTGAAGCCGGTCTGCGGCCGGTAGTAGACAAGCTTGTGGTGGTTACTGTGCGAAGGGATGTCCAGATACGCCGCATCAAGAAAAGATCTGCGTCGACTAAGGAAGCAATTCTGCGCAGGATTCGTAGCCAGATTCCATTACATAAAAAAAGGAAGATGGCAGACTTTATTATAGATAACAACGGGGCACTCAAGGACACAAAAAAACAGGCGGAACTAATAAGGAGGTTATGGTGGAAAAGTTAGACATCGGGAATCTAAAAGACATGAAGATTATCGAATTGAATAAGCTCGCCAAGGAATTAAACGTCAACGGCACCAGCGGCCTCAAAAAACAGGACCTTATTTTCAAGATCCTGCAGGCGCAGGCGGAGAAGGAAGGGCTGATGTTCGGCGAGGGGATTTTAGAGATCCTGCCGGAGGGGTTCGGCTTTTTGCGCTCGCCGAATTATAATTATTTACCCTGTCCCGATGATATCTATGTTTCGCCTTCCCAGATAAGGAAGTTTGACTTAAGGACCGGCGATACGGTCAGCGGCCAGATACGCCCGCCAAAGGAGGGAGAAAAGTATTTTGCCCTTTTAAAAGTGGAGGCGGTGAATTTTGAGAACCCGGAGGAAGTCAAGGAGAAGGTGCTCTTCGACAACCTCACTCCGATTTATCCTCACGAGAGGTTCAATCTTGAGACGGCCAGGGAAGAGACTTCTATGCGTATCATGAGTTTATTGACGCCTTTAGGCAAAGGCCAGCGCGGCCTCATAGTTGCCCAACCCTACAGCGGCAAGACCGTGCTTTTGCAAAAAATTGCCAACGCGATAATGGTAAACAACCCCGATGTGATACTAATCGTGCTCTTGATTGACGAGCGGCCCGAAGAAGTGACTGATATGCAGAGACACGTCAAGGGCGAGGTGATTTCTTCCACGTTTGACGAGCCTCCTGAGCGCCATATTCAGGTCGCAGAGATCGTGCTTGAGAAGGCAAAGCGGCTGGTGGAGCATAAGCGGGATGTGGTGGTGCTTTTAGACAGCATCACCCGCCTGGCACGGGCGTATAATTCGGTTATTCCGCATAGCGGGAAGGTATTGTCGGGCGGCATTGATTCAAACGCCCTCCAAAAACCAAAGCGCTTCTTCGGCGCAGCCAGGGCAATCGAAGAAGGGGGAAGCCTTACAATCATTGCGACAGCCCTTGTGGATACGGGAAGCAGGATGGACGAGGTAATCTTTGAGGAATTCAAGGGTACCGGCAATATGGAACTACAACTGGATAGAAACCTGTTCCAGCGCAGAATTTATCCTGCCATGGACATCAAGCGCTCCAATACCAGGCACGAGGAGCTTTTATTGAAACCCGAAGAACTTCAGCGGGTTTGGATATTGAGGAAGGTTTTGAACGAATTGAACAACGTAGAGGCAATGGAGCTTCTGATCGAGAAGTTATCCAAGACCAAAAATAATGCGGAATTTTTAAACAGCATGAACCATTAATTACTCAACCAACAGGAGGTATTACGTGAAAGATAAAATCCATCCTAACTACAAAGAGAGCACGATTGTCTGCGCATGCGGAGAGACAATCCATACGCGTTCGACTAGGCCCAACATCCGTGTTGAGATATGCTCGAAGTGCCATCCCTTTTTTACGGGGAAGCAAAAGTTTGTAGATTCTGCGGGCAGGGTTGATAAGTTCATGAAGAAATACGGGAAGAAATAATTATTCGCATAGTATATGTTCCCTCTGCAAGAACGTCTTGAGAAATTGGAAAGCCGTTACAAGGAGCTGGAAGCCCTATTGGCATCTCCAGAGGTTATGGCGGATACCAACCAGTATAACCGTTACGCAAAAGAGCTCTCAGGCTTAAAAGATGCGGTGTATTTGTTCCGCGCCCTTAAGAAGAACCAAAAGGAAAAAGAAGAGTTAGAAACTTTGCTTTGCCAAAAACACGACAAGGATTTTGTCGACCTGGCAGAAAAGGAACTAAAGAGCCTTCGGGAGAAGGGCGATGACCTTCAGGTACGGATACGAGAAGCCTTGGCGCAGGATGATAAAGATATGGGCAAAGACGTTATTATGGAAATCCGGCAAGGCACCGGAGGCCTTGAAGCAGCCCTCTTTGCCGCAGACCTCTATCGGATGTACAGTAAATATGCCGAGAGAAAAGGCTGGTCCACGGAAGTGATGTCATCGCATCCGACTGACGTGGGCGGTTTTAAAGAAGTCGTCTTCGGCATCAAGGGCAAAGACGCCTATAAGCGGCTTAAGTTTGAGAGCGGGGTCCATCGCGTGCAGCGCGTCCCCGCGACCGAGGCGCAAGGAAGGATCCATACCTCTACCGCAACCGTGGCAGTTCTTTTCGAACCCGAGGAGGTCGAGTTCGCAATCGATACAAAAGACCTGCGCATCGATACATACCGTTCCTCCGGGCCTGGCGGTCAGCATATGCAGAAAAGCGATTCCGCCGTACGTATCACCCATATCCCCTCGGGACTGGTAGTCGCTTGCCAGGATGAGCGCTCTCAGCTGAAAAATAAAAATAAAGCCATGAGGATCCTGCGCGCAAGACTTCTGGATGTGAAAGAGCAGGAAGAAAGAAAAAAGATTGTCCAGGAGAGAAAGTCTCAGATCGGCACAGGGGACAGGAGCGAAAAGATCAGGACGTATAATTTCCCCGACCGCCGGATCACCGACCATAGAATCAACCTGACCCTTTTTAAGATGGAGTCGATCCTTGAAGGGGACCTTGACGACTTATCCGATAACCTCATAAGGGCCTCCGAGGAAAAACAAGAGGGGTCTACCAAAGGGTAAGCGCGATGAATGAAGCCGAGATATTGTTGAGCAGGGCCCTGCAATGTGACCGTGCGTCTCTCTATCTCGATGGGCGCAGGAAACTTGACAGCAAAATAACCCTTTTCCTCTCGGAGGCATTGAAAAAAAGAATTAAGGGCATCCCTTTGGAATATATCCTTGGGGATACCGAATGTATGGGGTTGGAATTCAAGGTGGATGCCGATGTATTCATCCCTAGGCCGGAAACAGAATTAGTCATAGAAGAAGCTTTCTCCTGTATCGCCTCTCTACGCCCCCATAACGAGGAGCGCGTACACATTATGGATTTGGGCACAGGCAGCGGAGTTATCGCAATAGCCCTTGCACGCTGGCTGCCCCAGGCGCAGTTCTTTGCGGTAGATATTTCCAGGAGGGCCCTTGCGCGTGCGCAGGCAAACGCCAGACTCCACGGCTTAGAGCGCCGGATTAATTTTATATACAGCGATTTATTCGCAAGCCCTGCATTGGACGGCATGACTTTTGATATGATAGTAAGCAACCCTCCGTATATACGGCAATGTGAAATAGCGCACCTTGCGCCAGAGGTACGGCATCAACCGCCTGCCGCTCTCGACGGAGGGCCTGACGGACTTGCATTTTACAGAAGGATCTGCGCGGATGCCCCTCGGTTTTTGAAAGCCGACGGTACGATGGTGGTTGAAATAGGCAGTAGCCAGAAAGATGCGGTAGTTGAGATTTTTCAGGCGCGGGGGGTTTTCGAGGTAACCAAGGTTGTCAAGGATTATGGCGGGATTGAGCGCGTAATCGTAGCGCGCCTGCGGAGTTAGCAGCGCCGGATTAGGATGATAAAGAAAGGATAAAGTGGGACGATGGATAAATTAATTATTCGCGGCAGAGCACAGCTTAAAGGAGAAGTGGTTGTTTCCGGGTCAAAAAACTCATCGCTGCCCATACTTGCCGCTACACTGCTTACCGATGAGCCTTGTGTGATCAGGGGAGTCCCGCATTTACGCGATACCCTCACGATGCTGAAGATCCTGCGCTCCTTAGGCAAAGACGTTTCTTTTGACAACGGGATTGCCAGGGTGCATTCTACTAAGAGGCATAGTGTAGTAGCCGATTATAAGCTGGTTTCTACGATGCGCGCTTCTTTCTGTGTACTGGGGCCGCTCATCGGCAAATACAGAGAAGCCAAGGTCTCGCTTCCCGGCGGTTGTATTATAGGGGTAAGGCCGGTTGACTTGCATTTAAAGGGCCTGAAGGCCCTGGGTGCGGATATCAAGGTTGATGCGGGGTACGTGATCGCGCGCGCCAAGTCTCTTAAGGGAGGGTATGTATATCTAGGCGGTACATTCGGGTCCTCTGTGTTGGCTACGGATAATCTACTTATGGCTGCGGTATTGGGCAGGGGAAAGACGGTAATTGAAGCGGCTGCGTGCGAGCCGGAAGTCCAGGATTTGGCAGCGTTCCTGGTGAAGATGGGCGCTAAAATAAAAGGGCACGGCACGCCGATTATTGAGATAGAGGGAGTCAGGCGCCTTCATGGCGCAGAGCATAGGATAATACCCGACCGTATCGAAGCCGGTACCTTTATGATCGCTGCGTTGATTACGGGAGGGGATATCCTGATTAAGAACGTCAATTTCCAGCATTTAGGGGCGGTGATTGACAAGCTTTTAGAGTCCGGAGCCTCGATAAAGAAGTCGGATAGTTCGCTGCGCGTGTATGCCCGGCGCAGATTACGCGCGGTGAATGTTACTACGTTGCCGTATCCGGGCTTTCCCACTGATATGCAGGCGCAGATGATGAGCCTGATGAGTGTTACTCCCGGAGTGAGCGTGATTACCGAGAAAGTGTATCCCGACAGATTCATGCATGTGGCAGAACTTAACCGTATGGGAGCATCTATTCAGCGGGAAGGACCCAATGCAATAGTAGAAGGGGTAATGCAACTTTCCGGTGCCCCGGTTATGGCTTCTGACCTCAGGGCGTCGGCAAGCCTGGTCTTGGCGGGCCTTGCGGCAAAGGGAGCTACTTCTATCTCCAGGATCTATCACCTTGAGCGGGGATACGAAAATTTAGACATAAAGCTGCGGCAGCTGGGCGCCTGTATCCAGAGAGAAAAGGAATAGATATGCTTTTGGTAATTGATAACTACGATTCTTTTACCTATAACCTGGTCCAGTATTTTCAAGAACTCGGACAGGAGGTAAAGGTGTTCCGCAATGACAAGATTACCGTTGAAAAAATACGGCAGCTTAAGCCCGATTGTATCGTGATCTCTCCTGGCCCGGGCAGGCCAGAACACGCAGGGATCTCCTGCCAGGTTATCGAACGTTTTGCAGGCGCTGTCGCGATGCTGGGCGTATGCCTCGGCCATCAGTGCATCGGCTATACATACGGAGCTAAGGTGGGGATAGCTAAAAAAATCATGCACGGCAAAACGTCATTGATTTACCACGATAAAAAAACCATTTTCAAAAACATAAAAAGCCCTTTCGAAGCGACGCGTTACCATTCGCTCTTGGTAGAAAGAAAGGGTCTGCCCGAATGCCTGTGTATTACTGCCTGGACAAAAGAAGCAGAGATTATGGGGTTGAAACACAGGGATCAGCCCCTGTGGGGGGTCCAATTCCATCCGGAATCAATACTTACGCATGTCGGTAAACAATTACTTGGGAATTTCCTGCAGCAGGCTAAGGCCTACGGCAGGAGATATGCCTCATTATGATTCTTGAAGCTACGGAAAGACTTAAAGAAGGCAAGGACTTAAGCTCAGGGCAGATGCACTTAGCTATGGAAGAAATCATGACCGGGGCTGTTTCTACCGATGCCGTTGTTTCTTTCCTGGTGGAGCTAAAGAAAAAGGGAGAGACGGTTGAGGAATTGACAGCTGCGGTTTCAGTGATGCGTACGCACGCAGTCAAGATCAGCGTAGATGAAGATATCGTGCTGGATACCTGCGGCACGGGAGGAGATAAGAAAGGGACCTTTAACGTTTCTACGGCGGTTGCTTTTGTTGCCTGCGGCGCAGGCATCACCGTTGCAAAGCACGGGAACCGCTCTATCTCAAGCTCCTCGGGCAGCGCCGATGTCCTTGAGGCCCTGGGCGTCAACATCGCGATGGAGAAAGAAAAAATTACCCGCTGCCTTAAGAGCATAGGAATAGCCTTTTTATTCGCGCCTGCAATGCATCCGGCTATGAAATATGCAATGCCGGCAAGGAAGCAGATAGGGACAAGGACCATTTTTAACATCCTCGGGCCCCTGGCGAATCCGGCGCACGCAACGCATCAATTGGTAGGCGTCTATGACAGGAAACTGACAGAGCCCCTGGCGCGCACGCTCAGTAATTTAGGGGCAAGGCACGCCCTCGTCGTTCACGGCGAGGACGGCCTCGACGAAGTAACCACTACCGCCCCGACTTTCGTTTCCGATGTAAGGGGGGATTCCCTGAAAAATTACCGTATCTGCCCGGAAGATTTCGGGCTTAAGCGGGTTGAGCTACGCGAACTTAAAGGCGGCACCGCCTGTGATAATGCAAAAATCCTCACAGGCGTATTAAGCGGCAAAGCCGGCCCTTACCGTGATATTGTGCTCTTGAATGCTGCCTGCGCCATTTATGCCGCGGATAAGGCCCCGTCGATTAAAGAAGGGTTTGGGCTCGCCTCTATTTCTATCGATTCGGGGAAGGCACTGGAAAAATTGGCACTCCTAAAAGCATGTTCAAGTAAGGAAGGGTTTTGATGAAGAAGGCAGACGCCTTAAAGGATATTATCGCAAAAAAGACCGAAAGGGTCGCCTTGGCCAAGCAGCAATTCTCTCAAGAAATGTTGCGCTCTAAACTACTTACCCTTGGGCCCACGCTGCCGTTTCTGGAGGCAATCTCCAAGCCCCATACCCTCTCGCTCATCGCAGAGATCAAAAAGGCTTCTCCTTCGGGCGGGGTTATTTGCCAGGATTTTAATCCCGTACAAATCGCACGCTGTTACCGGGAGGCAGGCGCAAGCGCTATATCGGTCTTGACGGAGGAAGACTTTTTCCAGGGAAGCGTTTCGTATTTAAGCGATGTCAGGGGGGCAGTCAGCGATATACCTTTATTACGAAAGGATTTTATTTTTGAGCCCTACCAGATATATGAATCACGCGCGTTCGGCGCGGATGCCGTGCTTCTTATCGCGGATTTGCTTTCAAAGGAAAAAATCCAGGAGTTGATTATACTGGCACAAAGCCTTGGCCTTGAATGCCTGGTTGAGGTGCACGAGGAAAAAGAACTTAAGAAAATACTCGGCCTGAAAATCCCTTTGCCTGAAGTGCCGCAGGAGCGGGCAGGGAAAAAGGTGCCGGGCCGGGCGAAACATAAAGAAATTTCCTTCGCACTCGGCATAAACAACCGTAATTTGCATTCCCTTGAAGTCGATTTCAAAACAACTGAAAGGCTTTTTCCCCTGATTCCGAAGGACAGGGTGACAGTGGTCGAGAGCGGGGTAAAGAGTTACCAGGATACCCTCTTTTTAAAGATCCTCGGAGTCAATGCGATCCTGGTAGGTGAAGCAATTATACGTTCCCCGCACATTGTCAATACCATACAGGAGTTGATGGGTTGGTAACGGAGAAGGCAGTGAAGGTCAAGATCTGCGGTATTACCAATGCCGCAGATGCCAGGAGTGCCCTGGATTCCGGTTGCGATGCGCTCGGTTTCGTGTTTTATAAAAAGAGCCCGCGCTATATTACTCCTGGCAATGCAAAGTCTATCCTGCGTCTGCTTCCCAGGGGCGTGATGCGGGTAGGCGTATTCGTAAACGCAAGAGAAAAAACGATCAGGGCCATAGACAGGATGTGCCGTTTCGATATGCTGCAATTCCACGGGAGCGAATCTGTTGCGTTCTGCAACCGCTTCAGGAAGAAACGGATAATCAAGGCCTTCAGGATAAAAGATGCACGCAGCCTTAAAGGGGTCCAGCGTTACCGGGTGTTTGCGTACCTCTTTGATACATTTACCGCATCAAAGCCTGGCGGTACCGGAAAAACGTTTGATTGGAGGTTCCTGCGCCGCCTTACTACATTGCGAAGGCCCATATTTTTGTCAGGGGGCCTTAATGCACGCAATGTGCGCAGGGCGATATCTGTTGTAAAACCCCACTGGGTCGATGTATCGAGCTCTGTAGAGTTGTCCGCCGGCAAAAAGCACCACGGCAAGGTAAGAGGGTTTATCCGGGCGGCCAAGGCACAATAACGCATTTGTACATATGGGGATGGCACAATGAAAACAACGCATACGGTTATCGCCGCATCGGCGGTGGCAGCACTAGCCGGGATATGGTTCCTTTTATTTTTCTATAACCCAACGCTTTTGACGTATAGAAACGATCTTTTTGGCTACACCGTACGTTACCCGGCATCTTTTACGGTCAGCGATATGGGGGGCATAGTGAGCTTTATATCACCGCGCAGTAGCGACAACGACATTTTTTTTGAGAGCGTCAATATTATCGTGCAGAATTTTGGCAGTAAATCGCTGACCCTCCAGGAGTATTATAAGGCGACCAAAGAGGCGCTTGAAGAGCCGACCTCAAGCACAAAAATAACCCAGGTAAAAGAAGTAAGGCTGGCACGCAGGCAGGAGGCATACTCGCTGCTTTTTTCAACGCTTGAGCGGGGCGTTTTTGTCAAATGCCTCCAGACAATTTTCGTGCATAAGAATAAAGGATATATTATCACCTACGTAGCTATGCCCGACGAATTTGAGCGTTATGTGGCTGATGCGCGCTTGATCACCAATTCTTTTAGGATATTGGACAGATAAGAGAGACCGACTTACATTGACACGGAGGCTAAATTTTCCTATAATGACGGCATTACGATACCAACGTCTATATAAGGAGATTTTTCGCTATGCACGTTCCGGATAGAAAAGGATACTTCGGGGATTTCGGAGGAAGGTTCGTCCCAGAGACCCTCGTGGCCGCCCTCAATGAATTAGAAGAGGCGTATGTGCGCGCAAAGGGCGACCCAGCCTTTCACAAGAAACTCCAGTATTACCTGCGCGAATATGCCGGCAGGCCGACGCCTTTATACCTGGCTGAAAATCTTAGCAGGAGCCTTAAGGCAGGGAAAATATATCTTAAGCGGGAGGATTTGCTTCACACGGGCGCGCATAAAATAAATAATACCCTTGGCCAGGTGCTGCTTGCGCTACGGATGAAGAAGAAGCGCATTATCGCCGAAACAGGCGCTGGCCAGCACGGCGTTGCGGTGGCAACGGTATGTGCATTATTCGGGTTGGAATGCGTCGTGTATATGGGCAAAGAGGATATACGCAGGCAGGCCCTCAATGTATCCCGCATGAAGCTATTAGGAGCCAGCGTTGTTCCCGTTGAAAGCGGCTCAGCAACGCTTAAGGATGCGATCAACGAAGCAATGCGCGACTGGGTCACTCACGTCAAGACGACCCATTATATTCTCGGTTCGGTGGTCGGCCCGCACCCATACCCGGCTATCGTAAGAGATTACCAGTTGGTGATAGGCCGTGAGGCGAGGGCGCAAATCTTAAAGAAGGAAAGAAGGCTTCCCGATTATTTGGTTGCCTGCGTAGGGGCGGGAAGCAATGCGATAGGATTATTTTACCCTTTTCTTAACGACAGAAAAGTCCAATGCATCGGCGTAGAGGCTGCTGGTTTTGGCTTGCGTTCCGGCAGGCATTCCGCCACCCTGGTAAGTGGCAAAACCGGAATTTTACACGGAGCAAAGTCGCTGGTCTTAGAAGACGATAATGGGCAGATTCGGCCTGCGCATTCTATTGCCGCGGGCCTTGATTATCCGGGAGTGGGGCCGGAGCATACGTATCTAAAGGCTATTAAAAGGGCTATCTATGTGGCAGTGGATGATCGCCAGGCATTGGAGGGGTTTACGTTGCTCTCCCGCACCGAAGGGATTATTCCTGCGCTCGAGCCGGCGCATGCGCTCGGATATTTAACGTACGCAGCAAGGCAGAGGCGTATACATAAGGATGCGCTAGTGATCCTTTGCCTCTCCGGCAGGGGGGATAAAGACATGGAAACCGCTGTTGCCGCACTTCACCTATGAATCGGATAGAAAAGACATTCAGAGAATTAAAGAAAAACAGAAAAAAGGCATTTATTGCTTTTATTACCGCGGGCTACCCGAGCCTCGCCGTCACGAAAAAACTGGTGCGTGCATTTGCCGAAAGCGGCGTGGATATTATCGAATTAGGGGTGCCTTTCTCCGACCCAATCGCAGATGGGCCGCTCATCCAGGAAGCCTCTGTGGCGGCATTGAAAAATAAAGTTACGCTTAAAGCGATACTGCGGACAGTAACGCAGCTGCGCGTCGATATCGATACCCCCCTATGCCTGATGTCTTATTATAACCCTATTTTTTGTTTTGGTGAGGCATCTTTCGTTCGCTTGGCGCATGCCGCCGGAGTGGATGGTTTTCTCATTCCCGATCTGCCTTTTGAAGAAGGGAGGGTACTTGCTGCGTCAGCGCGCCGCGCAGGTATCGATATTATTCCTTTTATCTCACCGACAAGCAGCCCCGCGCGCAGCAAAGCGATTGCAGCCAGCGCCAAAGGGTTTATTTATTATATTTCCCTGGAAGGCATTACCGGGCCCAGGACCAGTATGGCCAGGGGTTTAGCACAGCGAGTGCGCCGCATTAAACGCATGACGACAAAGCCGGTCTGTATCGGCTTTGGCGTATCCGTACCTTCTCAGGTGAGGCAGGTGTATCGGGCTGCCGACGGCGTCATCGTAGGCAGCGCCATCATAAAAAAGATTAAAGAAAACCTCGCGCGCCCTGATATGGTTCAGCGCGTTGCCGCCTTTGTCCGGGAGCTGAAAAATGCATAAGAAAACAATGCTTGCCAACGGGCTCTCGATCGTTGCTGAGCCTATGCCGCATATGCAATCCGTTGCGTTTGGCATCTGGATAAAAGTCGGCGGCCGCTACGAGAAGCCTTGCCTAAAGGGCGTAAGCCATTTCATCGAGCACTTGTTGTTTAAAGGAAGCAGGCGCTATTCATGCCGCCGGATCAAGGAATCGATTGAGGGAGTAGGAGGGACGCTGAACGGCTTTACCTCCGAAGAGCTTACCTGTTATTTGGTAAAGATTCCCAAGCAATACCTTTCGGTCGCAATGGATATATTGTCTGATATGGTATTATTTCCTCTTCTGCCGAGCGAAGAAATCAAGAAAGAAAGAACCGTGATTTTAGAAGAGATAAAGATGTATAAGGACTTACCTCAGTATTACGTGTACGATTTGCTTGACAGGCTCTTATGGCCAGATCAGCCGCTGGGTATGAGCATTGCGGGGACTGAAGAGTCGGTGCGCGGTATACAGAGGAAGGATATACGCACATATAAAGAAGCGTACTATACGGCAGGAAACATCCTTTTAAGCGTTGCCGGCTCTTTTGATTACGGCTCGGTCATGCGGTACGCACGGGATAGGTTCGGCGGCCTTGCAAAAAAATCCGCACCCGGTTTTATCAAGGCTCAAGAGAGCCAGAGAAAACCCGGGGTAGACCTATTGCGTAAAGATACCGAACAGACGCACCTTGCGTTGGGATTTCACGGCGTCAGCAGGACGCACCCTCTACGGTTTGTGGTGGATGTATTGCACATACTGCTGGGCGCTAATATGTCAAGCCGCCTTTTCAACGAATTAAGAGAAAAGAGGGGCTTGGCGTATGAGATAGGCTCTCAGGTTAAACGTTTTGAAGATACGGGCGCGTTTGTGATCCATGCGGGCATCGATGCCTTAAAGCTTAAAGAAGCACTTTCCGTGATCCTCTCAGAATTAGATACAATCAGGTCAACGCAAGTCAGGGCAAACGAGCTTATGCGTGCAAAAGATTTTTATTTAGGGCAGCTTGAACTGGCGCTTGAAGATACGCTTGACCACATGCTTTGGATCGGCGAATCAGCCATTACGCAGGATAAGGTATATACCCTAGAAGAGACCATCAAAGAGGTCAGGCGTATTAAAGTCAGCGATGTGCGCGAAGCAGCGCGTTTTATTTTTAGGGAAGAAAAACTTAATCTGGCGGTTATCGGGCCGGTGAAAGAAAGCCCAGAGGATATCGAGGCCATCTTGAGGATACGATGAACACGGCGGAAGTTTTTATATCATTGCCGATTACCCTTTTATTCATGCTCTTTCTGGCGTGTATCTCATTTTTCTTTTCCGCCTCCGAAACGGCGGTCATAGGCTTAAGCAAGATACGGCTGCGCCATATGGTAAATAAAGGCCTGCGGCGCGCCCAGAGCATCCAGCGGCTTGTCACTAAGCTGGATAAATTTATCGCAGCAATTTTAATCGGGAACGATTTTGTCAATATTGCCATATCGGCAATTGCCACCGGTATACTAGTGCAGCTTTTGGGTTACCGTTGGGGCGTCATCGTGTCTACTTTTGCTTCGACCTTTTTTATACTGATCCTCTGCGAGATTACCCCAAAGATCCTGGCTACCAAGCATACGGAGAAAATCGCCCTTTTTACCTCGCCCCTGATGGAGGCGTTTATTAAGATATTCCATCCGCTTATCGTCGTATTTACCGCTACCAGTAATTTTATTCTGCGCCTTCTCAATATCGCCCCCGCCAAGCGTTCCCCCCTGATTACAGAAGAAGAAATCAGGATGATGATAGAGATCGGCAAGGAGGAAGGGGTCTTAAGCGACGAAGAACGCAAGCTGCTCTACCGTATTTTTGAATTCGGCGATATTAAGGTCGGCGACGTGATGGTGCCGAAAGAGAAGATGGTCGCATTAAACGTAAACATGAGCTCAGATGAGGTCTTAAGCGTCTTTATCGAAGAAGGCCATGCCAGGCTTCCCGTCTACGCGGGCAACCTTGATACTATCGTCGGGATACTCCATGCACACGACCTGCTTTATATCCTGCGCGACAAGGGGTTGTTTCTCCTCCAGGATTTATTGCACCAGCCTTATTACGTGCCCCTTACGCTTAAGGTTAATGAGTTGCTGAGGAAGTTCCAATCGGAAAAGATCCAGATCGCTATCGTAGTAGATGAACAGAAAAAGACACACGGCCTAGTTACACTGGAAGACCTTTTGGAGGAGATCGTAGGGGAGATCGAGGAACAGCACGCGAAATACCCGAAATAATAAGATTTGACAGGCGAAGTTGCATATGTTACTATTGTTTCGTTGGGCGAGTATTTGGACGTAAAATACAAAGGCATACATAGTTCATCACACAACCGAGTTAGAAAAAAGGAGGAAGGAAATGGCAGAAAAAGGCTATTGCGTCAAATGCAAGACGCAGAGAGAGATGAAAGACGAGCAAAAAGTAACAATGAAGAATAAAAGGTTGGCCGTCAAAGGCAAATGCCCTGAATGTGGTACCGGCATGTATAAGATTTTAGGAAAACAGTAAGAGGAGGCGTGTTCACATAGATTCAAAAAAAGTAGCTCTGTATATCGCGAATCTCGCAAGGGACAAGAAGGCCGAGCAGGTAGTCGTCTTGGACATGCGCGCGGTCGCCAATTTCTGCGATTATTTTGTTGTCTTGAGCGTACAATCTCAAAGGCAGATACAATCCTTTGCCGAGATACTCCAGGAAGAATTAGGTACGCAGGGAATAAACTCTCTCACGAAAACGCTGCCGCACGACGAATCGGGATGGGTTGTTTTGGATTTTTCCAGTGTGGTAGTGCATATTTTCAATAAGGCGATGAGAGAGTTTTATTCTTTGGAGCGGCTTTGGTCTGATGCCAAAAGGGTACGAGTCAGCCGGCGCACAAAAAAGACATAACCTCTCTCTCCGCTACGGCACTTCTTTTAAAAAAGTCTCTTTCCGTACGTTACACGCACACACATGAAAGAATCAATAGAAGCGATAATAACCAATGCGCTCAGCGATGCGTTAGAATCTTTGGGCCCTCTGCCGCAGGGCGTTGGAGAAAAAGCGGTCCTCGATATCCCTTCTAATGCTTCGTTCGGGGATTACTCCAGCAATCTGGCTATGATGGTTGCAAGCCAGACGAAACAAAACCCCCTGGAACTGGGGAGGCGCATACGAGAAGCCCTTGAGGCGCATCTTGATGCTGCAGGAGCGAGGAAATACATCCGCTCTGTCAAGGTGCAGGGGCCGGGATTCATTAATTTTTTCTTAAGCGAAGATTATTTCCGTGATTACTTAAGAAGCCTTGTTTCCTCGGGAGACGATTTTCTGCGGGTACGCCTGGGTGAAGGTCGGCGCGTCCTGATTGAGTTTGTAAGCGCAAATCCTACCGGCCCCTTATCGGTTGCGCACGCCAGGCAAGCCGCAGTCGGAGATGCGCTAGCGAATATCTTGGCATTTGCGGGATTCCGCGTCAAAAGGGAATACTACCTTAATGATGAAGGAAACCAGATTACCATCCTGGGCTCTTCGATTGAAGCAAGGCTTAAGGAACTATCCGGGGAAAAGATAGAGTTCCCCGAAAATTTTTACCAAGGCGATTATATAGTTGACCTGGCCAGAAGGATAAAGGAGGGGCATCTTGCGGTCGGGGATTTCTCAGAGTATGGCTTGAAGGATATTTCCCGCACCATTGAGGGGGAGCTTAATGATTTTTCCGTACATTTCGACAGTTGGTATAGCCAAAAGGAGTTGCGCGAGAGCGGAAAAATACAAAAGGTGCTGGAGTCGTTAAAAGAAAAAGGCTTTGCCTACGAACAGGACGGCGCGCTCTGGTTTAAGTCTAGCGAGTTCGGGGATGATAAAGACAGGGTAGTGGTAAAGAGCGACGGTTCCTACACCTACCTTGCGCCTGATATCGCCTATCACCGCGATAAGTATGAGCGGGGTTTTCAGTGGTTGATCAATCTTTGGGGGCCGGATCACCACGGATACATAAATAGGCTTAAGGCTTCAGTGAGTGCGCTCGGCTATCCATCCGAATCTCTCTCTATTGTGATCGTGCAACTAGCCACTATTCTAAGGGGCGGTAGGCCCGTCGAAATGTCGACCCGCAAAGGCCAATACATCACATTACGGGAAGTCCTTCGTGAGGTCGGTCCCGACGCTTCGAGGTTTTTCTTTCTTATGCGTCGCACTTCCAGCCATCTTGATTTTGACCTTGAGGTTGCCAAGAAACAAACATCCGAGAACCCGGTCTACTACGTGCAATACGCATATGCCAGGATTAGTAGCATACTGCGACAGGCCCAAGAAAGCGGCCCTGCCGGTGCCGCCGATTGTACGCTATTGAGAGAAAGCGAAGAACTCCAGCTCATCCGAACGATTTGGAAATTCCCCTATATAGTAAAAGTCTGCGTAAAAACCCTTGATCCTTACATGATGACCGTATATTTACAAGAGCTTTCAGAGTCTTTTCACCGTTTTTATGACCGTCACCGCGTGCTTACTGATGATAGCCAATTAACCAGCGCAAGGCTTTATCTTATCCGGGGGATACGCAGCACTCTGGATAAGGGTTTAGAATTATTGGGGATTTCAAGGCCTCAGAAGATGTGACAATGCATACCCACAAAATACTCACCGTCAACCTGCCTAATAAAAAACTCCAGATTCGTCTATGTAAGGAATTGGGGATTTCGTATATCCTTGCTCAACTATTGGTAAATCGCGGTATTTCCAATGCGCAAGAGGCCGAAGGGTTCCTCTATGGAGGGCTTGACAGGTTGCATGATCCCTATTGTTTTAGCGATATGCACAAGGCGGTTGAGATTATCAAGGATGCGTGCCGCCGCAAAGAGAAGGTATTGTTATTCAGCGATTACGATGCCGATGGCGTCACTTCTTTGACACTTCTTCACGAAGCCCTGTTACGCATGGGAATAGACGCTGAGTATTATATTCCTCACCGCGTGAAGGAAGGCTACGGCCTCAACAAGAACATACTCGCCATTGCCCGGGACAAAAGGATAACGCTTTTGATTACTGCGGATTGCGGCACCTCAAGCCATGAATATATCGGCGCACTTGCGGCAGGGGGGGTTAAAGTGGTAGTCACCGATCATCACGAGCCGGTTGAACCCGATACTGCCGCATTCCCGGCAGCTGCTACTATCAATCCGAAACTAAGGCGCTGCGGGTATCCGTATCGCGACTTGGCGGGAGTAGGGGTGGTATATAAATTGTGCCAGGCACTTGCAGGCAAGCCGCTCAATGAGGAGCTTGACCTGGTCTCGATCGGCACTGTTGCGGACGCGGTCCCTTTAACCGGAGAAAACAGAATTATCGTAAAAGAGGGACTTATGTGTCTGCCGCGTACAAAACGGCCGGGCCTCTTGGCCCTTATGGAAACAAGCAGGATAAGGGACAAAAAGATTACGCCCCACTTTATCAGTTTTATACTTGGGCCGCGCATTAACGCCAGCGGCCGCGTTGATACCGCAGAGACTGCATTGCAGC
>JBFMDA010000017.1:0-28246 GCA_040754255.1 Candidatus Omnitrophota bacterium | reverse complement strand
ACGTATAAATACGGCGCGCCTGCGCATCCAAGCCTATCTTGTCTAACGTCAATGCACTCTGGTACGGCGCAGCAAAATACAAAGTAGCCAGCAATAGAGGAACGCCAAATACTTTGGCTAACCGGCTTCCGGCTGCTTCCTTAAGGCTTAAAGGGCTACTGCTTGAGAGCGGAGAAGACGCGCTGGCAACTTTCACTGGCTTTATCTGTTCTGCTGCCTGGTCTTTTGCGCGGATGAATTGTTCAAATGATTCCTTCGAACGGCCGTGCAGGAAATCCTGATAATCAAGCACCCTTACCACGGAATCAGCCAACGTCTTCGGTGTTGGGTTAATACCCATGATTTGTCTGTGAGACCAAGAGAAATTCCACACGTTCAATTGAGTTCTTAATTCTTCATCCCAGGAGTAACTGGGCCCGGTTTTCCCAGCCCAATCCCACACAAGAGAGATATAGGGTTGCTGGGTCCTGCTTAATTCATACTCACCAATCTTATCGCCAAGAACAACCTTTGGAGCCAACGCACAATTATATACCTCTGCCTGACCTTCCAATATTTCCCTTACTGGAATGATAAACTTGTATTCTCCTTCCCCGGCAGTTGCAGTGAAAAAATCATAAATAGGCAATCGGCCGTCGGCTCTATACTCTCTCGACCCATGCATCCCAAACACAATCCTGTCGATGATAGGATCGCCTGCATACGCCCTCTTGGCTATTGCGTCAATCCTAGGCGCATCAGGTAATGTGACTGCGCCCGTAAGGCCTACGCCCCTGGTATCAATATAATAATCCTTAAACTGTTTTTCTGTAATGACGTATGGATTGGTGCTATAACGTGACGAGGATGGCGGATAGTATTTTAATTCGATAAAGTTCCGGAACCCTTCATTCCGATACGCCTCAGTCAAATAAGAACTTGCTGGCGAGTCAATAAAAACTGCTGTTTTCCCAATCCATCTTTCAATGCTCTGGGATAAAGGACGTTGCGCAGGCGTAAATTGCAGCCTGTTGTTCTGGTCAAGGCTTGCCGCCGCAGAGGAAAGTATAGGATAATATTGGCTAGACTTAATATCATCGTTTAACATTAGATACGGCAGCTGGTATTTACTCCACATACTATTGTGTAGAGAACCGGCATCGTTATACACAGATCTTACTTTTTGCATTATAGAAGCTGAATCTTGCGGCCTAATCTCAAGCTGTGACAACTGATAGAGTCCTTCGATAGATTCCCCCCTGTCCAAAAATGCATCTGCAATATGCATTCTGGCGTTGTATGCGCCTACCTGCCCTTGTTTTGCTTCTATGGCTTTGATCTTATTGCTAGCAGCGCCACTTCGTCCAAGATTATCGACTGCATTGTCGTAAAGTGAATCGGCCAATGCATAGTTCGCAATAATGCGGGGGCTTTCTCCTTCAAAGGCAAAAGGTATTTGTTGTCCGTTGCCGCGGAAAGATATGCCGTCGCGTATACCGTACCAACCTTGATCTAGGTGGGATGTCAGATCTTCCATTGCCGCGATACCGTTGTCTCTTGCCATATCGCCTAAACGCTCTGATAACTTAGCGCTGTAGCCTATATCCCCTGCCTGTGTTGCCTTGTCTAATTCTGAAGTATAAATACGGCGTGCCTGTGTATCCCAAAGGCCTGTCTTGTCAAGCGTCAACGCACTCTGATATGGCGCAGCAAAATACAAAGTGGCCAACAACAGAGGAACTCCGAATACTTTGGCTAAACGGCTTCCGGCTGCTTCCCTAAGACTCAAAGGACTGCTCGATAACGGAGAACTAGTCCCACCTAAGTTCTCTGGCCTTTCAGTAGGTTGCATGACTTGCTGAGGCACTCCGGTGACTTCTAAAGAGCCCGAAGGAGACGAGTTGAATCTTAAGAACCCGGTATCAACGCGGCCTAAGTTAGTATATATATGATTTCCAAGTAAATTCCTGTTTGTGCCGGCAATCTTATCTACCAAGTCTTCGTTTGAGGACTGACCGATTGCTAAGCCTGTATGAATTCCTACTTTTTCGCCAATAATGTCTGCGATGACGTGGGTCAATTCATGGGGTAATATTGTCTTGATAATCTCTCTCGGAGGCCTTTCAGTAAGCATTCGTGCATTAATAAGGATATTGCGGCTTAAGCTGCGCGTTTCCGCGAATCCCATATGATGCAGCTCTTCCGGTAATACGGCATATATTTTAATAAGGTCTACTGCGGTGCCGCCGTTTAGAATATCGGATAATGTTAAGCGGGAAAGGGCATCTTTCTGTTCTTGGGTAAGTGTACTGCCATATTGAGTGAGTATTACCTGCTTGGTCCTATTTAATATCCCTCCTAGTTGCGGAACAAGGTTTTCTTTGTATTGCGCTATCAAATCGGCATACCTTTCCTCAAGAGGCCGTAAATTTCCTTCTCTATCGAATAATTCTATTTTTGTCATTTCGTTTAACGCAAATGGGGCTTTAGCCAATTCTCTTATTGCGCCGGATCTGTAATCGAGTGTTGCAAAACGCTGACCAAAAGATGTACTCGTCCATAGGTCGTTCATAGTAGTGCGGGCAGCAACTGCCCTGTCAAGCATCTGCTGTAAACTGATTCTTACGGGACGGACCGCCTGGATGCGGAAAATTTCCTGATTCAAATCCCTGATGCGTGCATCAACTGTATCAAAGGAGTTGGCAGCAACGCCTAAATCGGTAAATTGCAACTGTTGGCGCAACAGCTCAGCCGGGAGGTTAGATAAAGCGCTCACATAGCCGGCAACTCTTCCTAAGTCCTGCGTAGAAGGATCGGGCCTGCTCAACCAAAAACTTAAACTCCCAAGCGCCTGGTTATTGCCAACATCGCCCCTGAAATCCTTAAGCCCGCCGAGCAAATCCATTGCCTTGGCAGCTGCATATTTTGAAGATGCCCTCCTGTCAAAGGCCTGAGCCAGGAACACAGGCGCCAAATTCTTATCGCTCAGAGCAATAGGGTTGACTAATAACGCCATACGGCCGTCGCTGGATAAATCCCAGCGGTACATTCTCTCGCCTAAGGCGCTTGCAGTGTCTGCTCCGATTGTAATCCCGCGTAAATCCTTTACCTGCGGTTGGATATTCAACACGTGCATAAGTGCTGCGGGATTTTGGATTATGTCCGCAGTAACCGATATGCTCTTGGGGAATTTCGCGATTTCCGGTTTTGCCGCTTCAATTCTGTCGGCATGCGCATCAAATACTGCAGGGATCGCTTTCTCGGCAATGCCTAAATTCTTCGTATATATATTCAAATCCTCGGAGAGCCTGCCAAGCCAGATGTTGTAAGCGGCATCAACCCTCTCGGCTGTGGTATCAATGCGCTCCAGATTAGCCGCATCCATAACCACGAGGTCCCCGTTTGCGTTAATCCCTATATTTGTTAGGATGTTGCCGGGCGTCACAAGACTCCAGGAGTAACCTTTATCCGCCAATTGCCTCCCTAAATCTATTGCTTGATTAAGCAACTGCTGGGCCTGCGGCTGTTTGCCATCGGCGAATAAAGAAATAAGCGTATCGGAAAGAGGCGTTACCCTTTCCTGCACGATAAGTAAATGGTTGTTCGTAACCTTAATACTTTGTATTGCTGCTATCGGAAGGCCAGAGGCATTATGCTGGGCAACTACATAACGATCGTGGATACGTTGCCTGAGTTGAGCGCGCAACTCATCAGGAAATGCCGAGAGGTCAAAATCTTTCACCACCGAGTCGCCAGCGATATACACTTTTGCAAAATTGCCCTGGGCAATCCGGCTTCGTGCGCCCTGCCATGTATCTATCCCTAATCCCGAAAGGTCAATCCCTGACTCAACAAGCAGGGATGAGAACTCGTCGTTAGTACGCGTAGCCAATGCATGCTGCTGAAGTACCATATCTTTGACACTACCTTTTGCATTTTCTATTCTGCGCAAAGCGCGCGCCTCTTGTTTGAACTGCTTTAACATCGCGCTTCTTGATCTTGCAAGTTCAATATCCGAAACCCCTTCGAATGCCCCTGCTGACAAGCCAAGTTCTTGCTGTAAGTATAATTTATATCTCTCGGTATCGCCTTTCTTAATCGCTGCCAGCTTTTCTATTTTTGTATTTATTTCTGCTAACTGCGTCCTGATCTCGGTTATCCTCTCATCGCGAATTGCTGCCTTAATCCTCGCTGCCTCGCCAAAATTAAAAAGGCTCTGTACAGCTAAGGCGATATTTTGAATGGGGTTGCGTACATTAATGCCACGCTCCAGAAGCGCCTGGCGCCTTTCCATGCCGCTGACACTGCGCTCAAGCGACTCAATCTTGGGCAAGAGTGTAATATCCTGGGTACGCAGCATCTGCGCATGCAGAGAGTACAGATTTTGGGCCTTGCGTATTATTTTTTCCTGCAACCCGGATACCTTGGTATCTGTGGTTGGGCGCACTAAAGAAGGCACGAAGGAAATAGCGTATTCTTGTCCGCCAAAGTTCAAATCTTGGGTAAGGGCGTTATTGACCGTAGTGCCTCTCTGCGCGCTCCTGATGCCGCGGTCAAAACGCACATCCTCTGCCCTTCTTTCCTGGATATAAGGCAACAATGTCTCTACGGAAAATCTCACGCTTTCGGCGGGATTGCGACGATTTGAAATTACAATACTCTTCGGCGTAAAAGGATGCGTAGCTAATGCAACGCCTTGGGCATCCAGCTGATCCACTAATACATAGCGGGCAGCCCTGCGGTTGATGAGCGCACTCTGGTCGTTGCCTCCGGTCAAGGTATACCTGCCGTCGGCAATTTGTGCTAATGTCGTAAGAGATATCTCTCCATTCTGCAATTGGCTCTGGTAAGCCAAAGCCTGTGCCTTGGTATGCAAAGGCATACTCCATGCCGCAGCGCCTCCTACTTCAAACGCATAATTGCCGGAAGGCAACAATACCGAGTGTTGTTGTTGCGGCACGTCAATCACTATCCGTGTCCCCGCAGGCAATTCTGCCAGGGCTCTTAGGCCTTCAGTTGGATCACTGCTGATTCTCTTATTCAACTCATCTACGCTAAGTATATTTGTAGATAAAGAGGGCTGCGTGGACTTCTTGCCTAAGATCGAAACTTCAGGCAACTCAAGGCTGGTGATGCGGAATCCGCGGCTGACCAAACCTTCCATGACCTTGGCGTTGATATTGGCAACATTAAAATTGCCCATGCCGTCATTAGCTTCCTGGAAATTCTCCAGGAGCTGCTGTTGTGTGGCGAACCTGGGAGAAGTTGGGTCGGTCTCCAGATTGACTCCGGAAAATTTAACTGCCGGGTTAAACATAAAACTGAATAAGTTTTCTCTAACCTGCTCTTCCATTGTCAGGCCCTGGAACATATAGAGAGGCTTGGCGATGCCTGAGGCTGCCTTAGAGAGAATGCCCGAGCCGGGTATTTTCATTTCTGGCAATAACGCATCTCCCATTCCGCGGCTGCCCCAACGTTCACCCATAAATCCCTGGACTTCGCCTGAAATCGGGATACGGCTTAAGCCTGTTTCAAGCAGCGGACGGATAAAATACAGGGAAGGGCCGAACCACAATGCGACCTTGAATCCTTCATAACCGGTGGTTGAACGCAATAACCAACGGAACTTGCCGGTCAAGAAATTCATATCCTTGGAGGTCAGGTTCTGGTAATAGGCCTCTCTGCTTTCCAAGTCCTTAAGTACGTTCTCCCACCCTGCCTTGGTCCTATCGAGGCCCTGTATTTCGCTGCGTAAATTGGCTATAGCCATCTGCTTCTGGGCCTCAAAATAAGATATACTGCCATCAAAATTATTACCGGTGGCAGACCTATATTGGTTCTTGAAATCGTCGAATCCGAACGCGTATTGCAAAACCCTTGATACTTGGCTGTCTTTCATTGAGTAGACATAATTCTGTAAATCAGGAAAACCCGCCATGCCGATCGTCAGTGCAGGTATTGTAGGAAGTGCTGTCTTTGCAATCTGGTAGGCAAAAATAGAGGGGCCGGATTTACCTATTTTCCCTGTTAGCAGATTATAGGTCTGGCCTAAATTCTCAAGGGTAGGTTTTACGCCAGGCCCCATAATGCCTATGCCGAGCAAGCCTATGCTTGATATGGTATGCCACTTTTGAAAACTTGCATCCTGTGATAAGCCCGGCTTAATCAGGTCGGCTATGGAAGACCCGCCAAAAACCCAGCCTGCGGTAGTGCCCCAGAATAATCCCCGGTTTCCTGCCACATATGCGATTTTCTGGAAAGTGGTAGCAGGCTTTAAAAGCGAATAACTTATTTCTCCTTCAATTACATTGTGGAATCTACCGTCTTTCAAGATGTAGTCTGTCCAAATGGGCTTGCGTATATTGGTTGCGAACTCTTTATATCCGCCTAAACCTGCGAACCCTACCACTGCTGACCCAAGAGTAAGGGCAGACCTTAGGTCGCTTGAAAGGCCTCGAAAATATTTATAATTACCTTTGTCGTCTGTCGCATTCAGACTATACAAGGCGCCTATCGAAGACAGCAGCCCGGTGTTTGAAACTGCGCCCCAGGCGTTCGGGCTCTTAAAGTCAATCTTTCCGTCAACGGTATTATACATCCTTCTGCCGAATGCCAATAAGCCGCTGCCTCCGCCCGACGGGCCTCTTAACCCCCAGGTGATATGCGTTGCTGCAGCGGTAATCAAACCTAAATTCAAGATATATTTTGTCTCCGGGGAAATAGTGTTATTATCAAATGAATTGACGACGACGCCCGTAGTACCGAATACCCAAGGGACTGTTCCGCTTATGTTAAACCCTTTTTCGAATTGGGCTGCTTCAATATTCCATTTATGCAGCGGGTCAACCCGCATCCTCAAGTTTCTCCAGAATGCAGGGGCCTGCCCCGCATCAGCGGGATTCACGTTTGCCTCTTTCATATTCGCGGAAAAGCGGGCAACTAATGTTGCAACGGCAGGCGCTGCGAAATGCACCAGCGGATCGGCTGAAAGGAAATCATAGCTTCCTTTGCTGATTAAATTGCCGGTGATGCCTCCTACGAGAGAAGCAATACCTGCCCCTGTTGGATACGTGAGATATTCGCTGCGTAACACCGCAGGCAGTTTTATGCCGGACTTAGCGCCTAAATACGACATACCTAAAACAGTCACAAAGGCAGTGCCAAATACTGATGCCCCCCTCAAGAAACTATAGGAGTCATCGTGGCGTAATTGTGAAAGCCCGTAATCTGTACCTAAGGCGAGGCCGCCGGCTGCAGTGCCTAATGTCAATTTCGCAGCTAAGCCATCTGCCCGTACATATTTAAACGCGGGGGAAATTATCTTTCCGAGTGCGCTGAAACCAAGAGACGTCCTCCAAAGCGCATCGGTATCCTGTCCTAATCCTTTCAGCGCATCGAGGCTCAAGCCTTTGCCCTGGATAGCAGGATAGAGAATACTGAATCCGATTGCGCCGACATATGCGCCTGGTGCCGTCGTAGCCAGTGAGTTTGAATATCTGCCTAATCGTGCCAAAATGCCACTGCTATTTACCAAATCAGTTGATATATTCTGAGCGAGGCCGGGAATGCGCATACTGCCGATATTGACCCCTCGAAAACCGGCAGTGCCGCCAAGAAGGCTACCAACCACTCTTGCCACGTCCCATTTATTCCAGGAACCAAAACTCTGCTGTTGTCCTTGCTTAAATAAATCGGTGATGCCGGCAAGCGTCTCTTGAGGACTTATTGCAAATTGAACCAGATAGCTGCCGGTATATGCCTGCGTCCAAGACCGAAGCGCGGATACTCCGCCTAACGCAGCAACGCCCAATAAATTATTGCTGTGTGCGGAAAGGTAACCCGTTGCTTTCTGCATCTCGGCATAATTAACCATATTGACACTGTAAGCCAAGTTATTGCGAATACCTACATAATCGCCTAACTTGCCTAATGAAGAAAGAACGCCTCTGCCGGGAGCAAGAAAAGCACCGGTAATAGAACTTGCTCCTCCGATTTCTTCATACAAAGGATGCTTCAGCTCGATAGCTGCCCCTACAGTGGAATAGGCCAAGAAACGCGAAGCAAGGCCGGGATGCCTGAAGGCAACCATGGCAAGGGGACCAGCAAGAGTACTTGTAGTTGCCGCTTTTAAAGTACCGCCGAAGGTAATCCCATCTGCATTCTTTAGGTAGTTGATTGTCCCGATACTGCCGGTTACTAATCCGCTGGAAATATAAGGGTGCCGTAACACAAACTGCACTATATCTCCCACCACCGGCGTTCCTCGTATGGCTTGCAGTGCGCGCGTCTCTCCTAAGAGCGACGATAATCTGGAGAAGAGCCCTGTACTCTTGACTCCCCAGCCTGCAACTGCAACCGCTTCCGAGGCCACAAACGTTAGACCAATAATACCAGTTTCAATAAACTGGAGATTGGTCATTTGGGTCCCCAGGCCCATCTCATGCGCTTCTTCCCTAGCCATCCGCCGGGCTTTCTCTTCCGGGGTTTGATGAATGAAGGGAATATTGATATCGTTATCGTATACCCAGCGCGCCCATCGTAACGGGTTGCTCTTAAAAATCTCCCAACCGGAGACAGCCGGACCGATAGTCGCTGCCTGAGAGCCGGTTGCAAGGCGAAAATCGTCGCCAAAAATCTTGCGTTCGGTAAAACGCTGGATTTTCCCATTTTCATTAAAGTCGGTAATCGCCTCATTCAGTTGGCTCATCGTATCATTCAAATCTTCAAATCTGTCTTCCTGCACCTCTTCTTTAGCCCTTGTGATTAATATTGAGAACATCGCAAATTGCTTAGGCTGGTCTTCCTTTAACGGCGCAAGCTGTATAAGGATATTATCAAGATTTTCCAGGTTGGTTTGTTTAAAGGTAGTGATCAAATTTTGGTTATAAAGGTCTAATGCTGTGTTTAGGTCCGCGGCGACTACCTTAAACGGTTTGTTGTTTTCGGCATAAATGGTGAATTCATTTCCCGGCCTCTCTTCATACGCGATATTCCCGCTTTGCCCTCTTATGGCGCCGCTAAGCACCCGGTTGTTCAGACCTTGAACCGTGAATTCTAGTCTTGCGATAGTCGGCTCTTGCGCCTGATGGCTGAAGTTATTGTATTTCAGGAATTCTCCTTGCCCTAAAGAAAGGGTGTGTATTGCTCCCGGAGCGAAGAACGCGGGCTGGATACTGGTCCATTCACCAAGGGCATTTTGCCCAACGCTAAATTCAGTGAGCCCATCAAGCAACGCTAAGGAAGAGCCTGTGTCTTTCGGCAATACAGGGGTTATCTGCGCAGACGACATGGTAACAATATCTTCCTGGGTTGAAGAGGCCTCTTGAGGATTAGGCATAAAACCGTAGGTTTTGCCGGTGCTACCTAAGAGTGCGTATTTTTGATTGTTGAAATCTATGTAGCGTACTGCCGACGCCTGTTCGGGGACCTCGGCAATCGGCTTTGCGGTATACGGCAAAATTATAGGGCCGAATTTTTCATTCACATACACCGACGACTTAATTTCTCCAGTCGCAACATAAGCATCCGGAACAACGGTTTTGGTGTTTTGTGGGCCGAGCTCGGTCAAAACCCAGGCCTCGAAATTAGCGCGATAGTCTATATTCTTACCTAGCTCATTTGTAGACCCTGTAGGCCTTCCTGAAATAAAATCGAAGAATTTGGTGCCGGAGTTTATTTTCAGGTTGCCTGCATCGAAGCTCCAACTCCCTTTATAAATCTTCTCATTCCCCAACGCCACAAAGCCGCCTGGTGCCGGATTCACAATCTTGGCGTGAGTTGCGATAATATCTGCGTCGGTTGTCACAGGTAATTCTTGTAAAGGATTCGTAAGCGACCAACCGGCATTATAGAGGTGGCCGGAAATTAATTCTGCGCTCTGTGGAGTAAAATTGGTAAGATATAAATACAGAGTACCACTAGCTGCAACCAAGTGCTCTTTGCCTGGCTCAGCCTTGATTACGGACAGGACACTTCTGGCAAAGGGTAAGTTTTGGGCAACTGCCTGGCTTTCAGAAGCAGCAGGCAAATTAAGATGAAACGCATCCTTTGCCCCTGCGGTAGCCTGAACGCTAATAAGGCCGTTATCCAAAGAAAGGGTTACGGGATGCGCTAAACGGCTCTCCCATGATTCAGAATCGAATTTTGTTTTTACTCCGGCTCCCTGCGCTTTGACGTCAATGTTTAACTTGTCGATGTTGAATGTCTGTAATAATGAAAACTTATCGGCCGAAAATAACTGTTGCGCGCCTTCCGCGACATTCACTACGCGCACATTCCTAAAGCGCTCTTCCATCTGGGTACCGCCATGAAAAACGGTCTTACCGGTAACATCGATATCCCAACCGCCGCGCGCCATGACTTTTGCATATTGATCATAGCGGAAATTGTCCGTCTGATATGCGCCGTTTGTAGCGAGTGTTAAGTTTACTCCGTCGGCAAGGCTCACCCTACTCTCAGGCAAGCTGCCTACCGGCGGCAAGCTGCCGGCAAAGACGCTGCCTTGCGGATGAAGCAACATTACTACATCGCCAGAAACCGCGACTACGGGAAGCGAAAGTTTCTTGCTTTCTGAAAGGATAATATCTTGCGTAACCCCGTCTTTCACATCGCTGAGGATTCTTATGTTGTGGTTGGCTACAGCACCTGTAGGATTAATAACCGCATAACCAGCCTGGTTATCTTCTGAGCCTTCAGATCCTACGGGCAAGAAAATGCCTAAGTTTAATGGATCGTCTTCGGACACCCGGAAAGGAACTTTAATGGCTGCGTTATCTGATGTCAAGGGCAATGTACCAAGTATACCGTTTAATCCGGGAACATTGCTCTTAGTAACAACGAAGTCTGCTTGAATGGCGCCGGTCTTTTCATCAATCATCCACGGCGCTTCTTCTCCGCCCATACGCACCATTGCCAGCTTCTGGTGCAATACCACGTCTCCTGCGCCTTCATATCCCAACCCCTCGGTCTTAAGCAGCCAAGGTAGTTTGCCGGAAAGCAGCATTCCTGCAGGAGAATCGGTGGCAAGCTGCATCTGTAAACTGCCGTCTTTCATTGCCCATCGCAGCGTTGCATAAGGCTGATTCTCTACGGAAAAATAGCTTGTGTCACCAAAACTCACTGCATTTCCTTTACCAGAGGTAATCTGCAGTTTTGAGCCGCTCGGGAAATTAACGCCGTATGTACGGACTGCGGCGGGGTCGTAGCGCAAGGCAATCTGTGTATCTGCTTCGCCTTGCCTGGTGAAAAGTAGTGTTTTATCTTCTTGGCCTTGGGCATATGCGACGGTCGCCGGGCCTGCGGCAACCTCACTAGAAGGACTGCCGCCTACAAACGTCGTCCAATATTCTCCCTTGCCAACCAAATATCCTGGCTGACCAGGTAACGATTGGTATCTTGCCGGAATCAGGGTTTTCCAATCTTGGCTATCAAGAGAAGTTTTTACATAAGAACCTTCCTTAAATTCGAATTCTTTCTGAAATCTTTTGGCCCCGTCTAAAGAAACTCCCTCAGTACTTCTGCCTTTCTGTAGAATATCGTGGAGAATCCCTTGTTCTGAATATCTGTTCTGCGCGGTTGTATCGCGGGTAAATATCTCAAACCAGTCCTGGCCATACTTTTCGTTATAGACGCCGCTTAAGCGGTTTACGATGACGCGGCTTACATTGCTTGTTGCCTGGGAAAAAACATTCGAAATAAGGCGTTCGCTGAATACGCCAAAAAGGCTGTCTTTTTTCGGGGCCTGGCCGGTTTTCAGGAACGTGCTCCATTCATCTTTTGTCCAGGCAGCATTGGCAAGGCCGTTTGTCTGGCGGTTAAAGTCAACCATGTTGGCGGCAAAAGAACCGCCTAACGGCTCGGAATACACAAGATTCCCTTTCTTATCCAGTATGGCAGTGCCGCCGCTAAAGAGATTGCCCAGCGCTGTTCTGCTGTTGGTATTCAGCATCTCTTTAAACAAATCTGTCCTTGAGCGGGATTCGGAATCAGGCCCTATTTTTGATAATTCCGCGTAAAGGGCTGCGGTCATGCCCATACTCAGAAACGCATTCGTGTAGGGATTTAATGCAGCGTGCTGCTTGGAGAATGACTGCATGCCGGCTGATACCACGCCGTTCAGTGCTGAAGTAAGCGCAGCTTTTATTACGCTATCCCCGCCTGCCACGCTCTTGGCAAATCCGCCTACAGCCCTTGAATATTCAGGATAGCGCGCCCAGTTCCAGTTGTTCTCAGCAACGTTTTGTGTGACTAATTCAATTCCACGGCCTAAACTTTCTTTCCCGTATTTGGAAATAAATGCGGAGCCATCAAAGCCTTTTCTTTGCCAAGTGGGGGTATTCTTAGTTTGGTCTATTTGCCAATAACCGATGCCTGCCTTGCCAAAGCCATATTCAACCGCATTACCGGCTACCTGTGAGGCAAGATAGGTTGCGCCCATAAATCCGTATTTACCGGTATCCCATTTCTGCTTATAGCCGTATTCCTGTACTGCTGCAGCTGCTCCCCAGACACTGCCTGTCTGCAATGCTGCTGCCCAGCTTTTTGAGCTCCAGCCGAATACCTTGCCGTTTGCCTGCATCCCGCCGATTGCCGCACCTGAAAGGAATGCCCCCCCGACATTCTGCCAGGCTTGGTTTGCGCCGGCCCATTTCATCATCCTGGGCATGGCATAGGTGATGGCATAATTGCGGGCAAGGGTTGAAAAACTGCTGGTTGAAATCTTAGGAAATGCAGGGGCAATAAAGGTGCCGAATAGCAGGCCCAAATTATTCTCTATGCCGTCTCTGCGTGAACTGCCTGCGCCTAAAACCCCTCTTGCCTCTTCATCAGGCACCAATACAACGCTTGTGTTGGCAGTCTGTGATTCGGGAATAAGCGCATAGCCGGAAAAATTCCTTGTGAACTTTTCGACAGGCAAAAACGATTCTTTATGCTCATCAATAAAATAGGCCTTGCTGTCTTTTATATGGGTGACAAACACATAATGGTCGCCCTTTAAGTGCGCGATAAAAGGCGCAAAAGAACGGGCATAGGCATTGAAATCCTCAATCTTTGCCGCATACATGGGAACATTGAAAAATTGTGCTGTTTTTGAAAGCGCGAAAAGGGAGGTTTTTATCACTGCGGGTGAACCAACAGGCTTGATTACATTATTTAAAATATCTACGGTGAGCGCAAGCACCGCGATATCCTGTTCAAGGGCCGGAATGCCTTCAAGGGCCAATACATCAAAGAGAGTTTTTGAGCCGCACGGTTTGCCCTGTAGCCATTGGTAAATCTCTTCTATCCTCTCCCTGCTCATCTCCAGAGGCTCATTCAACTGCAGGGTGAGGTTCGGCGATAATTGAATGGCGGTAAGGGATTTGCCGGCGACTTCGCTCAAAATATTCTTTACTGCGACAGGGATATCAAGGTGCGCGGAATTTGTAAGGAGCGGCTTATACGCAGCAGGCTGGCTCCAGATTGCCTGCCAGTTATATTGAGCAGCCTGGGCAGCTTGCTCAGGCAAAAACACAGCCAAAACGATAAATGCTACAGCCCTAATCCAGGTTTTAAAACTTGAGCGGTATTCTTGGTGGAAGGCATTTTCTGTGGGTGCTTCTTGTATATTATCACTACCTATATGAAAAGAAGAGGGTAAAGTTTCCCCCTTCCCCCCTTGCATTTCTGCAATCTTCGTTGGTTCTAACCCAACTTTATTCATTTTTTATTTAAAGATTGTTAAACTCTTTAATAACTCTTTAAAGAAAAACCGGTTTGTCAAATACTTCCTCTGGTATTCGGCAACCCGGCTATCTTATCATCTCTTAAGACCCGCGGTTTTGCGTCCCCTGATCACTCAGGGTTTGCCTTTTCGCACCGTAGCTTTTTTGCGCTTAAATTATAACATATTATATAATGATGTCAAGGGGTTGCAGAAAATAAAAAGAGAACGTTTTCAGCTACGTTCTCTTTAGTTTCTTAACATTAATAATATATTTAAATAGCGTATCAGCACTTTTGAAATTTACCACAAAAATAACAATTAAATCTATTTATTCGAGAAGGGGCCCTAGCAATATTTTGCCCACGGGACCGCTTTTTTAGGCCCCTTCCTTTTGCCTACAGAGATTAACCTTTAGCCTAGTTTGGACATTTACGAATATAAATTTGTCTTAATCATTAGTATATTTAGCTGCCAAAACTAGGTTTTTCTTGCCATATTTCAATATGAGCGAATTTATTCTGTTTGCTTATTGATCAAATACCTCTTATCCAGATTGGACATTTTTGTTCTCGTTTTACCTAACTATCAACGGGCGCGGTATCTGTGGCTTAGGCGCATCCATTCTTGTATTGATTTGTACCTGTTCCGCATTTACAGCCTGGATCCCACGAATATCCGAAGAGACCTCTGTTTTTGCCCCTTTTAACTGAAGATATGCTTGTATTTCTTCATTCACTGCCCTGTCTCCCAAATTAATCTTATAAAGCTTGTTTTTGTCAACTCCCCTGGTCTCCACAGTCTCATATAACGCTTTTAACAATTCCGTGCGGGAACGGGAGTCTAACTCGCTTGAGCTGATTATAATCACGGTCTGGTCGCTTGTAAGGGTGAAATTTTCGTTGTTTTCTACAGGCACGCGGTACGTTTTGCCTTCGCTTAATTTATTGGCGTCTTCAGCCTGGCCTGATTCTACTATGTATCGGGAAACCTGTTTATTAATGTCAAGAGGGGCATCCGGATTAGGATAATACTCCTTTTGGAGCTGACCAGCAAATCCTGAAACTGTCTCTCCTTTCTTGGGGGTAAATTCAACATAGGTGGTCTCAGGGACAGCCTGTAGGTTAATTACGTTAACCTCGCCCTCTCCTACTCCCTGGGCTGCTATTGCTACCTGGCCCCTTCTCTGCTGTTCATAGACTGCGGGGTCTGCGCCAGGAACAGGTTCTCTATTAAGCACGCTGCTGACTTCAACTGATTCCTGGGACAAGCCTGTTGCTTCTGCAATGCTGTTTGCAAGTGCCTGAAGGGCTTTCTTACGCTTTTCAACCAACTCTTGGTTTAAAGCCTCGGATCCTCTGGGGTCTGTTTGGGCAATAATCCGTATATCTACAGGGCCCTTTATACCGGTACTCTTGATAAGCTCTGAGGCCCTTAGCGCCAACTCCGCCAATACTGCTTGCGGCGGCACGTATCCTACACCGCTACCTACCTGAATAATAAAAAGCGTGGACCTGGCAGGAACTGCTGTAGCTTCAGGCTGTTGGGATGGAGGAAGTTGCCCGATACCAAAAACCCAACGGCTATTGCCGTTTAGGTCTTCGTAAATATCAATCCCCTTAAGCGCCATATTCAGATAATCTTCTTTGTAGCTGTTACGCAGATAGGCAGTGATGTGTTTGATGTCCTCTTTTGAAATATCCTCGCGCGCGATCGCTCTTCCGTTTCCTCCTACGGGTTTCTCTTTTTCGATAAAATCGTAAATTGCCTGTTCTATGTTCTGCTCGCCGTCTCCGGAGACAGTGCTGATTTTGCCTTCTTCAAATAAATTCTCCTTGGCGTAGTCTTGCGCAGCCCTGGCTGCATACTCCGAAGCTGCAACAGCAATCCGCTCGTTATCCATAAGTGCACTGGCTGCCTGTTGTCTTTCTGCAGCGGTAACCGGCGCGTTAGTAATGTCGCCGTAACTCTCCCTTAACACCGCAAGCCTCCCATAGATAGTAGACTGCTGCATGGCAACTTCATGTTGTACGAAACGATGGTAATATTTATCCAGTGCAGCTAAAAGGGCATTCTCTTTTTCTGTGCGTGCCTCTCCCTTTGCAAATAATGCTTCCCTGAGTTGGCCAATATCATCAATAAAGCCCTTTATTCTTTCTGCTCCGTAAGGACTATTACCGATGGCAAGGCCTAGATAATCACAGAATGCTTTCCAATGGCCTTCTTTCTCATTAAACTCACGTATCCTGTCAATAAGCGTGTTGAGCGCTTCATCATTTAATCCTTGCCCTTTTAATCCCTCCAACTCTTTGGCCAAAGCCTCATATGCGTCGCGTAGTTCTTTCCTTACTGCTTTGTTCATATATGCCTTTACGTGAGTATACACATATGTTTTGTTTAAAGGAGAATCTGAAGTAAGGCCGACGCGGTACAACGCATCAGAAAGGGAATCCTGCACATTCTTAATGCTCTGCTGGTGCATGCTGCTAAGCAGCTGCTGAGAACTGGCATAATCAACAGGGACTATGCCTAAAAGGTCGAAATTCTTGTAACCTGCCTGCACGTATTCGTTGTATCGTGCAGTAAAATTAATATCGTAGGGATTCACTAATTGCGCGCCTAATGAGCGGCCTTCTTTGTCAAATTGCGCAATACCCCTGCCCATGGTCGCCATATCCACAAATACATTCGCATAATCTTCAGTAAGTACGTTATCAAAGAGGCTTAAGAAACTGCCTACGGTTTTCTTTTCCGGTTTAATCACGTATACGCTTGCCTGGCCCGCGCTTGAGTTTACCAATTCATCTCCATCCGCGTGCCGGTAGATGTTGTAGCCGGAGAAAATAAGCAGGCTTTTTACCAGAGAACTCCCCATAAAATTAAAAATGGTTCCGTATACGGGATTGTCGGCTTTCCTGCTAAGCCATTGCAGCCCGTAAGAAACACCGCCTGAAAGCGCCGATTCAAGAAGGAGCCTTTCATAACTCTTGTGCATCTGGCTTATCTCTGATTCGAACGCACCCAGCATCCCTCTTTCTGCGTCGGACATCTGCTCTGTCGCGGTTTTATATAACCCATCGTATTGGTTTTTCTTTGTTTCGAATTCATTCTTCTTTAATGTATAGTCTTCGTGAAGCTTATTGTACCTTTCCTGGTCTTCTTGTTTTTTGGCTTCTTTAAGCTCGGTTTCAAGCTGATCAAGCTCTCTTTGCTCTTGAGGCAATTCTGCGGAGATCCGGTTAAAATCTTTCTGTTGCTCTGGGGTAAGTTTCCCATTAATCATCGCATCTCGTTTTTCCTGCGCCTTTGACTCATCGTCTGCTGCCTTCAACAACATGTTGCTTAAACCGGTAAGGCCTGCACCTATAAGGATGCCCACCTCGGCTTTATCCTTATCCGCAGCATACGCCTGTACAACGCTAGGTATAGTACTTAGGCTTAGATCCCTGAAGAAGGCACCCATTTTACCCCATGAGGCCACTTTTTCGTCTTCCACGTATACGAGCTGGCCATCCTGCATTTTCCCGACCTTATTGCCGTCGAGCTTACTCAAGCCTATCTCTGCTGCCTTTGTCACTATCATCGCCGAATACTGCGCGATAAGGTCAATGGTATTCTTATATTTCTTGCCGAAAGAGGTCTTGGCAAGCGCCTCATATATTGCCTCTTTTGCCGCTCCATACACAGCGCCTTTAAGCCCTTCCCGCCACATTGCCCGCAATACATTCTTGGTAAAGAAATTCTTGCACGCCCTGCCAACAGCCCTGCCCACCGCGTGGAACGGTGCAAAAACCGCCTTCCAGAAACCAGAGGTAAAGGGTGCTTTAAGGGCAGTAACTATGCTTGAGCCGATAGTATTCCAGAAGCTTGCAGTAAGCGGCGCTTTGGCTGCAGCCGTAACACCTTTCCCAAACGCGCTCCAGAAACCGCCCTTAAACGGAGCGGATATGCCTTTGCCTATCGCATCCCAGAAACTTGCCGTAAACGGCGCTTTAAGGCCTGCCCATAATCCCTTTACTACAGCCCTTGCAGCTGCCTGAATAGCCTTTCCGATCGCATTGCTTAATGAATTCCATAATCCTGATTTAGATGCGCTGGCAGCACCTTTTGAAAAGCCGCCGGTAAAGAACGACTTAAGCCTTGCCCCAAAGCTTATGCCTCTTGCCAGACCCTTAGGCGCCTCAGCTCCTGCAGCGGCTGCTGCAGAGCCGCCTACATTCGCACCTGCACCGGCAGTGCCTGAAGAAGCTGCTGCTCCGGCAGCTGCTGTACCGGCACTTGCTGCTCCTGCGCCCTCAGGCCCTGAAGTCGCACCTGCCCCTGTCCCGGTATTTGCTGCTGCTTCTCCTTCTGTGCCAGCACCACCGCCAGAACCACTACTTGACTCTGAGCCGCTTCCTGAGCTGGTGTCCGAGCCGCCTCCTGCCGCCTTTCCCACTGCTTTTCCTGCTGCGTCAAGGCCGGCATTAATCGCCATCGAGATAGCCATTCTCGCTGCTGACGCAAGGATTTTATTCTTTATATGCAATTGGTCGACGATCCAACCTGCGACCTTAGGGATGCCGTAGGTCGTGACAAATGTTTTGATTAATGACTGGTTGGCGCCAATGCTCTTACCTGCAAGATATCCGGTGATAACCGAAATCAGAACGTCGTCAATGCCAAGGCTTCCGTCGTCTTTTAAATCGGTGACTTTTGCCCAGGCAATCTGCTGGGTGCTGAATAACGCAATGAGCAGGAGCGCTATTATTTTAGTACATTTGTGTTTTCTTACATCCCTAGTCATTTTATCCCAGGCCTCCTAACATATTACCCTGCATAAATTGCAGGAATATCGGGCCTCCGATTACAATCCCAATTACCGGCAATATACAGAAAATCAAAGGGACGAGTATCTTGATGGGCGCCTGCATGGCAAAACGCTCTCCTTGATGAAAACGCTGCATACGCGTATCTTCAGAGAGTATCCCGAATGCCTCGCCCACAGGAGTACCCATCCTCTCTGCCTGCACCAGCGTCTGCACAAAAGAACTCACCTCCGGGACATTAAGCCTTTTTGCCATATCCCTTAGCGCCTGGGTGCGGGGCTTGCCCCATTTGATCTCTTCCAGGACAAACGCCAATTCTTCAACCATAGGATTGGTAGTAGTCTTCTCGATAATCCACTTTACTGCGCTGGTAAAATCCAGGCCTCCTTCAACGCACAATCCCAATAAGTCTACAGTTTCAGGAAGGAGCCGCGCAATTGTCTTCTTTCGTTGACCAATCTTCTGATTGAGGAACATGTCGGGGATAAGATACCCTAACCCGAATGCCACTATCAGCAATGACGGGGCATTGGGAGAACCGCCGAACGCAACCAAAGTCCCTATTGTCAGCGCAGCTACAAAGAGGAGTTTAATATTAAAAAACTCGGCTGCGGTGAGTTTTACATGGGCAGCATCCAGCCTTCTCTTGATTTTTTCCTCTAATTTAAGCTTCTCAAGCAGCGCCTTGCTGAAAGGAAATATAAGGGCCAGGATGTGCAGCCTTTTTACCCGCTTGGTCTGCGTAGTATCCTGGATAAGCCGGATGCGCCGCCTAAAGCGGAACTTAGGAGACCCCACTACCCCAATGAGGATAAGCGTAAACCCTGCCATCAGGAAAAAATAAATATAAGGTATCATGGGTACTCCCCTTACACGTTTATGGTGCTGAACTTCTTGATCAGCACCATACCGACTGTCTGTAAAATCGCCGCAATAAACAAAAGCATCCTGCCAAGTTCGCTTTTTAACATAATATCGAAATGCCCTTTGTTAAAAGATAATACCCACCAAATGAATAAAAACGGCAAAAAGGACATGATGATACCTTGCATTCTCCCCTGCATGGTCAGAGTCTTGATGCTGTCTTTGAGCTTGCGGTTATCCCTGATAGTGGTAGAAAGCCGGCTTAAGACCTTGGTCAGGTCACCGCCGGTTTCCCGGGCAACAAGTATGGAATTCACGACCAGGCCCAGCTCTTCCATTTTCATCCTCTCCATCAAATGCTTAAGGCTTTCTTCTAATGTCACGCCCATCTTGTTCTCCCTTACCACCAAGCCCATCTCCTGGCTCATCGGCGCAGGCATCTCTTCTACCAGGACCTCCAAGGACTGTAAAAGCGAGAGCCCTCCTTTTAAAGAAGAAGACAAAATCATGATGCTGTCAAGGATCTGGTTGTTAAATTTACTCCTTCGGTTTCTTTCCTGCATCTGCACCATCAAATTAGGGACGAATAAACCGAACCCTGCACCGAGCACAAAAAAGATAAACGATTTGAATACCACTGCGCCCAGTATGGCAAACAACGGGGGAAGCACAAAATATAAATTAGTTGTCTGCTGTAGTCCCCGGTGCGCAAGCAGCGCCCTTAGCTTTGTCACGATGCTCTTATCCTGCCGGCTGCCCTCTACCGCAGGCACAGCCTTTGCCCTCTCCTGGATCAGGCTGACCAGGGACAGGTATACCAGAAACGTGGCACTCGCAGGCAAAATAATAGTCAGAAGAAACATTATTGCGTTCCTCCTTCTGCAGTAACCGCAATCTGCTCTGGGTTCTTACAGATCAGGATAAGGCTGCGCTTGGAAAACTTCTCCTTCAAATCCGGCTTCTCTAGTGCATTGGTAATATTGATCACCAAAGACTCATCCCCTCTATGGAAAATAAGCACTGCAACTTTTGTCTTTAAATCCTGCGGCAGGTTAGCTACGGACTCCTCGGTAAATTGCCGCTCCTCTATCCAGCCCCCAGGCTTAAGGGTGCGCCGGAAAAACTGGGCTATCTCTTGAGGTTGCGCATCCGCTTCATACATCAAGAATTTCCCTTCGCCCGGTACTGCGAAATCAACCTTGCGCTTGCTGCCCGGATAACGCAATAGCCCCGGGATGTCTTTTCCCGGCAAATCCTCGCCCACCTCTTTCTGAAACACCTGGTCTTTAAGCGTGTAGCAAAATGATAAATTTGCCGAGCTTTTTACCAGGTATATGTCTCGCGCCTCCTCTTGAGGATACTCAAAAATCGCCAGATAAATGAATTCTGAGTCTTTTACAAACGTGTAGGTATTCTTCTGGGCGTCTTTAAAATCCGAAAGTACCCATTTACGCTGCGATAATATTTCTTTGTAGAAATTATAAATCTCCTCTGCCGAAAGTTCCGAGCGCAGGCGTATACTTGGCGCTGAAACGCCGTTAAACTCAAGGGGCTTATCCTGCCAGATGACTTTGGTATTAGCGGGAGCCGGTAAATTCCAAAGCGCCTCATCCATCGCAAAACCGTATTGCGCACATACAAGGCAGGTGACAATGACAAAAACCCATGCCCGGTATTTTGCCATAGAAAATAATCTTATTTTCTCGCTCGCCCTTTTCATTGCTTACTCCTGTAAACGCACATCATACCCCTGCCATACATTGCCTGCAATCCTTACGCGGCTGGTATGGGTTATAGTGGCGTCACGGCCGACAAAAGGGACATTTGCGCCGACTACTCTCTTGCTTACATTAGCCCCAAATGTATTGTTATTGCCGAAAGAAATCCTGCGTATCCATGCCCACGGATGCGGGCAAAAACCGGGTAACACTATCCCCCCCCAAGGCGTAGGGCAATACCAAAGAAATAACATAACCATTACCTGCGGCTGGATATCTACGTTTGCCGGCATATCCAATAACTGTACCCTGACAAACGACTGGTATCCTGCCAAAGGCTCTCCTGGATTGATCGCGCCGGGATTGGCTATGGTGCTTTCACCGGTAATGTTGTTGATATTCCAGCGCAAAAATTTATCAAAAGAATAAGAAATGATATTATTATTAAACCAATTGCTGCTGTGAGCTACCTTATAGTCCCGGAAGGAGCGGGAAAACTGGGTACCTTCGCTGGACATCCTGGCAATGTATTGGTTGTAATCCAAACCTTTGGTCTCACCGGAAATAGGGTCAACTATCACTTCGTTCTTTAGAAAAGGCGTAGGCTCATCAACCAGGCCAGCGGCAAGGATAGCTTCATAGATGCTTACCCGCAATTCCTTAGGCATCTTACTGGCAATCTCATCCTTCGCAAAATCAAAAAGCTTTCTGCTGTTATTAATGGGGAGTACGGCAACAGCAAGGGGCTCAAATTTATTGGACCATACCCCGTGCGCCAAAAGGGTTGTCTGTAAAGAGAGATAATTCAAAAACAGCTGTTTGTTGATTTTTCTTAGCTGGTTAAGGCTCTTACAAAAATTGGAGCCGGCAGTGATTAACGCACCGTCCGCAGTATTAGCAAGCCGCACGCGCGTAAACGTAGATTCGCCGATAAGGGCGGTGGCGACAATAGCGAGCATCAACACCACTGCCACAACCAGTATAAATGGGGCTATCTGCGCTTTCCTGTTCATAACAACCTCTTCCTCTTATGGAGGGCAATACCGTGACGCATACCCTATATCAGCCAGGGCCGAGGCCTCTAATCTTGCCATTTCTACATAATAATTGCGCGCCTCATCATCATTAAAATTTTCAAGTGCTGCAGTCAAATGGTCATAGCATTTCACCGCGATTTCATAGGCTTCCTGCTGCTGGCTGGCTGCGTCAGCCACTACCCTGCCCATCCAGTTTCTGGCAGATTCCACGCGCCTGCGGGAGCTTGGGCTGCTGGTAATTTCTACATTTATGGTCCTGTAGGTGTAATCACTCCAAATAGCCGGATACAGGTTAAAAAACGGGCCGGGAGGCGTAGGGAGTTCACCAACGCCATCATGCCATGTTTGAACCGGCATCCCGTTTATTTCCTGCTCAATATCGCCGCCAATTACCAACGCCCTTAGCATAGTTACTGCAGCATCGTGGAGATCAGAAGGCCCTATTATTCTTCCGTATCGATCCCTTTCAAGATCGCCAATATTGTCTTTAATAAACGCAAGCATATCTATGGCAGCCTGTTTTGCTGCTATCAACTGAGCCCTTGCTGCCTGGGCTTCGGCAATACGCGCCGGGTCAGTAAGGGTACTTACATATTCATCAAAAGAATCCAACAGATTCTGATAGATTTTGTCCATTACCGGCATTGTCCGGTCCATCATGCGCTGAATGTAAATGATGTAACGGGAAGGCTCAAAGCGCTTTGTCGCGCTATTCCACGTGCAATGAGTAGAATACCAATATGCCTGATTGAGCATATATTTAAGTATGGTGTTTAATAAAAGCTCTGTTTCATACTGAACGCCATAACTATCCCAGAAAAAAGCGCCTTGCGGAATATAGGGTTCGATATTCACGATATTCTTAGGCGCATAATCCAGTAAGGTAGTAGGATTGCTGAGTTCGCGATACCCTCCGCGGGAAAGAGGAGCAACTGGTAACAGCCTGCCCGAAAGTACATGCGGGGCATTCACTGCCTGCAGGCGCGACTGCCTGAAGATATTCAATCGGTCAAGCATATGCAGATTTAAGCTTGAAAAGAGGCGCGCAGAGGAGATGGCAATCACTGCCAGACACATCACCACCACCACTGTCTCAAGCACTACCTGGCCCGAACGTCTTTTAGTAACGGGTAGTAACCACATTTTTACCTTTGGTAACCTCCTCATCAAGGATCATATTCACATCTTTAGGGATAGTCGACGCATGCACACTCACATACCCATGATAGTTGTTGTCCCAGTCATCCCTAAGCATCGCATCTGCAATATTGGTTGCATTGTCAAAAATGACTTTCGTAGGAATAGTGTCTCTACTTTTTAATTGTTTTACTATAGTGTACACCTGCCCGGCCTCAGACACAGAGGTAGTATATTCATAGGCAGAGCTTTTTTTCTCCAATTGGGCTTGAGAATCGAACTCGGAAATAGCAGAATTGTACCACATGGCGATATTGTCGCCGGTCTCATTCCTGGTAGTAATCAACGTGGGGGGAACTTGCAAAAAATAATTCTTACGTATCATGCCGTCATTGAGCTGAACCAATTGCCACGTGCCAACGTCTTCGGGGTCTTCCTGGTAGGGAGTGTAGAGTTTATACGGATTATACTCGACAGAGGCGGTAGCCATCAACCGCTGCCTTGAAACTCCGGTAAAAAAAGAGGGGAGGATAACGTCCCGCATCACGGTAAGCGTTATCCCCCTCTCATACTGCTTGCTTAATTCCAGGGCCTTTCTGAAGGCGTACATTTCAAGTGCCTGACGGTTATTGTACACATAGCCATATTGTATAAGGTAGGCAAGCGCCATAATCACAAGGGTGCCGATAATCGCAAGCTCTGTGGTTGCCTGGCCTTTTTTTTTACTCCCATTAATTCTTAATAAACGTAGGCGTCTCTTCATAACCGCTCCTGGTTATATTTTCGGGCGAAGAACCTTCAGAGCCGTTCTGATACACCCTAGATACGCCCTGGCTTACGTTATACACCGTCACGCCAGATTGGTTGGTGACATACGTAGAGTTGGTAAACCGGGGGTGATAGTGCTCCTCTTCGGGCGCAATCTGGTCCGCTAAATCCCGGATCTTCCCCTGGATGCTGCGCTTGACATACACATTCATCGCAATCAACGCCGAAGCAATCAACGCTGCCAGCACCGCATATTCGGTAGTACTCTGTCCTCTTGCGTATGTTACCTTCCTCATCTTTACACCTTCAGCTCGCCTTTGTGAGTGCTACTACGTCGGCCAATATTCCTGCGAGAAATTGCCGATCGTTTCGCTTCCGGTCCTGTTCTGCGTCTGCCTCGTGTTCGTGGTAGTTGTTGAGTTGTTACCGGGGATAATCCTCTCCGTACTGTTCACCGTAATAGTAGTAGTCATGTTCGAGGTTGTATTGGCCGTAGAGAATTGCTCGCCGATATCATCTGAGGCCTGTCTGAGCCTTCCCTGCAGACCTCTTTTCACGTAGGCTTGCATCGCAATAAGCGCAGCTACGATAACAGCAATAATTACTGCATACTCTAGTGTGCTTTGCCCTCTTTTATTTAAGCGGATAAACATCCTTACTTCACCTCCTTATTAGGTTATGAAAAAAACAGTTTGTTTATCTCCAGCCCACGGTCTGGTTACGTGCGACTGTTGAGGTAGCATTGGTGCCTCTAATAACGCCACCAGCAACTTGCATCTGTTCTGTTAAAGTCTGCCTCTGGTTCGTCACTGCCGTTGAATTGAAGTAATACGGCTCATACTGGGTTGTGTTAAACGAGGAGGCATTGTAGCCGGTTCCGGTCAAATTAAGCGGCAAATCAGTAGCATCCTTAATCTTGCCTTGCAAGCTTCTACGTACGTAAATTTGCATCGCAATGACTGCTCCTACAACCAAGGCGATAAGTATCGCGTATTCGGCGGTTGTCTGAGCCCTTTTGCTTAATCTTTTTAACATTTCTTTTTCACCCCCTTCTGACAAGATTGGTTAGAATCTGATTTTATGGATCTGGTTTGCCATTTGGTTCGTCACGTGGTTCATAGAGTTTTGCAGCCTCGGCCTCATAAACGTGATAGTCGCAAAAATGATAGCTGCAATAATCGCTGATAAAACAAGTACATACTCCAGCGTTGACTGGCCTTTTTTCCCTAACATATGTTTCACCTCCTCTCTCTTTAGTATATTTTTGTTCTTACATCTACATCCAATTGCTACGGCTGAATATCTACTCCCGGATTAAGCTCATTCTCGATATCATGCAGCTTCGCTCCGGTAGCGCCGCTTAAATATCTATACATGGCGATAAACGCCGCTGCCACCGCAATAATCAATAAGGCATATTCTAACGTAGTCTGGCCCTTTCGCGCCTTATTCTGGGTGTTCCGCAGGATCATTATATCTCCCCCAGTTCGAAACCTGGTGTATACCGCTGGCAGTCGCCACATTAATATTTTCGTTTATTGACCCGTCGATATCCAGGTCAAGGTGTACCCGGGGCGTTACATAAATTACATCGGAATCGGTTTCAGTGGTTGCACCTTGCCTATACTGCCCTTCTGCAAAACTGGCCATGTTTTTCTTCCAGTTCCCCTGAATAGCATTTTTAACATAGCCATACATCGCAAGGCTGGCAATAGTAAACAACATTATAAATACCGTTGTTTCAAAAGTTGCCATCCCTTTTTTATTCATGATATCACCTGCTTCTGTTAATATACTCAATAGCATTATCTATTGCTCCGCTAAACACAGGCTTTATCCCCAGCTTCTCAGGAGTAAGTGCACCGAACACGATGAAGATAACCGAGATCATTACCGTAAAAATCAAAATGTACTCTAGTAACGCCTGACCTTTTTGACTTTTTAAATTCTTTTTTAAATTCATTAGAAACCCCTTAAAATAAAAAGCCGAGAGTTTTCTACTTCATTTGACTCTCGGCAAAAATAACCGTAATCCTTTGTTATCCCGATGCCCTTGGATAACAAAGCGACAAAAATACTTTTTCTTTTGTGTTGTCCCGTGGCAATGCGCATCCACTTCCTCCTGGTGGATTTGCTTTTTCGCCCTTTTCAAGGCAATTCAAATATACCATTTGTTCTATACGGTGTCAAGGATATTTTTGGGCCTTTAGAAAGCGTTTTCGAAAATACCCTTATATTATTAAAATTATATTTGGCACCACAGGCGTATGTTCTGGGATAGCAGGATTTCCCTCTCATTTACCCGACGGCAGGCATATTCAAGCTCTTTCAGGAATGGGTATTTGGAGGGGGGTTTGAATGAAAACACGAGGCGCTGCTTTTCCTTCCTTATTTTTGCCCTGAGCCCATAAAAGTGCTCCCTAAAGAAAGAAAAATCCTTTTCTTCAAATCCCGACGGGAAAAAGTGCCATTTTACGTATGCATCCAGCAAGAGCAGATAATAGTGCAAAAGGTCGTTTATCGTCTGGAGCTTCTCTTTATCGAAACGGACCTGCTCCGCCGAGAAGAACCGTTGGGAGCTGGCAGTATACGTAAAAAGCTCTACTTTTCGGCTATAATCCTGGAATCCCTCCTGGAGGTTCGGCCAACGGCTTACATAGGTGTCAAGCATCTGCTCGGGAGTAAGCTGGCTGTATTCGCAATTACCCAAAACAACCAGTCCTATTTTCTCGGAAAGGCTTAATTTTAAAGCGCAGCCATTTAACGTAACTCCTTTATTTTCTTTTGGTTGTAGCAATTCTATCTCTGCATTTGCCACATATATGTTTTTCTTCATGGGCTCGCAAAAATACGGCCGGAATTCTCCTAAAGATTTCACTTTTCTGTGTTCGATAAACTGCCAAGGCCAAAGCCCAAACAAAAAACACCTTTTACCTGTTTCTATCTTTTTTAATTCAAGTTCTTCTGATTTATTTCCGTAAAAAGCAAATTTAAGAGCAGCTTTATCAGGAGAACTTAGTACTCTTATCAAATCAAAAAATTCTTTTATTGGGACGTCATAACCCGGTGCGGTAAAAAGGATAAAAGGATGTTCTCCCCCAAAATATTTATTAACGTAACTATTTATATTATAAATGGTTGTGGAGAAATCATACGGGATATTCGGAGTAGACCAGATAGTGTGCAATTGGCCATCTAGGAAAATATTTGTCTCTTCTGAAAGGGTTAGTTTTACATACCTGACTTCTTTAAAGGTTGAAGAAATTACCTTATATAAATCCACGAATAATGATTTAACTCTTTCAATTTCAGATAGATAAGATAATATATCTTCGCGAGTGAAATTTTGACTTATTAACGCCCATAGCCCGGAATTGTGCTCAATTTGAGGTTGAGTATGCAGATCGAAAAAAAGCGGCCCATAAAGCAAGGCCTCTGTTTTTGACAATAAATGCGTGGGGGGAGATTGTAGCCTATCTTTAACAGCCTCTGAAAACAAATGGGTGCCTCCCAATAAATAGTCAGCAGCTTTCAGGAAAATTGCTCCTAAACCGCTTGCTTCAACCTTACCCCTTCGCTTCTTCCTTCTTCTGCCCACGGGAAGGCTTAAGCCAGCATTTTTAAGTACAAAATTAACACTAGACTTAGAAATACTATGCTTAAATTTTACAGAAACCAAATTTGCTATTTTTCTACAACTTAATCTTGGATTTTTCTGTTTTATCTTAACAATAAACACCTTTATTTTTTCAGTTAACTTATATATTGTACCCATGCATCTCCTATAGTTTGGACATTTCTGAATACGACTAAAATATACCACAGCTTCTCTTCCTTGTCAATATCTAAATTTAGGTATAAATAAGATTAAATTAGCTTATTATCAAAAATTTAAGCATAACTCATTTACAGTTTGGACATTTTTGAATATGAATTGTAGTATAGTTAAGCTGGCTCAGCGTTGTGCGTTTTGCGTTCAGCTCATTACACTGTACTCCGTACGCACTACGCTGTACGCCGAACGCATACAGGACTCTGTACTATAAGGCTGAGGTTAAGGCTTAGGTTAAGTGAGGTTGAGGTCAAGATAGCGTGTATGGTGTAACGGTGAGGTTGATGGTCTGGTTAAAGGGCAAGGTTATTGGTGTGTGTTCTTTTTTTACACCACCTACCTTACCTACTCACCAGACCAATGACTTAACCCTTACCCAAGAACCAAGCGCGTTATGCGTA
>JBFMDA010000016.1:0-28500 GCA_040754255.1 Candidatus Omnitrophota bacterium | reverse complement strand
ATGCCGCTTGAGCTGATAAGGCAACTTTTCAGACGAGAGAAATAATCACCCAGATGCGGTTAATCGTATCGGCACAAAACTCGGCTTATTCTGCCTGTCTCATTTGAAATATGGTACAGTATGGGTCAATAGTCGATAGTCGATAGTAAAGCAAACAACACATTTGACTATTGACCATAGACTATAGACCCGATTATTTAAGGAGGATACAAATGTCAGGTCATTCAAAATGGAAAACAAACAAAAATAAGAAAGCTGCTGCCGATGCGGCAAAAGGCGCAGCATATACCAAGATAATCAAAGAAATCACAGTCGCGGCCAGGGAAGGGGGCGGCAACCCCGATACGAACAGCAGGTTGAGGACTGCGATAGCCAAGGCCAAAGAAGCGAATATGCCTTCTGATAACGTCAAAATGGCAGTTAAGCGCGGAACCGGCGAGCTGCCAGGCGTAGTGTATGAGTCGGTAATCTATGAGGCGTACGGCTCAGGAGGCGTAGCGATTATTATAGAGGCCCTGACTGACAATAAGAACCGCACGACCGCTGAAATACGCAATATTATGTCCAAGAAAGGCGGCAATCTTGCAGGGGCCGGCTCGGTGAATTGGATGTTTACCAAAAAAGGCTACATATTGATCAACAAAAATGACGCCAAAGAGGAAGACCTGCTGAACACCGTATTAGAGGCGGGAGCCGAGGATATGAAGCAGGACAGTGAAAATTATGAAATTATCTGCTCTATGCAAGACCTTGAGCAAGTGAAGGCCGCTCTTCAGGCAAAAGGGTTCAAATGGCAGAGTGCCGAGCTTACCATGATCCCTTCTTCTACGGTGAAGCTTTCTGGAAACGACGCAAAGCAGGTACTTTCCCTTGTCGAGGCCCTTGAGGAGCACGATGATGTACAGGGTGTGTATGCCAATTTTGATATTCCCGACGAAATATTGGACCAGATATCATCTTCTTAAATGAAAATACTCGGGATTGACCCGGCCTTAAGCATTACCGGTTACGGAATTATTAATTTCAACGGTACACAGTTGCGCCTCCTGAAGGCAGGAGCACTCATTACTACCCCTAAGGAACCCTTGCCCGGGCGCCTGGAAAAGATATACGACGGAGTCTTGCGCCTTATTAAGGAGCATGCCCCCGATGCGATGGTGCTTGAGAAGCTTTATGCGCATTACCGCCATCCTACCACCGCGTATGTGTTAGGAGAGGCGCGCGGGGTAGTATGTCTTGCATGCGCAAAAAGCAAGCTTGCCCTTGTAGAATATGCGGCAACCCGGGTTAAGAAATCGGTAGTGGGCAGGGGCCATGCGTCGAAGTTCCAGGTAGAAAAAATGGTTGTTACAATGCTGGGGTTGCGCACGCTTCCCCGCTATACGGACGTCACCGATGCCTTGGCGCTGGCGATTACGTATGCACATACATTGAGGGGTAGGGTATGATTGCGCGTATATGCGGAAAAATAGTCGAAAAACACCCCCAGAGTCTCCTGGTGGATGTCGCAGGGATAGTCTACGAAGTATTAATCCCTGCATGCGTGATGCAGCGCATCGAGGGAAGTATTTGCGAAGACGCAAGGGTAAACCTTGTTACGTACCATTATCAACATATGGAGCCGTCCCGCAGCGTTCCTGTGTTAATAGGCTTCCTGAATGATGTAGAAAAGGAATTTTTCGAAGCGTTTATTACGGTTTCAGGTATCGGGCCCCGGGGCGCCCTTAAGGCTCTCAATAAGCCGATCTCGTTAATTGCCCAGGCTATCGATGAAGCCGATGTGGCATTTTTGCAATCACTGCCCGGCATCGGGCAACAGAAGGCAAAAGAAATTATTGCCAAACTTCAGAATAAGGTTGGCAAGTTCGGCCTTATCAAGGATGAAGTAACCAGGCTCAAAGACCTGGGGCAGGGCGATATTCAGGAAGAGGCTTTGGCAGTATTGCTGCAGTTAGGGTATAAGAAGACGGATGCGTCTGGAATGATTAAGAAGGCCATGGAATCCCGAAAGTCAATCCAGACCACAGAGGAATTGTTAAACGAATTATACAGGCAGAAGAAGCTGAGGTGATTTTGTATGGCTGAAGACGGCATTAGATCGGCGATTGAGGCTTTGTTATTCGTAAGCGAAAAGCCGTTGACCGTCGAACAGATAAAAAAGACGCTCGATATCGATGCAGAGCTGGTACGGCAGTCGATAGATACCCTTAAGGCTGAATACGAGCTGAATAAGAGAGGGATACGCGTGTATGAAGTCGCCGGAGGCTTTAGAATGGTATCGGCGCCTGATTTTTCAGTGTTCTTGAGGAAACTGCATAAAGGCGCCCAGGGCGATAAATTATCGAAACCGGCGCTTGAAACACTGGCGATTATTGCGTATAAACAGCCGGTTACGAGGCTTGAAATAGAATCGTTGCGTCAGGTCAATATTGATGGGGTTATCCAGACGCTCCTTGAAAGAAATCTGATACGCATTACCGGAAGGCGCAAGGCCCCGGGTAATCCCTATGTCTTTGGCACTACAAGGGAATTCCTTGAGCACTTCGGATTAAAATCGCTTGAGGATTTACCGAAGCTTGATATGTCCAACGTAACACTGCCTCAGGAAAAAAATGGAGAGCAAGAAAATGAGCATAAAGAATCTGCGCCGGCAAATTGATACAATCGATAGTTCTTTGGTCCGAATGCTTAATCAGCGCGCCAAAATCAGCCTGGATATCGCACGTATTAAACGTAAGGCGGGAAAAAGTGCGTATTCTCCGGATAGGGAGGTTGAAGTTTTAAAGAAGGCCTCTGCGGCAAACAAAGGCCCGTTGGGGCGCCGTGCGCTTGAAGGGATTTACCGCGAAATAATGTCAGGCAGCCTGGCATTAGATGCGCCTTTAAGGGTGGCGTATTTCGGGCCCGAGGCGACATTCACGCATTTAGCTGCTATGAAGCGGTTTGGTTCGCAGGTCGAATATATCCCCTGCCACAGCATCGCCGATGTGTTTTTAGAGGTAGAGCGGGATAATGCCGATTATGGGGTAATCCCGGTAGAAAATTCCATCGAGGGTGCGGTAAACCATACCCTGGACATGCTCGTTGATTCGGACTTAAAGATTGCAACCCAGATTATTTTTGACATCTCCCATAATCTTTTGGCAAAATGCAGGAAAGAGGAAATAAAACGGGTGTATTCCAACCCGCACGTATTCGGCCAGTGCAGGATATGGCTGAAAGAGAATTTGCCGCATGCCGAGAATATCGAGGTCAGCAGCACTACGCGCGCGGCTCAGATTGCGTCACGCGAAAAATCAAGCGCCTGTATCGCATCGTTGCTTGCAGCCAGGATATACGCACTTAAGGTCATTGCGATGCACATAGAAGACTCCCCGCACAACATCACCAGGTTCTTGGTAGTCGGTAAAAATGACGTCCCGCGCTCCGGAAACGATAAGACCTCAATTATGTTTTCCATCAAGGATAAGGTCGGCGCGCTTTACGACATCCTTGTATCGTTTAAGAAATACCGCATCAATCTGACCAAGATCGAGTCAAGGCCTTCCAAGAAAAAGGCGTGGGATTATTACTTTTTCGTTGACCTTGACGGGCACAAGGATGACGCAGGGGTAAAAAAGGCCCTGAATGAAGTGGAGCATAAGACAAAATTTTTCAAAGTGCTCGGTTCGTATCCTGTCGCAGACTAGAAGGTAATTATATATGGGCATAGTGAGAGAAGATATACGCAAGATTACCCCTTACAAGGCGGGTAAGCCGATTGATGAGACCAGAAGAGAGCTTGGCTTACGGGGCATCATAAAGCTTGCCTCTAATGAGAATCCTCTCGGTGTTTCACCGAAGGCGCTGAAGGCGATTTTTAAAAATTCAAAGGGCCTGAACCGTTATCCCGATAGCAGTGGCTATTATTTGAAGGAGAAGCTTTCTTGTGCGTTCGGAGTTTCCCCTTCTAACCTCGTGTTGGGTAACGGCTCCGACGAGCTCATCGATGTAGTGATAAAGACGTTCGTAGAGGACGATGAGAATATTATTACCTCTGCTACTACCTTTCTTGAATATGCGATTATCGCAGGCGTCAACGCAAGAAAGGTGGCCCTCGTAGGCCTTAAAGATTTTAAGTACGACTTAGAAGGCATCCGTAGGGCAATTAACAGCAAGACCAAGCTTATATTCATTGCCAATCCTAATAACCCGACAGGCACCTATGTGAATAAGAAAGAGCTCGATACATTCTTTAAGGCCATTCCCAACGATGTCGTAGTGGTGCTGGACGAGGCCTATGATACATTTATCGATGTGGATGATTTTCCCGAGAGTATCAATTATTACAAAACCAGGAATGTCGTTCTGTTGAAAACCTTTTCGAAGGCTTACGGTCTGGCAGGTTTGCGTATCGGCTTTGCGATTGCCAATTCCGGATTTTGTGCGTGCATGGAGAAGGTAAGGCAGCCTTTTAATGTGAATTCGCTCGCACAGGCTGCTGCGCTGGCAAGCCTGGGGGATAGAGGGTTTCTGCGAAAAACAAAGAAGGCAATCTGGGCAGGTAAGCAGTATTTGTATAGCTCACTTGACGCGATGGGCCTTACCTATGTGCCGTCCGTGGCTAATTTTATCCTCGTCAACGTTGAGAAGAGCGGAATCGAGGTATTTAAAAAGATGCTTACGTATGGGGTGATTGTGAGGGATATGCAGCAATACGGGTTGCATAACTATATCAGGATAACCATCGGTACAATGGATGAGAACAGAAAATGTATCAATGCCCTCAAAAAAGCAGTATAAGGAGAGAGGTAGGCTATGATTATCGTATTGAGACCCGAGGCATCCGAAGAGCAGATTAACCACCTCGTCGAAAAAGTAAAGAAGCTTGGGCTTACTCCCCATATCTCCAAAGGCACGGAGCGCACAATAATCGGCGTTATCGGCCCTGAAGACGTGCTGCGGGTTACTCCGCTTGAAGTATTTCCGGGAGTTGAACGGGTGATTCCCGTCCTTGCTCCTTATCGTCTCGTATCGAGGGAATTCCAGCGGAAAGATTCAGTGGTAGACGTAGGCAAGGGGGTCAGGATTGGCGACAAAAAGGTAGTGGTTATGGCAGGTCCGTGTGCCGTAGAGAACATAGATACGTTGTATGAAATTGCCAAAGAGGCAAAAAAAGCAGGGGCAGTGGTATTAAGGGGAGGCGCCTTTAAGCCGCGCACTTCTCCTTACGCATTCCAGGGATTAGGGGAAGAGGGCTTAAAACAGCTGGCGCAGGTGGGCAAGGATTTGGGGCTAGTGACAATAAGCGAGATTATGGATCCCCGCGACGTTGAGCTGGTCGCCACGCATGTAGATATTTTGCAGATTGGCGCACGCAACATGCAGAATTTCAACCTCCTCAAAGAAGTCGGTTTGACCAAGAAGCCGGTTGTGCTTAAACGCGGCCTTTCCTCTACGATTAAAGAGCTGCTTATGTCTGCCGAATATATTTTGGCCGGGGGCAACTTTAATGTGATTCTGTGCGAAAGAGGGATCAGGACGTTTGAAGAATTTACGCGCAATACGCTTGATGTGAGCGCTATCCCTTCGGTGAAAATGTTATCGCACCTGCCGATTATTGCCGATCCCAGCCATGCGGCAGGGAAATGGGGGTTGGTTCCACCGCTGGCTAAGGCAGCAGTCGCTGCAGGAGCAGACGGGTTGATCGTCGAGGTGCATAGCCATCCGGAAGAAGCGCTCTCCGACGGCGCCCAGTCTCTTCTGCCTTCGAATTTTTCAAACCTTATGCAGGAATTAAGGGTCTTGGTGAAAGCTATCGGGAGAGAAATATAAATGAAGCTTTTCAGAAAGGTCGCAATCGTGGGAACCGGGCTCATCGGCGGCTCCATCGCCTTAGCTATCAAGAGGCATGGCCTGGCCGAATGCGTGGTTGGGGTAAGCCGACACAAAGAAACGATTCTGCGCGCCAAGAAGAGAGGCATGATTGATGAGGGGTCGCAGGACCTGCGCATTATTAAAAACGCAGACCTCCTGGTTATTGCGACGCCTGTACGTACGATAGAAAAGCTTGCTTCTGCAATTGCCCGGCTCGTTCCCGGCCATTGTATTGTGATTGATGTTGGCAGTGCCAAGGAAGCGATCGCAGAGCGTTTTGATAAGGTATTTACACGCTACGTAGGCACGCACCCTTTGGCCGGTTCCGAAAAAAGGGGAGTGGCGCATGCAGAGGCGGGTTTGTTTAAAGATTCTCTCTGCATTCTTACCCCTACCCGCAAGACGGACACAAAGGCCCTGCGCGCGGTAAAAAAACTATGGCGAAGTATCGGCGCAGATACGGTGGAAATGAGCCCTTCTGCCCACGATAAGATGCTGGCTTTTATCAGCCACCTTCCTCATGTCGTCGCTTTTTGCCTTATGGCAGCTATCCCGGCACAGTTTCTGCGGTATGCCCCTGCGAGCCTAAAAGAAGCTACGCGCGTCGCTGCTTCTGATAGCATTCTCTGGAGCGATATCCTTCTAAGCAATTCGGGTAACATCATACGGTCAGTCGGCGTATTTGAAAGGATGCTCTCAAGGGTCAAGTCTGCGGCAAAAAGGAATCGGGCTAAATTGCTCGAACGAATCTTTAAAGACGCCAAATTCAAAAGAGAGTTATTAGATGGTTATCGCAATAGACGGTCCGGCGGGCGCAGGTAAGAGCACCATTGCGAAACTGTTGGCAAAGAAACTCCGTTTTACCTACATAGATACCGGGGCAATGTATCGCGCATTGACCTTGAAAGCTATAGAGTGGGGAATCAAGGCGCGCAATACAAAGGCCCTGATTGCAATGGCGCGGGATACTTCGCTTGACCTTGTATATACCAAGGACGGCTCCTTAAGGGTGTTGCTCGATGGCCGCGATGTTTCGGGGGATATTCGCTCGCCTGGCGTTACCCGCTTCGTTTCCGATATCGCTAAGATAAAAGACATACGGCAAATCATGCTTAGCTTGCAGAGGAGGCTGGGCAGGGCAAAGGACAGCGTGCTTGACGGCAGGGATATCGGGACCGTGGTATTTCCCGATGCCGACAAAAAATTCTTCCTGGACGCGCGGTTTAACGAACGGGTAAGAAGGCGTTATAAGGAATTAAAGGCGCTTGGCATGCCGGGGGTTACTCTTAAAAACATTTCAGTTGATTTGCGTAACCGCGATACGATTGACTCGACGAGAAAATGCGCCCCGTTACGCAAAGCAGCCGATGCGATATATGTAAACACTACCAAAATGACCATCACTGAAGTTGTGCGTACTTTGACGGGCGCACTTCATAAAGGCTCAAGGTCCTAATGGATAAGACATTAATCCGCAATTTCAGTATCATTGCACATATCGACCATGGTAAATCCACCCTGGCAGACAGGATCCTTGTGCTCACCGGCGCACTGGATAAAAACCATCTTCAGGGGCAGGTGTTGGACGACATGGACCTGGAGAGGGAGAGGGGTATTACGATAAAGGCATCGACGGTAAGGTTACAGTACCGTGCGTTAAGCGGCAGGGAATATACCATGAATCTTATCGATACCCCGGGCCACGTCGATTTTACCTACGAGGTATCAAAATCTCTGGCAGCGTGCGAGGGTGCGGTATTGGTAGTTGATGCAGGACAGGGCATAGAGGCGCAAACAGTTGCCAATTACTATTTAGCAATCGAGAATTACCTTTCCATCATCCCCGTAATCAACAAAATAGACCTTAGCAATGCCGATATCGAGCGCACGAAGGATCAGATTACTTCGGTCCTGGGATTTAAGGAGCAGGATATCCTGCTGGCTTCTGCTAAAGAAGGTATCGGTATCCAGGAGATCCTTGAGAAAATAATCGAAGTCGTTCCCTGTCCGTCGGGCGAGTCCTTCAATTCCCTCAAGGCGCTTGTATTTGATTGCCGTTACGATACCTTTAAAGGAGTAGTCGTTTTTGTCCGGGTCTTTGACGGTACAATAGATTATGCGACACAGCTCAAACTCATGCATTCCGGTAAGACTTACAAAATTGAAGAGTTGGGGGTATTTAAAGACCTTAAGTATTCCAAGGTTGATTCGCTTTCCTGCGGAGAAGTCGGCTATTTGACCGCCAACATACGCGACCCCAGGGAAATTATTATCGGGGATACGATTACCGATAACGCAAGGCCCTGTCAGCAGGCCCTGTCCGGTTACCGCACGTTAAAGCCGCTTGTATTCTGCGGGATCTATCCGGTTAATCCCGGCGATTTTCCCGGACTTAGGGACGCAATTGATAAGCTGAAGCTTTCGGATGCGTCGTTTGTATTTGAGCCGGAGAACAGCCAGTCTTTTGGTTCCGGTTTTCGCTGCGGGTTTCTGGGGCTCTTGCATATGGAAATAGTCCAGGAGCGCCTGGAAAGGGAATACGGCCTTAATCTCATTTTGACTGTCCCTAATGTGGTCTACCGCATTAAGCGCAAGACCGGAGAATTAATGGATGTGGATACCCCGGCAGAGTTTCCTTCTGCGCAGGACATAGAGGAATCTTTTGAGCCTTTTGTGAGCCTTCTGATGATCGTGCCGATAGACAGCATCGAATCGGTGTGCGAATTGGTGAAATCACGCAGGGGGGTTTTTAAATCAAAGAAGTTTCTCGGGGCAGACCGGGTTGAGTTGAACTTCGATATGCCTCTGTCTGAAATCATAGTCGATTTTTATGACAAGGTTAAATCCCTCACCAAGGGCTACGGCTCGATTGACTATGAGTTCAAGGATTATCTTCCTACCAAGCTAGTGAAGCTGGATATATTGATTAATACCAGAGTGTGTGACGCGTTCTCTTCGCTTATCCATAAAGATAAGGCAGCAAGCAAAGCACATGCCTTGGTTGCCAAGCTCAGAGAGCTCATTCCCCGCCAGTTGTTTGAGGTGTCGGTCCAGGCGGCAGTCGGCGGCCAGATCCTTGCTTCCGAAAAGGTAAGGGCGGTCGGTAAGCACGTGACGAGCAAATGTTACGGAGGGGATATCACGCGCAAGAGAAAACTCTGGGATATTCAGAAGAAGGGTAAAAAACGGCTGAAACAATTTGGAAAAGTCGAGATACCGCAAGAGGCATTTTTGGAGGTCCTGAAAATCTGATATGAAAGAAAAAAAACCCCGCACAAAGGGCCGGATACGGCCGGTACTTAAGGAATGGGCTGAATCGTTGCTCATCGCTTTCATTTTAGCGATGATAATACGCACGTTTTTTGTCCAGGCCTTTAAGATACCTACCGGTTCTATGAGGCCGACCTTGATCGAGGGCGATGTGATACTGGTCAGCAAGTTCCTGTATGGGCCCAAGATACCCTTGACGGATGTCAGGCTCCCCGGGTTAAGGGAGCCCAAGAGGGGGGACGTCATTGTATTCATTTACCCTAAGAATACAAAAAAAGATTTTATCAAAAGGCTGGTTGCCGTCGGAGGGGAAACAGTCGAAATAAAGAACGGAACGGTCTATGTAAACGACAAGCCGCTTACCGAACCGGTGTTTAGCCAGCGTTATTACTATAACAGGGGCTCTTGGGGGGAGGGGGGCGTAAAGATCAAGGTTCCCGATGACAGTTTTTTTGTACTTGGGGATAATTCTGCTTCTTCGGAAGACAGCCGGTATTGGGGATTTGTCCCTCGTAAAAATATTCTAGGGAAAGCCATCCTGATCTACTGGCCGTTTCCGCGCGTGAGGATAATCCGATGAATTTTGCCAACAAAATATCGCTTTTCAGAATTTTAAGCGTCCCTTTCTTTATTGCCTGCCTGTATTATTCATCCGAATACCATTACCTGCGCATTGCGGCATTGGTTATTTTTTTGGTTGCAGTTTTTTCCGATGCGATAGACGGCTATATTGCCAGGAAGTCGAAACTCAAATCCCAGGCAGGCGTCATCCTTGACCCGCTTGCGGACAAGGCGCTTCTGGTGAGCGCATTTATCAGCCTGTATTTATTCAAAGAATTGCCATTCTGGCTCATCCTGATTGTGGTTACCAGGGACCTGCTTATTATTTTCGGCGCCGTGCTCATTTATATGATAAAACAAAAGTTAAATGTCTCCCCTACCAAATGGGGAAAAATCACGACTACTTTTCAGATGTCGGCTATCATCGCAGTGCTGTTGAAGCTGCACATTTCTTTTGTATTCTGGTGGCTTGCTGCGGTATTCACCATTATTTCCGGGGTTGATTACCTTATGAGGGGCTTCAAGGTGTTGTATGGCACAGATACTGCTGGGAACAGTCATTAGTTATCTCGTTGGCTCGTTCCCTACCGCATATATCTTTGGGAAACTTCTTAAGGGCGTTGATATTCGCAGGGCAGGCTCAGGCAATGTCGGAGCTACTAATGCCTTTCGTGTCTTGGGCAAAGGGCCGGGCATTGCCGTGTTATGCATAGATATCCTCAAGGGTTTTGTCGCGGTTGTGTTTCTAGGCAATTCATCCGGGCAGCTCGGTGCTGTTATTTCCCCTCAGCTCTTTAAGATCATTTTAGGCTTAGCTTGTATTATCGGCCATAACTGGCCTGTATTCTTGCAGTTTAAGGGAGGCAAGGGGGTTGCTACTACCCTGGGCGTACTTTTGGCTTTGGCGTGTACCATCGCTTCGCTTAAAGTTATCCTGTTGTTCCTCTTTTTGACATGGTCTGTAGTATTCCTGCTTTTTAGGATAGTCTCGCTTGCCTCTATCGTCACGGCTGCAATGCTTCCCGTATATGCCTATATATTTAAACAACCCGCACCTGTAATTACCGTGAGCATACTTCTCTCGCTTCTTTCGATAGCCCGCCACCACAGTAATATCTCCAAGCTGCTGCAGGGAAAAGAAAAACGTCTGTTTTGATAATTCTATTCACTGCGGCCTAAAAACCTATATTTCTGAAAACGCTTTCTACAAATACCTTGTTTTACTTGAAATTAGAGAAACATAAATGCTATACTTTTATTAAGGAAATTGCAATTTTTTTTCTGCTCTTTTTACATACTTTATAAAAGTGTTTTTATAATTTGTTGTTATTTTTTCCCTTTGAGGAGTTATAAAATTGCTTAAACCCCGCCAGTCACGGTATTATTAAGGGGTAAGCCGGGTTGCAGGAGAGAGAAGGGGAAGAGAAATCGATACGCAACCCGGCATTTTTTTAGAGAAGGTGCAAAATGCGCGATCTTCTTTTTAAGGCTATTACTTCAACTGATAAAAAGAGAAAGGCCCTGTCAAGCTCAGAGACTTTCGACAAGCAGGGAGTCCGTAATGTTATTCGCCGGCACCTGGTCTGCATTGCGAGGGAAATATCGAATCCCTCATCGGTCGAAAGGCCGCTGCCATACATGTATGTCTTGCGTATAATCAATCATAAGGAGCAGAATGAGAAATTCTTCTGCCGTATTAAAGGAAGCGTGCTTTTGTTTAGTTCGGGAAAGCTATTTATAATTTATTTCATGCATTCCCTCAAAATCAGTATTTCTGCTATCCCAAATTGTGTTTAAATAAAGATTATATTACTACATTTAACCTTGACAAAACGGGTCTACTGCGCTATACTTATAAAAATCTTTATTAAAGTTTTTATAGTTTGGTATTCCGATTAGGAGGAAATCGGAATAATCAGGCTTATTTTGAGGCCAGATTGACTAAAAAAGGGTCAGTATGGCCTTTTTGTTTTATCTGATTGACAAAATCGCATAGTAATATATAATAGTCAAAAAGGGCTCAATTGAATCGAAAATACCTTATCATAACCTTCGCATTTTTCTTTTTCTGCGTATTTCCTTTTCTTGCTTTCGCAAGTTCATTTTCTTTGTCTGTAGTGCCATACGAAGGAGGGTATGATTTACGGTACGGGAAAATCTCTCCTGCGTTAGGCAGGATAAACCGTGAGGTCACAGTCACGGTCAATTCCGATATCGCAAAACAATACCGTGTCGTGCAATCCCTCCTTGAGCCTTTGCATACAGACGATGGGTATCAAATCCCCCAGAATGATTTCAGGGTTTACGGTATCAGGGGTACAAACAGGGCTGGCACGCTCCATGTGGAGCAGGAATATGCGGTTGGTATGGGAAGGCCGGTAATATATACCTCGGCCCAAGGCGGGGAATCAGATACATTTACGTTAGTCTACGGCTTGATCCTTCCCCCTGATGTTTCTGCGGGCTCTTATCGGGGTAGGATCGCTTTCACTCTGGAGCCCATAGATTCGGCCGAGTCCCCTGTGACGGTAATACTGAATATATTTGCTGAAGTCGAGGTTGCTTCCTCTATAGAGGTCACTACTCAAACAGGTTCAAAACGGGTCGTTTTACAGGCAGGCGCGAAAGAGGGTAGCTCGGCGGACGTAACAATCACTATACGCGGCGGTTTCGGCAAACAATTCAGCATTCTCCAGATGCCCGAAGGCGTACCGATGGGCTCCGATGGTTCAGAGCTTCCCTACGAAGTAGTTAATTTTTTAGGAAGCTCATCGGGCAGAGGCATGGTGGTGAGTGAGCTAACGCGCCTTTCCGGCAGGCAGCAGGAAGTCTATACTTCGTCTCCTCAGGGCGACGCAGACAGTTTTGTATTAAACTATAGGCTCGACAACGCGCAGCAGTTGAATGCGGGCAGATATAATTTCCAAATGAAATACCTGCTTGGGGGAATAGATTTCTCACAGGTGCGCCTTATAGATAGCGTTGATTTTGAAGTTGATGTCCCCCGGATATTTGACCTGGTCATAAAGCCTGCGTCAGGCGGTTTAATCCAGTTTCGCAATGTCAAACCCCTTGAGCCTCCCCAGAAGAGCGAGGTAGAAATCGAGATACATTCAAACGTAGGCAAGAAATACCAGATGACCCAGAAGGTCATTTCTGAATTGACGGATAAAGAAGGCCATGTCATAGCGGATAAGTTTTTTACTATCCAAATGGAAGATGCGCGCACAAAGGGCCAACTTAAGATACCGGAGAAAACACCGGTTACCAGAGGAGATACGGTGCTTTTTGTATCCGACAACAAGGGTTCACCCGATGCATTTAAGCTGGTCTATGAATTACAGCTTCCGCTTGATTATCGTGCCGGAGATTACTCTACAAGAATAGTATATTCGCTTTCGGAAATTTAGCGTTATACAGCGAAGATAGTTAATAAGTAAAAATGAGGAATAGGAAGGAGGTGAATTAAATGAAAAAGTTATCGTTAGTTCTTGCCCTGTTTTTATCGGTTTCCCTAGCGGCGACGTGCTACGCGGCCAGCTCGGCTGAAATTGATGTTGCTGTCAATTTGCCTTCAACTATGGAGCTTTCCTGGGGTATGGCGAAGGTAGATTCCATGCTTACCGCGGACCCTGCTGATGACCAATTTACCGGCAACCAGACAGTAATGAACTTTGACCAATTGAGGCATTTGTTGGCTGATGAGGTTACCGAGGCAGGCAGATGGTACTCCCGCTATTACTATGCACTCTTTGTTTCCGCGGTTACCGCAGGACAGAGGTATCAGCTTATCTCTCAGTCTGACGGGCTCTGGAACGGAGGCACAAGGTTAGCGAAAGGGTGGGGTGTTACTGCAGTCAGCTGCTGGGACACTACTGCAGATGCAGCAATGGATTGTCCTTTGGGGGCAGCAACAGGTAATCCCGGCCCCGCAGACGGTTCGTTGGTACTTTACAGCAGCGGTGATGGTGCAGCAGTTCAGACCGTCAGGGCTGATTACGCAATACCCAATGTACCGCCGGCCGATGCTGGTTTTGAGCCTATACCGCTCAATCAGCTTTCCGGTGATTACACTGGCAGAGTCACTGTGAGCGTTGTCGCATATTAATCTCTGGTTTTTTGCTGTTACAGTATGCTGATAACGCATGCGCCTTTTCCCCTTCGGCGTTATTAAATAGAAGGGGAATTTTTAATTTTTTAAGGAGCTCGTATGCTCACAAAAAAATTCCTGTGCGTAGGAATCATTATATCGATTATCTGCGTCTTTGTTGGCACGCGCGCTGAGGCTGCCATGCTTCGTATTGACAAGCCTAAAGTCCGCTTATCCATAGCTCCGGGTAGCACAAAGACAGGTTCTATCAGTGTTGAGAATGTGTCCGATGCGCCGGTTGAAGTCAAGGCGTACCTTGAAGACTGGTACTATCTGCCGCCTTTTGACGGCACGAAGGAATTTAAGCCTGCGCGAAGCCTTGCGTTATCATGCGCAAGCTGGGTAACATTCGTCCCTGCGGAATTTACCGTTGCCCCTTACGGCCGGCAGTCGGTGAATTTTACCGTGACCGTCCCTAAAGATGCCAAAGGCGGCCATTATGCGGTTATGTTTTTTGAAAGCCCTATGGGTACACAAAAGCAGGCAGAAGGGGTAGTGGTTAATGTCGTAGGTAGGATCGGCGCACTCTTCTATATCGAACCGGAAGGAACTATCAATAAATTATGCACCCTTTCTAACCTTTCCATAGGAAGGCCTGCAATTGACTCGCCGCTTGGAATAAGCGCCGACTTCCTCAACGGCGGGAATGTCGATATTACGGCAAAGGCAACGTATTATATCATGGATGCCCAGGGCATTGTGTATGCCAGAGGGGAATTTAACGACCTGTTTACGCTCCCGAATGACAAGGGAAGATTCTATTCAGAGTGGAAAGAAAGTATCCCCCAGGGCAAATACGACATAGTGCTGACGCTTGAGCTCGGGGATAGGGATTCCTTGGTTCGGGAAGCCATGCTTACCGTTGATGCCAGCGGTGAGATAAGTTACGTCGGAGACCTAAAATAGATGAGGCATACGCATAAGGCACCTTTTAGATTTGCCTGCGGAGTTGCTTTATTTGTTTTTTCTTTCCAGCTACTCGGGCAGGACGCGGTAGCGTACACTCAGGTTTCTGAATATCTCTGTGAGATCGGGATAAAATTTTACCGGCAGGGGCGGTATGAAGAGGCACTGCATGAGTTTAGAAAAGCGCTGATCTCCGAGCCGAATTTCGAGCCCGCATTAAAATACATACGTATAATAGAACAAGATACGTTGCCGCCTACGGCAGAAGAAAAGATACTCCCTCCTTTGCGCATAGAGCAGGCAGTTCCTTCCCGAGAGGCAATCAACACGTATAAAGAAACAATCAAAGAATATATTGATTTGGCGCAGCCTGCGCAAGAACTGCCGGTGGCCCCTTTGCAGGGAGGGCTGCCTGGGGTAACACCTTCCGGCACTGTTTCCTTGCCTGCCCAACCGCCGCAGATAAAACTCCCCGAGAAGGAGGAAGTGCCTCATCAGCCGCTGACTATTGTCCTGGATGAAAATTTCAAAGATATCCGGCAGCCCATTGAGATTGAGGAGGGTAGGGACCTTTTGGTGGTGGGCGCGAATATACGTCGGTTCCTCGTAACGCAACCCGATATCCTTTCTGTAGAAAAGGAAAATCCCGACCAGCTCAGGATCACCGGTACGCAGGTGGGGTATACGTATGTGCATGTCTGGGATGACAACGGAAGATGGACGCTTGAATTCTTCGGAAGCCTGCCAAAATCTACCGGCCTGACAGTGGCTGAAAAAATGAGGCTTGATGCTGAAAGGGCTGACACGTTTAAGGTACGTTACATTCTTGGTTGGAATTCGTACGAGACCGGCCGCAGGCTCGATTCATTGAACCGGCAGTCCTATTCCTGGTACCATAGTATAAGCATAAACGGCGCCACTCCGTATGGAAAAATTGATTCAACGGCTGTGGTGAGGTCGTTGAAGGAAACAACAGACCTGACGCACTTTACCCTCGGCCTTACCGAAGGTTCATGGGGGGATTTCAAAGATTTTTCGTTACGGGGTTTTAATTTTTCTCCCGGTTTCTCAAACCTGGCGTTATCCGGCGATGTTCCTTCTTTAAGGGGCGTAAGTGTTAAGTCCCCGGCGTTTAACAACAAGCTTTACTATAACCTCTTCTGGGGCAGGGAAGGAGGGGGCAGGTTCGGAAACCTCTCGCCGGGCTTGACTAAGATAAAGAATTCCTTTTTAAACGGTGCCGATATACGTTATTACCCGCTCGATGTGCTTGATTTCGGGTTTTCTGTTGCGCACGGGTACGGGAGGGAAAGGCCCGGTTACCTTAATCATTATGCCTATGATGCAAATGCCAACTGGGCCTTGGGCGACTGGAAAATGGGCTATGAAATAGGATACGACACAGAAACATTTGCCCATTTGTTTAGGGGTTCGTATCACCAGCCGGACCTCAATTTTACGTATGAATTGAGGAATATAGATAAAGATTATTTGACAATTACCGGTGAGACCTGGCGCAGGGGTGAATTGGGAGGGTTGTTTACCTTGCGTTTTTCTCCTGCCGAGAAATGGAATATTTCAAACAGACTGGATGTATATCAAGACAGGCTGTTTCCCGCCCTTGACAACGATAACCGGTGGAATCAAAATTATGACCTTGATGCCCGGTATGAGATAGACCCGAGTGCTTCGCTGCGTTTTTCCTATACGTTACAAAATCAATTGGGAGAGCTTTCGCAGTCGCGCTACCAAAGCCCGCAGATAGGCATTAATAAAACTTTTCATTTTATAAGGAACGTCGGAACGTACCTTACGTATCGGCATCAGGATAACAAGAATTATAGCGGGCCAAGCCTTGATTATATAAACGACAATATTTCTTCGGGGATACGGTTCAGCTTGATCGGAAACCTTTATTATTTCTTTAACCAGCAATGGAACTGGCTCCAAGACAAATATACCGGAGAACACAGCAGCCCGCATGTCTATGATACGGGCCTGGATTTTACCAGCCAGATATTCGATAGCCCTTTTTACCAAAATGTGCGTTTTATGTATAGAGACGAAGAAGACGCCGCTTCGAACCTCAGTTTTCTTTCCGGCCAGGATTACATAGAAGGATACACCGAGTTGTCTTACAGGCCTACGCCGGATAGAGAGGCGTATTGTTCTGCGAGGGTAAGGAACGTATGGGCGGAAAAGACTTCGGTAGTTAAGCGCATAGAGGCCGACTTCAATGCGGGTATGCGTTATACCTGGGATACAGGCAAGCGGTGGGAGGCAGTCGGCTCTATCGACGGATATGTATTCAAAGATTTGAATTCAGACGGCCTAAGACAGAGGGATGAGGCTCCTGTCGAAGGCGTCAGGCTCTGGCTGGGCAAGGATATTTCGGCAGTTTCCGATATGTTCGGCTATTTTAAATTTAGCGCTATTAGGGGCCAGAAGGCGTTTGTGGTCCTGGATGCCAATACCATACCGACAGGATACGTGTTAACGACCCCCCAGACGCAGGCAGCTGGTATAAGCCAAGGCAGGACAACAAGCCTTTACTTCGGCCTTGTATCGCGTTCAGAGATTTCCGGTATCGTGTATTTTGACGTTGACGGAGACGGCACATACACCAGCGTAGATAAGGGGATTAAGAATGCCGTATTGCGGCTTGACGATTCAAAGACCGCAAAAACCGATTCAGAAGGGAGATATTCTTTTACTAATATCTCTATCGGTGAGCATTCACTCGCATTGGATATCAATAGCCTGCCGCTGGACTATTTACCCGAGGTGCCGCTGGTAAAGACCATAGGCCTCTTCGAAAATATTACCTACCTGTATAATATCCCGCTAAAAAAGATAAAAGAGTAGGGTTTGTGCTATCTGCTGTAGTATGTCTCCAATACATCGGTTGATGCAGAGCTTTGCGCAAGGACAATCTGCGTTGTTTCCGTTGTATCCGGGGTTGTACTTGATGTGTGAGTGTTTTCTGCACTTTCTTCTTGAACCGCCGGTAGCACGGCTGAATTTTGCAGGGTTTGAGTCTTTTCCTGGATAAGGGGGGAATTTACTCCCGGGATTTCCGGTATACTACAGGTCACCGTGATTGAAGCGCTGTCTTGGCCAAGGGCAATTCCGGTTACGAATAGCAGGCCGCATGCGCACAGTGCGATTACTTTTTTGTTCTTCATGGCAAACCCTCCTTGTGCACGCCTTTAATAGAAGGCGCCTCCATTGCATTAAGGTAGCGGGTCTGACCCCCCATGCCCCAGCGTTTCTAGTATCCTGTGTTCAAAGTCGCTTTCCGATTTAATGTTCTTCCCGTTGATGCCGAGTTTTTTTACGAAATCTATCGTCCATGAAATTATCTTCGTCCTGGAGATTTTCATACCGCTTGTAAAGAGCGCGTCTTTCCCCACTTTATCGAGGAAATCTACTTCAGCCCGGTCTAGGAATGTCACTACTCTTTGCGCTTTCATTTTTTTCCCTTTAACAAAAAACCCCCGCAAACTTTGCGGGGGTCTCATCAAAAAACCCTAAGGCATCTTAGGGTTCGGGGTTTTGTTTCTTTTAACCCCTTTGGCAGCTCAGCCTCCCGTTTTTCGGGACTGCAGCTTTGCGCCCCAGCATTACTGCTAGTTTGCCTTTTCAGTAGGTTACCAAATTGTCAATATAAGTATAGCACGACAAGGGCAAGATTTCAAGTTGCACAAATGCACAATGTATAAAATTAGCCGAGATAGATTTCAAGCGATGTGATTGCGCGCGACCTGACCTGTTGCGCGTAAGGAGAGGGGATAGTGCCGGAATTGATTTCGACGGGATTACCCGATGCATCGCGAAACGTGATCATAACAGGTGCAACGCCATTTTTTCCGAAGGTGTCTTTCATCTTAGGGTTGTGGTACGTTACAGGGATGGTGCCGAGGAAATTAAATCGGTATGTTTTGTTTTTGGCGAAAAGCCACTGTGCAAGGATGGGGGAGAAGGTAAGCTGTAATCGATTTTTTGAATCCAGGGAAAAAGGCGTCTTGCCTATATTCATCAAGAGCCACATATTCACAAACTCCGCGGTCGACCCCGAGAGCCGCGCCACAAACCCATTTCCGTGAAGGGATTTGTCCGGGAATACGCTGCTCACCAGGAAGGAAGAGTTTTCAAGTATACTGCGCCCGTATTGTTGGGGCCGTTGAAAAGGGATGAGCGTATTGCGCAGGTCTCTGTAGAATTCTTCGTAAAGCCCGCATTTCAAAACTTCCAGCAGGTATTTGTACTCCATATGCAGCCAGACAGATTCATTTTCAAGCCATCCCGGGGTAAACGCCCCACACCTGCCGATTTCTTCCGGCATTCCTTTTAAGGGGGCGGTAACCTTATACATCTTCAATTTCTTGTCGTAGAGTTCGCTTTTTTGCGTGCCACGGTAAAGAAGCTGGGCGTTATGGCGGGAACCGCTCAGGCGTAATGCGTGCATCTGGCCTTCCAGGAAAAGAGGCAGTTTCTTTTGGGAAAATTTCGTAGGTTTTACGAAATTCTGGCTCAATATGCGGTATTCGGTTACTTCGTTTATAAAATACGAATAATAGATATTACGCTCCTTATCATAGCCTTTTGCTAACCCCGTATCAATTTTCTTTATACAATGGGCGACTATCCCTTTTAGCGTATCTGTGGTAACCTCTGTTTCCTTGCCGCTAAAGCCGAATTTTGTGTTATGGCGGTACTCTTCTTTTAACGCATGGCTTTTGTCCCAAAAATCAAAATCCCTGTTTTTAGAAGTTGAAGCGAAGTATGCCAGGATTAGGCTATCAAGTTTTGCGAGCAGTTCATATACTTCATCGCTTAATGCGACGGAACCTACGCCGCTTGAGGCAAAGAATTTCTCTATGAGCGCAAGAAGCCTTTTGAGCTCGAACGTCTCGTTGATCGATGACCCCAGCAGCGCGGGAAGCCCATTAAGGGCATCGAACCAGTTCGGTTTATCGGCCTCCATTTCGATGCCGACACCGAAAGGATCAAGGGACGCCATTTTATTGACCAGGATGCAGAAAAGTTTGTTTGCCAGCGTCGTGACATATACATCTCCGTTGCCGTGGTTTGTCCTGGAAAGCTCATGCGGGTACGCCCGCTTTCTGATTAATTCCCTTTTAGCGCTGTCAGGGACAAGAGAGTGGAACTGGCGCACAGAGCTGTCTTTAAGCATATACTTCTGGTCTCTTGGTTTAACGCTTTCGGTATTATCGTAGAATGCAAACACGCGCTTATCAAATACAAGCTCTTTCAGGCGTTCCGGGAAGATCGCTAAATAATTCTCAAGAAGGTCTAAGTTGTATGCCCAATGGTCGGTCCAGAAGCCTTCCCCGTGCTCGGCTTCCTGATGCCGGTTAGAAGATGCGATGAGGGCATCCAGGAACTTTCCGTAATCGACGCGCAGGCCGATTTTATTCTGTTCGATAAAGAGGATAACCGAGCCGGGAGTAAACGGCTTTTCGAGGAATGACAGCAGCGCAGCGTGGTATTTTGCTTCAGCAAGCGCATTCAGCTTTGCCTTGAAGCCTGCGCCTTCGTCAAGCACGAAATTACATCCCTTAATGACAAGAGGGTTAAACCCGTCCGATTGGATTAAACTGAAGAATAGGATGATGTTTTCGTCGTCTATCTCCGGATGGAACCAGATATCGCACCTCCGATTCTGGTTCATATCGCGATAATTACCGTTCCCTTGAGAAAAATAGGTCGGCTCAATATGGAATTTATTATAATCCCTTTCCAGGTCCCCGTGCTTACGTGAGTATGCATAGAATACCTTGCGCGATTTGCCTTCTCCAAAGATGAGGGGATAACCGCCTCGGATGATATTGTCAAGGTAGGTTTGTTTTGCGTAAAGGTCGAATGCCCGATGCGCGCTACTGGTATCTATATCTTTCTGTAAGGCCTCGATGACACGGCGGTTTTCGTTTTGTTTTTCTCTCAGGTATTCTTTGCGCGCTATCCTGGGCACGGAGGAGGTAAGTGCTTTTAGCGAACCCATTGACCCGATTACAGTATACAATGTTTTTTCTTCCGAGGGAGCCAGGGTTATTTTTTCCGTGATGAACGCGCAAGGGGTTTTGCTGACGCTGATCTGTGTGTGTGGGTATGCGTAGTTCTTTTCTGACAGAAACCGATATGGGTAAGAAAGGTCCGTGACCGGGCCGAATATACACTCCGGGTCCACAATGGGCTTATTGATGCGCGGCGTGTGCGCGTCTTGGCTAAAGCACAAGTAAAAATTACCCTGGACAATATGCAAGACCTGTGGTCGATCCGTAGGGTCAACATCGATTTTGTAAAAAGGCACCCCTTGTTCAATATTTTTGACCTTCATCCAAGCCTCGATAGTGCGGCCGAGTTTTTTTAAGAAAAGGTTTGCGATGCCGAAGGGGATAATGGTGGGGAGGCCGTCAAGCACCTGGAAATGCCTGGTGGAGCGGCCGGTATTTCGGATAGTGACAATTCTCGCCAGTGCCGCAAAGGAATCGTTGGGGATCGTGAAATATTCTACCTGCGTACGCAGCCCGATACTGGAATTAGATTCTTCGATCTTGAGGCCGTAAGAGGAAATCGACATTCTGCTATCAATATCAAAGCGCAGATTTGCAAGGCCGTTATGGAAGGGTTCATAAAAAATGCTGTCTTTTGGACCGGTAATCTTAAAGAACGTGCGGAACCCTGTATGGGAAACAAACTGCCATGCCTTGTTGGCGGGGAAAAACTCAAGGATGGAGCTGTTTTTGTCGGTCGTCCCGAAACTTGCGATTGCCTGGCCGCGGTTTACGTAAAACGCCCACATCGGGATTCCGTAGGTCCCGGCAATTCCGGGGAAGAAGTTCGCAAAGGGCTTTGCGAGATTGTAGTTCTCAATGATGAATTCGCCTTGCGCGTTCAGTGTGTACCGAGGCTTCTTGGATGCGCTATGCATGAGGTATATTGGGTTTAAGGAGCGTGTAGTACGCACGCAGCAGTTTTTACCCGTCCGCGTATCGCCCTTTTAGTTCATTCCTTTGGGTTATTATCCAGGAACAGGTAGGTCGTAATCGCGGTCTCCAGGGCCGTGAAACCGATAGGCTTGGTAATATAGTCTTTAGCACCCGCTGCCATTGCTGTTTTGGCGATTTCAACATCGTCGTTAGCGGTCACCATTATCACCACGACGTCTTTATTGAATTTTTTCATTATACGCAGGCACTCGATCCCATCGATATCGGCCATGCGTATATCCAGGAGCACGAGTGCAGGTTTTTCCGTGATAAGTTTGTATATGGCTTCCTGCGCCTTGCCCGCGGTTATAATTTCGTAACCTCTCTTATCAAAATAGTGCTTTATCGTTTCACATACGTCCGGCTCGTCATCTACCACCAGGATCTTAGGATTCATCGCTCCTCCAGAGTACACAAATTAATTATAGTAAAATATATCATAAATTATAAATATTTACAAGAAAATAAAACGTAATGCCTGCCTTTAGGCAAAGGATACTGTTGACTTTTCCGTCAAAGAATGTTACTATTAGCCTTTGTATTGCAAAGACAGGAGTCCTATGGGTATTTCAAAGGAAACGGTTGAATATGTTGCGCACCTGGCCCGGATTGAACTTATGCCGGTGGAGCTGGAAAGGCTTTCGCGCCAACTCGAAGTGATTATTGAGTTTATCGATGCGCTTAAAAAAGTCGATGTTTCCTCTGTTGCGCCCACAAGCCATATTCTTCCTATTCAGAACGTGACAAGGGAAGATACGCCTGCCGGTTCTTTGCCGATTGAGAAAGTACTCGTGAACGCGCCGTTGCGGCAAAACGGTTTTTTTGTAGTGCCTAAGGTAATCGAAGACAATCCGTAAAACTAAATATGGATATTTGTCGGTTTACTGCCTCAGAACTAATTGAAAAACTGCGCCATAATGAGTTGTCGCCTAAGGATATCATTGAATCTTTGCGTAAGAGGATCCGTGCGCTTGATCCTCAGGTGCGCGCGTATGTGCGCCTGGATAATGCGCCCTTCATTTCTAAAGTACTGGAAAATGTTTTTACGCCCGACCCCACGAGGCCCCTCAAAGGCATCCCTATTTCGGTAAAAGACAATATCTGCACGGAAGGCCATGCAACCGAGTGCTGTTCGAAAATCCTTGAAGGGTTTAGGCCTCCGTACGACGCGACCGTCATACGTAAGCTAAAAGAGGCGGGTGCGTTGATCCTGACTAAAAAAACGAATATGGATGAGTTTGCGTTTGGCTCATCGACGGAGAATTCCTGTTTTGGCGCAAGCCGTAATCCTTGGGACCTTGCGTATGTCCCGGGCGGTTCTTCGGGAGGGTCTGCGGCTGCGGTTGCGGCAGACGAAGCATTTTTGGCGTTAGGTTCTGATACGGGCGGCTCTATCCGGCAGCCCGCTTCATTCTGCGGGATTGTAGGCTTGAAACCTACATACGGGAGGGTTTCCCGTTATGGCCTTATCGCGTTTGCCTCCAGCCTTGACCAGATTGGCCCTCTTGCAAAAAATGTCAAAGATGCGGCAATCCTTTTGCAGGCTATTGCCGGATACGATCCCCTCGATGCAACGTCGGTTAATGCCAGTGTCCCCGATTATTCCGGGTCATTGAAGGCGGGTATCAAAGGGGTACGTATCGGCATTCCGAAAGAATATTTTGTAGAAGGGATGGACCAGGAGGTAAAAGAGGCGATGGATGAAGCTATCGCCGAGCTTAAGCGCCAGGGCGCGGTTTGCAAAGAGGTTTCTTTGTCTCATACGCAGTACGCGATCCCCGTGTATTACATCATCGCGACTGCAGAGGCCAGCTCTAACCTGGCCAGGTTTGACGCGGTGCAATACGGCCTCAGGGCAGTTGCGCAAGGCCACGTTCAGAATATGATTTCCCTTTATAAGAAAACCAGGGGGACGGGTTTTGGAGAAGAGGCAAAACGCAGGATTATCCTGGGTACCTTCGGTTTGTCTCACGGGTATTACGATGCATATTATCTTAGGGCCCTGAAAGTGAGGACGCTGATTAAGCAGGATTTTGAACGGGTTTTCGCCGAACTCGATTGTATTGTGACGCCTACCTCGCCTACGCCTGCGTTCAGGATAGGCGAGAAAGCGCAAGACCCCTTGCGTATGTATCTTTCCGATATTTATACCATTTCCGTGAATCTGGCAGGGATCCCGGCTATTTCTATACCTTGCGGTTTTACCCGTAAGAAGTTGCCGATTGGCTTACAGGTTCTTGCGAAGCCTTTTGATGAAGAGATGCTTTTTAAGGTAGCATATACCTATGAACAAAATACGCCTTGGCATCTTGAGAAGCCAAGGCTATAGTTATAGCAGCACTAGAGAGGGTATTGCACGCGCATGGAATACGAGACAGTGATAGGTTTGGAGGTACACCTGCATTTAAAGACCAGCACAAAGGCCTTTTGCGGCTGTTCTACAGAATTTGGCCAGGAGCCGAATTCCCAGACATGCCCTGTATGCTTAGGGATGCCCGGGTCATTGCCGGTACTTAATAAACTTGCACTGGAGCATGCGTTGGAAGCGGCACTTGCGTTGAATTGCTCGATTCAGGAATTTACAAAATTCGACAGGAAAAATTATTTCTATCCTGACCTGCCGAAAAATTACCAGATATCTCAGTATGATTTGCCCTTGGCAAAAGAAGGGTATTTGGATGTGCAAATGCCCGATATGGATAAGCGCATAGAAATCCTGCGTGTGCACCTGGAAGAAGATGCGGGGAAGTTGATACATAAAGACGAAGTCAGCCTGGTTGATTTTAACCGGGCAGGCATTCCTTTGCTTGAGATAGTTTCAAAGCCTCAGATTAATTCCCCCGAAGAAGCCTACGCATACTTAGTTGCCTTAAAAAGCGTGATTGGGTATCTGGGGGTTTCTGACTGTGATATGGAGAAGGGTTCCTTGCGATGCGATGCAAACATTTCTTTAAGGAAAAAAGGGGCAGAGGGGCTTGGAGTTAAAACAGAAATAAAGAACCTGAATTCCTTTAAGGCAGTGAAGGACGCACTTTCCTTTGAGGTTACCAGGCAGGAGGGATTGCTGCAGGAAGGCTCGACGATCGTCCAGGAAACCAGGCTATGGGACACCCGCGAAGAAAAGACTATTTCCATGCGCAGCAAGGAAGAAGCAAAAGATTACCGTTATTTTCCGGAACCGGATTTGCCTCCTTTTATCATCAAAAAAGATATGATAGAGCCAATCAGGCAGCGCATTCCGGAGCTGCCGCGTGAAAAATGCAGCCGATTTATGAAACAATACGGGTTACCTCAATACGATGCCCAGATTCTGACTGTTTCCAGGGCAGCGGCTGAATATGCCGAAAAGTGCCTGCAACAGCAGGGAGTTGATAAAAAAATAATCTCAAACTGGCTTATAGGGCCGGTTTCCGCAGCAGCACACAGTAGAAATTGCGGCATCGAAGGCTTAGGGCTTTTACCGGCGTCATTGATCGAATTAATCCGGGCAGTTCAGACGCAGCAGATCTCTAATTTGACGGGTAAGTCGGTCTTGGAGGAGATGCTGCTCACCTCTAAATCCGCGGGGCTGGTCATTAAAGAGAAAAACCTGGCCCAGATTTCAGATATCGACAGCCTCAAGGCCGAGATCGATGCAGTCATACAAGAGAACCAGAAGTCCGCCAAAGATTTTATATCGGGTAAAGAAAATGCGCTCATGTTTTTGGTCGGCCAGGTCATGAAAAGGACGAAGGGAAAGGCAAACCCTAAAGTAGTGCAGGATGCCCTTAGGAGGAGGTTAACTGATGCGTAAAGAATACACGGTTGGTCTGCTTGTCGCGTTGATTATTTTCGCGGGCGCTTCCTATGCGGTCACGGCAAACCAACAGAAAAAAGATTCTATTTATAAACAGGTGCAGTTGTTTTCCGACGCAGTAGCGATTATCCGCTCTGATTATGTTGACGAAACGGACTCCAAGGAATTAATCTACGGGGCCCTTAAGGGGATGCTTAATGCGCTTGATCCCTACAGCCAGTTTATGGACCCTGACGATTATAACGAGTTGGTCGTTGAAACCGAGGGGAAGTTCGGAGGCATAGGCATAGAGATCACCATAAAAGACGGGTTGATTACCGTGGTGACCCCAATAGAAGATACGCCTGCCTGGAAAGCAGGGCTTAAGGCGAATGACAAGATAGTAAAAATAGACAACGAGATCACCAGGGATATGACGCTTAGCGATGCGGTAAAGAAACTAAGAGGTAAGCCCGGCGAAGCGGTGGCGATGACCATATTGCGCGAAAACGAAAAGAAGCTGCTCGATTTTAAAATAGTGCGCGATGTAATCAAGATAAGGAATATTAAAGATGCGCGGATCTTGGAAGATAAAATCGGCTATATCCGCTTGGTTGAATTCAGAGAGGGCACGTACGCGGATTTAGAGAAGGCATTGGGCGGCCTGATGAAGCAGGGCTGTGTTTCGCTTATTCTGGATTTGCGTAATAATCCCGGGGGGCTCCTTGATGTCGCGGTAAGGGTCGCCGAGAAATTTTTGGGAGACGGCAAGGTGATCGTATATACCAAGGGAAGGAAAGATTCCCAGAACCTGCAGTTTGTGTCCCGCAACAAAAAGCCGATCCTCGGCATGCCGATTGTCGTCTTGATTAACGAAGGCTCTGCGTCTGGCAGCGAAATAGTGGCAGGCGCGCTGCAGGATTATAAGAGGGCTATAATCCTTGGGACAAAATCTTTCGGGAAGGCCTCTGTCCAGACAGTGGTGCCTTTAAGCGACGGTTCGGCGGTCAGGTTGACCACGAGCCGATATTTCACCCCTTCAGGCAAACTGATACATGACAAAGGAATACAGCCGGATATCATAGTTGAGGAGGCCAAGATCGAACCGTTGCGCAAAAAAGAAGAAGTCTCTTTAGATAAGCCGGACGCGGTATTTGATGAGGTTGAAAAAAGGGAAGAGAGAATTGAGAGGAAAAAAACGGATTACACCTCGGATAGCCAGTTGATACGGGCAGTGGACGTCCTTAAGGCTATTACGCTTTACCAGACAAGCAGCAAGGATAAGGAATGAAACGAACAGTCATTTACAAAGAAATCATCCTGATCTTGATCCTGATAATTGCCGTGCAAGGTATTGTAATGGTCAAGATGTGGCTGGGCAGGCAGAAAAAAGCCGAAAAGCCGCAGGTAGAAGTCGTTCCTACAGCGCCAAAACGCAGGATCGCGATTGTGCTTGATGACTGGGGGTATAATGCAAAAATCGCCACCTCCCTGGAGCATATCCACGCCCGCCTGACTATGTCGGTATTGCCTAATCTGGCGTATTCAAAAGCCGTCGCTGCATTATTGCATAAGCGTGGATTTGAGATTATCCTTCATCTGCCGCTTGAGCCGCATGAGCAATACAGGCTGGAAAAGAATACAATTATGGTCTCGATGAATGAGCAGGATATCCAGGCAATCCTTAAAAAGGACCTTACTGCCATTCCTTACTGTAGAGGCGTGTCTAATCATATGGGTTCCAAGGCTACCGAAGACACAAAGACAATGGGCATTATTTTTAATGAATTGCACAAAAGAGGGCTTTATTATTTGGATAGTTTCGTGACGTCAAAATCCGTATGTGCCCCTGTCGCCAAGGGGAAGCGGGTGCTATTTGCTAAAAGAGACGTCTTTTTAGATAATAAAGCTAACCCTTCTTATATCAAGGAACAGGTCCGTAAATTAAAAGAGGAGGCCGATGAAAAAGGCTATGCGATCGGCATCGGGCATGCGCGCAGGGTTACCCTGGAGACATTGAAAGAAATTATCCCTTCACTGGAAAGAGAAGGGTATAGCCTGGTGTTTGTTTCCGAGCTTGCCGAATAAGCCTTGCGTTGCCATCATGTATACGTTAGGAATCGAGACTTCTTGCGATGAAACTGCCGCTTCGCTGGTATATAAGGGGAGTACAATCCTTTCGAATATCGTTGCGACCAGCCTGCCTTTGCATGAAGAATACGGAGGAATAATACCCGAGATAGCTTCGCGTATGCAACTTGAGGCTATTGCGCCGGTAGTTTCCGGCGCTATCCGCAGCGCCAAGAAGCGCGTCAAAGACATTGACCTGATCAGCGTAACCAACGGCCCCGGGCTGCTTGGCTCGTTGATTGTGGGGCTCTCTTTCGCAAAAGCATTAAGTGCAGCGCTGGCAATCCCGGTGCTTGGCGTTAATCATCTCTATAGCCATATATTCGCAAGTTTTCTCAATCAAAAAGATAAAGTACCCCGGTTTCCTTTTGTCGCTTTGATTGTTTCAGGGGGGCACACAAACTTATTTTACGTCCAGGGTTTTGACCGTATCACCTTACTCGGCAAAACGCTCGATGATGCTGCGGGAGAAGCATTTGATAAAGTAGCGAAAATTTTAGGGCTGGGATACCCGGGAGGCCCGATTATTGAGCAATTGGCTCAAGGAGGAGACCCCCGTAGCATACCTTTTAATTGCTCCCGGACCAACTCTCCCCTCGATTTCAGTTTTAGCGGAATCAAAACCGCAGTGCTTTACTACGTGCGTGCACACACAAAGGCCGGGACACGCCTGTTGCCTCGCCGTTTGCTGAAGGATATCGCCGCTTCTTTTCAGGAAGCAGTATGTAAGGTGCTTATTGAAAAATCTTTGGCTGCCTGCCGGGCGAAGGGCTCAGGGGTGCTTGTGGTGGGCGGTGGGGTTGCATCCAATCAGGCATTAAGGAATGTATGCCAAGGTA
>JBFMDA010000015.1:0-29591 GCA_040754255.1 Candidatus Omnitrophota bacterium | reverse complement strand
GCGAAAGATCTCGTATATCCTTTATTTATAAAGGATGGCAAGGATATGAGGGAGAAGATATCTTCCATGTCTGGTATTTACAGGTTTTCTCCTGATGCCGTTGTTCGGGAGGCCCGAGAGGCAGCGCGTCACGGGGTGAGAACTGTTCTTTTATTCGGCGTGCCGGATAAAAAAGACATAGATGGAACGGATGCTTATAAAAAGGACGCTGCGGTCGCCAGTGCTGTAAGAAAATTAAAGCGAGAAATCCCCGGTCTCATTGTAATGACGGATGTATGTCTTTGTGCCTATACGTCACATGGACATTGCGGGATTATCAGATCGGGACAGAAGACCATCGCTCATAAATCTACGCTCGCGGCACTTTCCAAAATGGCTCTCTCACACGCTGAAGCCGGCGCGGATTATGTTGCGCCTTCGGCTATGGCAAAGGGACAGGTATCGGCTATAAAAAAAGCATTGGATGTTCACGGCTTTAAGAATACCAAGATAATGGGGTATTCAGCGAAGTTCGCATCATCCTTTTATGGTCCTTTCAGGGACGCGGCAGGATCGTTTCCTAAATTCGGAGACAGGAGCGGTTATCAGCTCGATTATAAGGATGCCGAAAAAGCTCTCAATGAAATATCGGATGATATTGAAGAAGGCGCCGACATCGTTATGGTTAAGCCGGCTTTGGCGTATCTTGATATAATCTTCAGGGCCAAAGCAAAATTTAAAACGAAGCTTGCCGCCTATAATGTAAGCGGCGAATACGCTTTTGTAAAACACGGCGCACGATTTGGATATTGGGATGAAAGAAAAATTGTTTTTGAGATCGTGTCTTCAATTAAACGTGCCGGAGCGGACTTAATTATTACCTATCATGCTAAGGATATTGCAAAATGGCTAAACAAATCATAAATTCAAAATTATTCAAGGAGTCACAAAAATATCTGGTGGGAGGTGTCGATAGCCCCGTGCGCGCTTTTCATTATGTAGGGCGGAACCCGATTATAATCAGGAAGGGCCGCGGTTCAAAAGTTTACGACCATGACGGTAATACGTATATCGATTATGTGTTGTCGTGGGGAAGTCTTATACTGGGCCATTCATTCTCTGGCGTTGTGAACGCGGTCAGGGACGCTGCCTATAACGGTTTGAGTTTCGGCGCGACCAATATGAAAGAAGTCGAATTAGCGAAATCGATCCGAGAAGCGATACCGTTTGTCGAACGGATAAGGTTTGTCAATTCGGGTACTGAAGCCGTGATGGGTGCGGTAAGGCTGGCCCGAGGTTATACAGGAAGAGATAAAATTATAAAGTTTGAAAACGCCTATCACGGCCACGCGGATTACCTGCTTACAAAAAGCGGCTCTGGGCTTGCGACGCTCGGGATCCCATCGAGCGCCGGTGTTCCAAAAGATTCCACAAAACACACGATAATGGTTCCCTTAAATGATACAGAAGCCGTGGAGCGTGTATTTAAAAAGTATGGTTGTGAGATTGCTGCTGTATTGGTCGAGCCGGTTGGTGGTAATTACGGCGTCCTGCCGCCGGACATAAATTTCTTAAAGAGATTGAGAAGATCAACCGCGAAGCACGGAACGCTATTGATATTCGATGAGGTCATTACTGGTTTTCGTTTCAGGCTTGGGTCGTTTGCCCAAAATATCGGCGTGACCCCGGATCTGATCGTTCTGGGTAAGGTCATCGGCGGTGGCCTTCCGATAGGGGCGTATGGGGGCGGCGTAAAGATCATGAAGCATCTTGCGCCTTCCGGTAACGTATATCAAGCGTCGACATTTGCAGGTAATCCTGTTGTGGCGGCATCCGGGGTTGCCACGCTAACGGCACTAAAAGAACAAAAGGATAAGTATAAAAAGCTCGAAAATATTACGAAGCAGCTTGTTTCCGATATTTGGAAAATCTCCGGAAAATATAAAGTATCTTTAACGATAGATTCATATGGTAGTATGTTCAGCTTGAGGTTTGCGAAAAAGACCGAATTCAAGCTCTTCTATAAGACGATGCTGGAGAAAGGCGTTTATCTGGCGCCTTCTGAGTTTGAAGCAAACTTTCTTTCGTTTGCGCATACTAAAAAGGATATAGAAGACACCATAAAAGCCGCCGACGCGGCATTCAGGAGGATTATAAGATGACGCCGGAAAATATCGGTTACGATAATCTGAAAAAACGCGGCTTCTTAAAACAAAGACAGGAAGGATTCTTTGTTTTAAGGACCAGAATGCCTGCCACCGGCGTATTTTCCGACGCACAGCTTACTGTTCTGGCAGGAATATCGCGAAAATACGCCAGGGGGATCGTGCATGTCACAACGCGGCAGGGACTTGAGATACCGTTTGTAAAATATGAGGATATAGCAGAGGTCGAGAACGAGGTCGCTTCGGCTGGTATCGATTCAGGCACATCAGGGCCACGGCTCAGAGCGACAACGGTCTGCCCCGGCAATAACTGGTGCAAGCAGGGCCTCGTAAATACATTTTCTCTGGCCTCTAGAATTGAAAACGAACTGGGCTTAAAGTGCGGCTTAGACTTGCCTCATAAATTCAAAATAGCTATCTCGGGCTGCCCCAATGCCTGCACGCGGCCACAGGCGTCTGATATAGGTATACATGGCCAGCTCGATAGCGCCACGAAAGAGGCCGTCTATATCGTTTATATCGGAGGTTGCGGCGGCAGAGGATCAAAGTTCGGCATTAAACTTGAAAAAGTTTACACAGAAGATAAGGTCTTGCATATTGTAGAAAGAGTTGTTAAGTTTTATAGGTATCATGCCAAACCGAGGCAGAGGTTTGGTGCTTTAATCGAAGAATTTGGAAAAGAAAACTTCGTGAATGCGATTTTTACTGATACCTGATAATTAACAGAAGCTTCTTTGTGGGCTACCTACTTCGTTAATTGTATCCACCCTGACACCTCATATCTCCTTTATCTTTATGCCAACCCCATTTTGTGTTAAAATAACGAAATTAAAGGACGAATCATGAACTGTTTTAAGAAAGGATTGACTTTCCGTAATGAAAAAGACGAAATAATAAAAGTCTGGCCTTATGGTAGCGAAGCACAGCAAAGTTGGGAAAAAAGGTATTGATATCTTACATGAATTATATAAACAGTATTGAGAAAGGAATCTGAAGAAAGAACTAGAGAAGGAAAAGATATTAGAGAGTCAAATAGACTAAACAGACAAAGATATATTTCGCTAATATATCAAAAGGTCCGATAAAACTTATAATATAATCCAAACAGCAGCTTTATTAGGTGTTCATAGGCAGACGTTATACTACTGGATTAAAAAAGGTTGGGTTAAGCCGAGGCGTGATTACAAGAATTATCCGATTTTTACAGTTTTAGACATCAAAACCTTATAAAATGGCGAAATTCGATAAAATTATCATTAAAAACTACGTAAAATCACTATCGTTCATCTTCTTATACAGTTTTAGACACTTGACCGAAAAGTCATAACTTATTTATATGAAAGAAGATAAAAAAAAAGTTTTTATCCGCAGTTGGGGCTGTCAAATGAACGTCCGGGATTCAGAAGTTGTAGCTGGATTACTTCGAGGTGCCAGCTATAAGCTTGTTTCTGAACCAGCTAAAGCCGACGTCATTCTTTTTAATACCTGTTCTGTCCGTCAGCACGCCGAGGATAAAGTTTGGTCAGAGATCGGCAGGCTCTCTAAGCGGCACTCGCAATCCCGCGCCGTACGCAATACGCCGTACGCAAAACGCAATACGAAACGTCCGCTCATCGGAGTCATCGGCTGCATGGCCCAAACATATAAAGACGAAATCTTCAGGCGCGCACCTGTTGTTGATTTCGTAGTCGGCCCCAGCGATATCGCCAAAATCCCCGGAATAATAAAGAAGCTATCGACTATAGACTATAGACCATCGACCCAGATTATTTTTGAGCGCAAGATTTGGGAGACTGACAGCCAAGCCCGTCCAGATGAAATCTACCGAAGCGGATTTTACGAAGATAAAAACCATGCCTACGTCGTAATTTCCGAAGGCTGCTCTAATTTTTGTTCTTATTGTGTGGTGCCGTATGCGCGCGGGCCTTTGCGCAACCGCGCACACAAGGATATACTCGATGAAATCAAGCTCGCACTCGATAAAGGGATCACTGCAATTACCCTCCTTGGCCAGAACGTCAATGCCTATGCCGATAAAGATGTTAATTTCGTTACGCTCATTGAGCTTGTTAATTCCATTAAGGGGTTAAAAGAATTCAGTTTTGTTACCTCGCACCCAAAAGATACTTCAACTGATTTGTATAAGGCCATGGCGCGACTGGATAAATTGAAAAAATACCTTCACCTGCCTGTCCAATCCGGCTCGGACAGGATTTTGAAGTTGATGAACCGCGGTTACACTACGAAAGACTACCTTGACCTGGTTGAAAATTACCGTACAATAGTAAAGGGGGGTACGCTTACTACCGACATCATGGTCGGTTTCCCCTCGGAAACGAAATCCGACTTTAAAGGCGTCTACGAGTTGGTTAAAAAAGCGCAATTCGATGCCGCCTATATCTTTAAATATTCTCCGCGGCCCCATACGCATGCGTTGCAGTGGCCGGATGACGTACCTACACAAGAGAAGGCGCGCAGGCATCGTATAATCCTCGATCTGCAACGGGAAATCTCGCGGAACAAAGGAACACGAAAGAAGGCCACGCAATGAGAGCTAATCTTAAGAAGGGCGCAGCCGTTGTGTGCGGCTGTACGCTGGCAATCATGTTTCTTTATGCGGTACCCGTGTGTGCGCTGGAACTTGAGCAGGCGCGCTATTATTTCTTGCATGGAGATTACGCTGATTGCATCAAGGAGGGTGAAAAGGCCCTGGCAGGGATCCAGGGTGTTTCAAAAGGCGTTGATGAGCTGTATTATCTTCTGGCTTTGAGCTATTTAAAAGAAGGCAATTACCTGAGAGCAGCCGATATTTTTGAGATAATCCTGAACGAATGCAACGACAGTAGGTACCAGAGCGAAGCCAGGCTTGGTATCGGTGATACATATTTCCTGCGCGGTGATTACATAAAGGCAACGCAGCATTACGAAGCTATGCGCAATGACCCTAAGGTGCTGGTGCATAAGCCCGCAGTGTATTACCGGCTTGCCATGATTGCCGCAAAAACTAACGATTCGCACGCTGCGAAGCAATACGCAGGCCTGCTTAAGGAGGAATTCCCCTTTAGCCTTGAGGCAAGGCTAAAGGGTGAGTTTTGCTCATTAGTCGATTGTTATTATACGGTGCAAGTCGGCTCTTTTTCGAAAAAAGAAAACGCGCAAGCCCTGGCGCGCGAATTGGCCAACAAAGGCTTTGCCGCATATATTGAAGAAGCAGGCACTGCGCCGCATAAGTTGACTTTTAGGGTGCGCGTGGGCAAACTAAGCACGCAAGAACAAGCAAAAAACCTTAAAGAGAAGCTTTCAAGGTGTGGTTACCCCACAAAGATTTATCCTTAACATAGCATTTCCTTAAATCTCCTTCCAGGGTATGGCAAAAAAGAAGCTTTTTTCAAAAAATGCGAAAAAAAAGGTCTTTTTTCTCGTCGGCCCTACTGCAATCGGCAAAAGCAAAGTTGCGATAATCCTGGCAAAAAAACTCAATGCCGAGATTGTCTCTTGCGATTCCATGCAGGTCTATAAAGGTTTAGACATCGTTACCTCAAAACCGGCCCTTGCCGACAGGAGGAAAGTGCCTCACCATTTGCTCGATATTGTCAACCCCAGAGAACAATACGATGTATCGCGCTACCGCCGTAATGCCATGCAGGCTATCAGCAGGATTTTGCGCAAACAGAAAACCCCGCTTTTTGTAGGCGGCACCGGCCTTTACATGTCGGTAGTCATAGACGGGATATTCAAACATAAAAGCGCAAATACCCGGATACGTGCCAAGTTATACAGAGAGGCGGCCCATAAAGGAAATGTGCAGTTATTTGACCGATTGGCAAGGGTTGACCCTGAAGCAGCAGCCAGGATCCATCCGCATGACCTAAGGCGCATTGTCAGGGCCCTTGAAGTATTTGAAGCAACAGGGCAACCGATTTCAAAGCTGCAAAAACAAAGGCAAGGATTAGCCGATACGTATGAAGTTTCCTGTGTGTGCCTTAATATGGAAAGGAACGAGTTATACCGGCGGATAGAACAAAGGGTTGACCGCATGTTTAAGGAAGGGTTGGTTGAAGAAGTCAAAAAATTATCTAAGTCCGCACTCAGCAAAACCGCTTCTTTGGCGTTAGGCATCAGGGAGGTGGGGGAGTATCTTAAGGGTGTATACGGCCTGGATGAGGCAAAGAAGCTTCTTATACGCAATACCCGCTTATACGCCAAGAGGCAATTGACCTGGTTTAGAAAAGACAAAAGGATCCACTGGATTAAGGTAGGGACAAGAGATTCTGCTTGCGAAATCGCAGGAAAAATTCTTACACACATCAGGAGCACATGCAGGAAAAAGCGCTGTTAGTCATTATCGAGTTGCGTTCAGAGAAGGACCGCTGGCCTTTTGAGGATGTCGCGCAGGAGCTTAGGGAGCTGACGCATACCTGCGGGGTTGCAGTAGTGGATACTGTTGAATGCATCAGGGATAAGCCTACTCCTAACCTTTTTATCGGAAAGGGAAAAGCAGAGGAGCTCCGCGCTTTAAGCCAAGAGTATGAAGCAGACGCGGTAATTTTCAGCCATGACCTTTCCGGAACACAGCAAAGGAATCTTGAAAATGTGCTTGAGAAGAAAATCGTTGACCGCACCCAGCTGATCCTGGATATTTTTGCGCTCCATGCCAAAACTCCCGAAGGCAAGATGCAGGTTGAATTGGCACAGTTGCAGTACCTTATGCCTCGGTTGGTCGGTAAGGGCATCGTTCTTTCCCGCCTCGGAGGCGGTATAGGGACGCGGGGCCCGGGAGAGCAGAAACTTGAAATTGACCGGCGCAGGATCCGTCAAAGGATTGAAAAGCTCAAAACCGACCTTGAGGCGGTTGTGCTTCATCGCCAGGTAATCCGCAAGAAGAGAAAGGCTAAGTCGCTGTCCCAGGTTGTTTTGATCGGTTACACCAATGCAGGCAAGTCTACTTTATTAAACAGCCTGACCGATGCAGGCCAGCCTGTGCATGATGGGCTCTTTACCACGCTTGACCCTTTATCCAAGAACGTAAAGCTTCCCAACGGAGAACACGTGGTGCTTTCCGATACCGTAGGTTTTTTGAATAACCTGCCTCATCACCTTATAGAAGCCTTCAAGGCGACCCTTGAAGAACTTAAAGACGCCGAGCTTCTGGTACACGTGCTGGACGCAAGCCATAGCCGTGTGTACGACCATTATAAGGCGGTGCAAGAGGTATTGCGCCAACTCCAAGCAGAAGACAAGCCGATTATTACCGTATTGAATAAAATAGACCTGATTGACGATGATGTCTGGCTTTCCCGCTTGCAAAATGACTTCAAGGGGGCAATAGGAATTTCAGCAAAATACAACCGTAATGTAGGACTGCTTCTGTACGAAGTCCAGAAGAACCTGATACCCAGTATGGAATATCATGAAATCATGATTCGCTATGATGCTATGGAGGTACTCGACGTTTTCTATAAAGAAGGCAAAATCCTAGATTCACAATATCTTCAAAAAGGTATAAAAATAAAGGTAAACATCCCTGGAATTATATTCGATAAGTTATTGCAAAGCAAGAAGATAGAAGTAATCAATTAGAATATCTAATTATTTTAATCAAATATACTTGACAATATAGTTAGAATATGCTATAGTTTGTTCAGACTAAAGGAGGAGTAATGCCCCTCTTCGATATTTCTATAAGCCCGGATGAGCCGGTATACGTGATTAGCGTAGTCAGCAAGCTGGTTGATTTGCCGGTCTGGACTTTAAGGCAGCTTGATAAGGCGGGCATTGTGTGCCCTACGAGGGCGGGGAGAAAAAGCAGGCTTTATTCCTTAAGGGATATCAGAAGGCTTGAATACGTTCATTACCTTATGCAGGAAAAACGGGTCAACGTGAGAGGGATAAAAATAATTTTAGAAATAGAGAAAGAAAAGTAATTTTTTTTGAGTTTCAATTAGCACTTTACATACGAGACTGCTAATATATAGGTAGAGAAAAGGGCAGCGAATGGATATAAATAAATTTACCGTCACATTACAGGAAGCGCTACAGAGCGCAGTTAGCCTTGCGAAGGAATCAGGCCATCAAAGGGTAGAGCCTGAGCATCTTTTGTATGCATTCTTGCGTCAGGAAGGTTCTGTGGTTTTGGATGTATTGGACCAACTTGGCGTGGCCTCATTTTCCCTCATCCAGGCAATTGAAAAGGAACTGAAAAAATTTCCGGTTGTATCAGGCGACGGCCAGGTGTATTTTTCTGACGCATTATCCCGGCTCTTTGATTCTGCCGAGGCCGAAAGAAAAAAACTGAATGACGAATTTCTATCTTGCGAACATATCCTTTTGGCGCTGGTTTCCTTAGCCGATAATAGTTCAGCTGCATACAGGGAATTAAAGAAGCGCGATATTAATACGCAGAAGCTGCTTGAAGCGCTTAGTAACATACGGGGAAGCCAGCGTATTACCGACCAGAAGCCCGAGGATAAATACAAACCGCTTGAAAAATTCGGCAGGGACCTGACAGAATTGGCTAACCGCGGCAAGCTGGACCCTGTCATCGGCAGAGACGATGAAATCAGAAGGCTGATCCAGGTGATTTTGCGGCGCACCAAGAATAATCCGGTATTAATCGGCGAGGCGGGGGTGGGAAAGACCGCAATCGTCGAGGGGCTGGCGCAACGCATAGTGCAGAAGGACGTACCCGAAGGCTTAAAACAAAAAAAGATTATTGCGCTTGACCTTGGCAGCCTTGTTGCGGGCGCTAAATTCCGCGGCGAATTTGAAGATAGGCTAAAAGCGGTGTTAAAGGAGATTGAATCAAAAAACGGGCAGGTCATTATTTTTATAGACGAGCTGCATACGCTGGTAGGGGCCGGCGCAGCCGAAGGCGCAGTAGACGCTTCTAATATGCTTAAGCCTGCTCTGGCAAGAGGGATGTTGCGCTGTATCGGCGCCACCACTCTTGATGAGTACCGCAAGTATATTGAAAAAGACGCAGCCCTTGAAAGAAGGTTTGCGCCTATTTACGTTGACCAGCCGGGAGTCGAAGACACTATCGCGATTCTGCGCGGCTTGAAAGAACGTTACGAACTGTATCACGGGGTACGCATTAAAGACAGTGCACTCATTGCGGCAGCGCAGCTTTCTTCCCGCTATATCACGGAACGATTTCTGCCCGATAAGGCCATAGACCTTATGGATGAAGCGGCAAGCCGCCTGCGTATGGAGATTGATTCAAAGCCGCAGGAGCTTGATGAGATCGACCGTAAGATAATCCAGCTTGAAATTGAACGCCAGGCGTTGAAGAAAGAAAAAGACAAGGCTTCCCTGGAGCATTTGTCTGCCCTGGAAAAAGAGCTGCAAGTGCAGCGTAAGAAAAGCAGGGATATTTCTGAAAAGTGGCAAGAGGAAAAAGAGCTGATTATCGGGGCGCGCGAAGTCAAAAAGGAAATCGAATCGGTCAGGAGCCAGGAGAAAGAAGCGGAAAAGAAAGGCGAATTGGCAAAGGTTGCGGAAATAAGATACGGAATATTGCGCCAGCTGGAAGAGAAACTAACACAGGTAAATCAAACGCTTGCCCAGATGCAGAAAAAAGGGTCCCTGCTTAAGGAAGAGGTCGACGAAGATGATATTGCCCGCGTTGTTGCGAAATGGACCTCTATACCGGTGACGAAGATTTTAGAGGGGGAAACTGAAAAGCTTCTGAAAATGGAAGAACGGCTTAAAACCAGGGTGGTCGGACAGGATGAGGCGGTGGAAGTTATCTCGGGCTGTATCCGGCGTTCCCGCTCTGGCCTTGGTGATGAAACCAGGCCGATGGGCTCGTTTATTTTTCTGGGGCCCACCGGAGTGGGAAAAACCAAGCTGGCAAAGTCATTGGCCTGGTTTTTGTTCGATGACGAAAATGCGGTTATTAGGCTTGATATGTCCGAATATATGGAAAAATTCAGCACCTCCCGCCTGATTGGGGCGCCTCCGGGCTATGTCGGCTATGAAGAGGGCGGCCAGCTGACCGAGCAGGTGCGGCGCAGGCCTTTTTCGGTCATACTCCTGGACGAGATCGAGAAGGCGCACCCGGATGTATTTAACATCTTGCTACAGATCCTTGACGACGGCAGGCTCACTGACGGTCAGGGCAGGACCGTGAATTTCAAGAATACAGTCATTATCATGACTTCAAATATCGGAGCGCAAATCCTTCAGAAGCACGGCTCAATAGGTTTTAAGGAGCGCAGGGACGAAGAAGCCTATCAGGACATCAGGGCAAAATTGATGGATGAGGTAAGGCGCACCTTTAAGCCGGAGTTCATTAACCGTATCGACGATATCATTATCTTTAATCCTCTTTCGGAAGAAAATATCCACAACATTGTGGATATTGAACTCCAGCAGGTCCATAAAAAGTTAAGCCAGCAGGGGATATCCTTGGAGGTGGCCCCTGAGGTAAAGGCCTTTATCGGACGAAATGGTTTTGACCCGCATTATGGGGCACGCCCATTGAAGCGATTAATTCAAAGGACGTTAGTTGACCCCCTGGCCGTGCAGGTCCTCTCGGGTAAGGTTAAGCCGGGAGAAAAAGTGTTTGCAAAACTAACGGATAAGGAAATCGTATTTGCTTAATGTTGACAGAAGCAAAGTTTCTGTGATACAATCGTGAGGTTATGGTGAAGATAGTCAATCAGGAAGACCGGCGGAATAAAGTTATGGCATTTACCGTAAACGCCTATATCGCCGGCGGTCAGCCGGTAAGTTCCCAGGTGCTTGCCGAGCATTTTGGCTTAAGTTCTGCTACGATGCGTAACATACTGGCGGAACTTGAAGAGGAGGGCTACTTCTATCATCCCCACACTTCTGCGGGTAGGGTGCCAACCAGGAAAGGCTACCGTTACTATGTCGATTTTCTTATGTCGCAGCGCGAGCTCTCAGAGGACATAAAGTTGGTGATCCTTGAGGGTTTGACCGGCAGCAAAAGGGCGCATTTTGACCTTGAAGAGCTGCTTGAGAAGACCTCCGGTATTGTTGCGGAATTGACCCATTATACCTCTCTTGTATGGCTATCATCGTTAAAGGGGAGGATTTTCTTTTAAGGGCTGCGCAATATGGCACGGCAGCCCGAATTTCGCGATGCGCAGAAACTTTCCCTCTTGCTTGAGCTGTTGGAAGAGAGGACAAGGTTGCTTACGTTACTGAACCAGGAATGCCAGGGCCATTGTAAAGTGTATATCGGAGAAGAAATTGGCTGTTCTGTCGGAGAGGATTGTTCCCTGGTAGTTTCCGCGTATCATAAGGGAAGGCGCGACGCAGGCAGGCTTGCCGTATTAGGGCCGTTAAGGATGAGTTATGAGCAGACGGTCGCTACCTTGGCATTTGTTTCTTTTACGCTGAATAAACTTCTTGAAGAGACGGACTATTAGAGATATGGAAAAAGAGAAGGAAAAAAAAGAAAATCACGAGCACAAAAAAGAAAGCGCGCAACACGACGCAGCGCAGGAAAAGGCCGTTACCATTAATGAGGGCGAATATACCCGTTTGAAAGAAGAAGCTGCCAAGGCTTCTGAATACTGGGACAGGCTCTTGCGGTTGCAGGCGGATTTTGAAAATACGCGTAAGCGGCTTGAGCGGGAAAGAACGGATTTTATCCGTTTTGCAAATGAAGGCCTTATTTTGGAATTGCTCAACGTGCTTGATGACCTTGAGCGGGCTGTTGAGCTGGCCCAGACAAAACACGAAGACCTCCCCGCGTTTTTAAAAGGCGTAGAGATGATATTGGCGCACCTATATGAACTATTGAAAAAAAGCGGGGTCAAGCCGATTGAGGCGAAGGGAAAGCAATTTGACCCCCATTTTCACGAAGCAATGTTGCAGGTTGAAGACAGCGCCGTTGCGGAAAATTCAGTGGTTGAAGAATTACAAAAAGGTTATTTGTTGCACGACAGGGTGATAAGAACGGTAAAAGTTAAAGTGTCGAAAAAAGGCAACCAGGGAGAGAATAAAAAATAAGTCGTAATTAATTTATGGTCCCTCGCTTTCACATTTGGCAATCTCTTCGAGATTTTCAAATGTGGGCTCGGGATCAATTCGCGCAAGATAACTTACTCGCGCTTTTTAGTGTTCGTAAGTTATGCGCTCATTGAGGAGGGTAGGAAAAATGGCTAAAGTGATTGGGATTGATTTAGGGACGTCTAATTCGGCTGCTGCGGTTATGGAAGGCGGCAGGCCTGTTATCATCCCTTCTGCAGAGGGGGCAGGGGTTGCTTCCGGCAAGGCGTTTCCTTCTTTTGTGGCGTTTACCAAAGACGGACAGCGCTTAGTGGGAGAGCCGGCTCGGCGGCAGGCAGCAGTAAATCCCGAAGGGACCATTTTTGCCGCAAAGCGCAAAATGGGTACCGACCATGCATTTAAGGTGTATGGAAAAGATTACACCCCGCAACAGATATCCGCGTTTATTCTTCAGAAGATTAAACAGGACGCGGAAGCATATCTGGGGGATAAGGTGGAAGAGGTGGTGATTACCTGCCCTGCGTATTTCAACGATAACCAGAGGACCGCTACCAAGGATGCAGGCGAGATCGCCGGCCTTAAGGTATTGCGCATCATCAATGAACCTACTGCGGCGTGCCTTGCCTACGGGCTTGAGAAATCACAGAAGGAACAGAAGATTATGGTGTTTGACTTAGGCGGTGGGACGCTGGACGTGACCATCATGGAGATGGCGCAGGGCGTCTTTGAAGTAAAATCAACATCCGGGGATACACAGCTGGGCGGAACTGATATGGATAATGTGCTTATTGAGTACATTGCCAGCCAGTTTAAGAAAGAAAGCGGCATTGATTTGCGCAACGACAAAATGGCAATGCAGAGGTTGCGCGAGGCAGCCGAAAAAGCCAAGGTTGAGCTTTCTTCAACGCTTACTACGGATATCAACCTTCCCTTTATTACTGCCGACGCTTCTGGGCCGAAGCATTTGACCATGTCGATTACCAGGGCAAGGCTTGAGGAGCTCGTTTCTCCTATCATTGAAAAATGCCGCCATCCCATAGAGCAGGCGCTTTCAGACGCAAAGGTCACCCCCCGCGATATAGACCGTATCATTATGGTCGGCGGGCCTACGCGCATGCCTATTGTCCAGAAATTCCTCGAGGATTACGTAGGTAAGAAGATTGAGCGCGGCATTGACCCAATGGAATGCGTGGCTTTGGGGGCAGCCATACAGGCAGCGATTATCAAGGGCGACATGAAGGATGTCCTGCTTCTTGACGTAACGCCTCTGTCGCTGGGGATTGAAACGCTGGGAGGAGTTTTCACTAAACTCATCGAACGCAACACCACGGTCCCGACAAGAAAATCCCAGGTTTTCTCTACCGCTGCAGATAACCAGACGGCGGTTACCGTGCGCGTGCTTCAGGGCGAACGGCAGATGGCCGATGATAACGTTGAGCTGGGCAGGTTTGACCTGGTTGGAATACCTTCTGCCCCAAGAGGGGTCCCGCAGATAGAAGTCACCTTTGATATAGATGCCAACGGCATCGTGCACGTATCTGCAAAGGATTTGGGCACAGGCAAGGAACAGTCCATAAGGATTACTGCGCCTAAGAAGCTCTCCAAGGACGAAATCGAGAAGATGGTGAAAGAAGCGGAAAAATTCGCCTCGGAAGACAAAAAGAAAAAAGAGGAAGTAGAGACTATCAACCAGGCTGACAACCTTATGTATGCAACGGAGAAATCCCTTAAAGATTTCGGCGATAAAATCAGCCAGGCGGAGCGCGGTGAAATAGAATCCCGGCTCAATGATTTAAAGACAGCTATTAAGGATAAGAATATCGACCGCATAAAGAAAGCGTCCGAGGAGCTTACCAAGGCTTCGCATAAACTTGCAGAAGAGGTGTATAAACAAGCTTCCGCAAAACAGCAAAAAGCAGGGCCGAAAGATGCGCAGCCAAAGGAAGAAGAGCCCCGGCAGGGCGCTTCCGGCGGTGCCGGCGCAAAAGAAGAGGACATTATCGACGCCGAGTATAAAGAAGAGGACGATAAGAAGTAGCCCCGGGGAGCTACGATGTAGGTTAAGGTTTAGGTTAAGGCCAAGTAAGGTCAAGGCTAAGGTTTAGTTTAAATCCTAAGCACGAAATCCCCTGCCTACCCTGACTGCCCTGCCTGCCGGCAGGCAAGGCAGGCAAGGCAGGCATCGACCATAACCCTGAAAATGGGCATTTGGTATTATTTGTTTAGGATTTAGGGTTCGCCAAATAGTTTGTTTTTACGCAATACGCGGTACGCTGTACTCACTACGAAAAAATGTCTACAAAGCGCGACTATTACGAGATATTGGGGGCCCAGAAGAGCGCTACGCTTGAAGAGATAAAAAAGGCGTATCGCGAGCTGGCATTGCGTTATCATCCGGACCGCGTTCCTCAGGAGCAAAAAAAAGAGGCGGAAGAGAAATTCAAAGAGATCTCCGAGGCATACGCAGTATTGTCGGATTCCCAGAAACGGTCCCTCTATGACCAATACGGGCATTCGGGCATTGACCAGCGCTATGCATACGAAGATATATTTAAGGGGGCTGATTTTAGCAGCGTGTTCGAAGGGCTTGGGGATTTCGGGCTGGGAGGGGGCCTGTTCGACGAAATTTTTCAAGATTTAGGGTATGATATCTTTGGAAGCAGCTCCAGGAGCCGTTCCAGCCGCAGGAGGCGCGGCAGGGATTTACAGATAGCCGTTGCCGTTACGCTGGAAGAAGCAGTCGCGGGGGTTGAGAAGACAATCGCCGTACCGAGATATGAAACATGCCCTACCTGTTCAGGCACAGGCGCAAAACCGGGGACAAAGAAATCAACCTGCCCGCAATGCAAAGGAGCAGGGCACGTCGTTGTTTCAAGCGGTTTTTTTCATCTTTCTCAGTCGTGCCCGCGCTGCGGGGGGCAGGGATCAGTCATACAGTCCCCTTGTGCTGAATGCCGCGGAGAGGGCAGGGTTAAGGTTACCCGCAGGATAAAAGTAAAAATCCCCAGAGGCGTAGATAACGGCTCGCACTTGAGGATCCGGGGAGAGGGGGAGAGCGGTGCGAATATAAGCGGCGATTTATACGTGATTATCGAAGTGAAGCCTCACCCTTTATATCAACGCCATGGCAACGATATAGTGGCGCAGAAAGAGGTAAGTTTGCCTATGGCAGCGCTGGGCGGTGAGACCGAAGTACAGACGCTCCACGGTAAAGTCAAAATGAAGATCCCTGCCGGAACGCAAAGCGGCAGCATATTCCGGATCAGGGGCAAAGGCATACCGGACATACACGGCCGTGGGTTTGGGGATGAGCTGGTCAAAGTCGAAGTCGTTATACCCGTAAACCTCAATGCGCAGCAACGCCGCCTTATGGAGGAATTTGCCCGTGCCAGCGGTGAGGATATGACGCAAACCGGCCAAAGCTTCGGCGAAAAAATAAAAAAAGTCTTTAAATAGCCGCTCTATGACAATAAAACATTGACAAACCGCAATATTTCTTTTATTCTTTAAAGTTACCGCAGATTTCATCCCAGGGAACTCTGCCGGAATCTAAATAAGGGGAAATGAACGTATGCCTACCTATGAATACGAATGCAGCCATTGCGGGCATCGCTTTGAGGTTTTTCAGAGCATCAGCGCAAAACCCATAAAATCGTGCCCGAAATGCAAAAAGCCGGTCAAGCGCTTGATCGGTACGGGTTCAGGAATTATTTTTAAAGGCCCAGGGTTTTACGCCACCGATTACCGCAAAAAGCCAAAAAACGACGAGGCCCCGAAAAACAGGGAATGCCCCAAAGCCAAAGAAGGTTGTAACGCCTGCCCACAGGCCCATCGATGACAGAAATAAAACCCTTTCGCGCCATAGTATATAATCAGGCAATCGTCAAAGAATTATCCAAGGTGGTATGCCCCCCATACGATGTTATCTCTCAGGCCAGGCAGAATTATTATCACGACGCAAGCCCTTATAATTTCATCCATATTCTTTTCGGTAAAGATGTCACCGGAGAAGACAAGTACCGCCGGGCTGCCGAACTTTTCCAGAAGTGGCAGAAAGAAAACATCCTTATACAGGAAGAAAAACCCTGTGTCTATTTTTACAGCCAGCAGTACAGGATTAGGGGAGAAAAGAAAACCCGGTTCGGCCTGATCGCGGCAATGGGGCTTGACGAAAAGAAGTCTTGCGTATACGGCCACGAACATACGCGGCTTGAGCCGAAAACAGACCGGCTCCACCTCTTGCGGAAAGTAAAGGCAAACTTAAGCCCCATATTTGTGCTTTTTTCCGACAAAAAACGAATAATCCAGAAGTGTTGCGACTATATCCAGGACAGGGAGCCTTTTATAGAAGTTTCTGACGATGAGAAAACCCTGCACAGGGTTTGGAGGATAGAGTCGGATTCTTTGCTGGAAAAGATACAGCAGGCGATGCGCTCCGAAGATTCCTTTATTGCCGATGGCCATCACCGGTATGAAGTGGCGCGTGCGTACAGGCAAGAGTTGCTTAAAAAAACTGAACCGCAGGGCGAGGGGAAGGAATTTAATTATCTGCTCTCGTATTTTACCAATGTCGAATCGCACGGGTTAAGCATTTTGCCGATACACCGCTTGATTACGCTCAGCCAGAAGATAGAGCCGCTTAAGCTGCTTGAAGGCCTCAAAGACTATTTTCAGCTTGAGGAGATAAAAGATAAGGTGCGTTTTTTCTTTTTACTGCAGAAAGCCGGCAACACCGAGCATGTGCTGGGGATGTATTGTTTGCATACGTTTTATCTTTTACGGCTGAAAAATATCAAAATTCTTGATACGCTGATGCCGGAAAAGCCGGTTGAGTACCGCAGGCTCGATGTCTCTATTCTCAACAACATCGTATTCAATAAGATTATGTCTTTTACGCAGGAAGAAAAAGAACAAATTACTTACGGTATCGATCCCGATGAGTTCATACAGATGGTAGACGCACACAAGCGCAACGTCGCATTCTTCCTTAATCCTGTGAAAGTACAGCAGATTATCGCGGTTGCGCTTAAGGGCGAGAAGATGCCGCCGAAATCTACTTATTTTTACCCCAAGTTGCTTTCAGGGCTTCTGGTGCATACGCATCAGGAGTAATAAAGGATAGGCCGCATGGCGATTTTCGGTAAACCGAAATATACTATTGTACGGTTAAAGAAAAAGGAAATGCCTGACGGCTTATGGGTGAAGTGCGAAGAGTGTTCGCAGGTCCTCTTCAATAAAGCATTGGACGAAACGTTAAGGGTTTGTCCTAAGTGTAATTATCACTTTACCTTAGATGCCTACACAAGAATCAAGTTCCTTCTTGAAGAGGGGTCTTTTACTGAACACGACAAAGATATGCTTCCCTGCGACCCCTTGTCTTTCAAGGGACCGAAGACATATAAAGAGAAACTTATTCAGGACCAGTCAAATACGGGGCTTAATGAAGCCGCAGTGACAGGAGAAGGCTTGCTGGAAGGAAGCAAGGTCATTGTTGCGGTGACTGATTCACGGTTTATTATGGGTTCTATGGGGTCAGTAGTCGGAGAAAAAATAACCCGCGCTATTGAGACCGCTACGAAACGCAAACTCCCCGTGATTATTATTTCCGGTTCAGGCGGCGGCGCCAGGATGTACGAAGGGATGTACAGCCTTATGCAGATGGCCAAGACCTCTGCGGCCCTCTATTATCACAGCCGCCAGAAACTTCCCTATATCTCAGTGCTTACTAATCCTACCATGGCAGGGGTAATGGCTTCTTTTGCGGGGTTAGGCGACGTCATAATCGCTGAGCCTAAGGCATTAATCGGCTTTACGGGCCCTCGCGTTATTGAGCAGACTATCAGGCAAAAACTCCCCGCGGGCTTTCAACGCTCAGAGTTTCTTCTTGCACACGGCTTGATAGATATGATTGTGGACCGCAGAAAATTAAAAATGACAATCGCAGAATTGCTCGATTTCTTGAGTTAGTGGTTGATTTTTCCGACAGGGGTTGTTATAATAATAAAATATACCGCCCACATCCTTTTTAAGTGAAAGCAGAGGTACGCAATGGCACAGGTAAGCCTTAAGAATGTTTCGAAAATCTTTCCCAACGGCACTAAAGTCGTAGACGATCTGAGCTTAGGGGTTGAGAGCAAGGAATTTATGGTGTTGGTTGGTCCTTCTGGATGCGGCAAGTCCACCACGCTGCGCATGATTGCAGGGCTTGAGGAGATAAGCCAGGGGGATGTATATATCGGTAACCGCAAGGTAAACGATATCCCGGCTAAAGACCGCGATATTGCGATGGTCTTTCAGAATTATGCGCTTTATCCGCACATGACGGTATTTGAGAACATGGCGTTCGGCCTTAAATTAAGGCATTATCCCAGGAAAGAGATCATTCAGCGCGTTAATGAAGCTGCGGATATCTTGAGCATCAAGCACTTGCTTGGGCGCAAGCCCCGTGAGCTTTCCGGCGGCGAGAGGCAGCGCGTGGCTGTAGGAAGGGCGATTGTCCGAAAACCGCTGGCCTTTTTGTTCGACGAGCCGTTAAGCAACCTTGACGCAAAGCTGAGGGTGCAGATGCGCACCGAGATCCATAAGCTGCATATACGGCTGCAGACTACGATTATTTATGTAACCCACGACCAGGTCGAAGCTATGACAATGGGCAATAGGATTGCAGTTATGCGCCAGGGCGTGATTCAACAGGTGGCCGATCCGATTGATGTCTATGACCACCCGAAAAATAAATTCGTTGCCGGTTTCATCGGATCCCCTCCGATGAATTTTTTACAGGGAAGAATTATTAAAAAAGACGGACGCATGTATTTTGATGAGGGCAAACTACAGGTAAAACTCATTGAGGATATGTGCCCAAAGCTTCTGTTGTATGTCGGCAAGCCGGTGATTCTTGGGATTCGGCCCGAAGATATTTACGATAAGCTTTTTGTTTCAGAAGCCCCTCCCGAAAACATCGTAAGGGTTAACTGTGAAGTATACGAACCCATGGGATCAGAGGTATATCTTTATCTCAATACAGGTAAACACACGTTTATTGCTCGTGTTGGAGCGCACGATAGGCCGCAGGTAAATCAGGATATGGATCTGGTGTTTGACATGAGCAAGGTGCACTTTTTTGATAAAGATACCGAAGAAACGATCATCTAATTACAAGGCCTACTATAAGAATTTTCTCAGGTACCTGGAGAGAATTTTCCCCCTACGGATAGTCTTTTTTACCCTCCTTTTTTTCGCATTGTACCTTCTTATTCCTTTAGCGCTGGCGTTTAATTACCGTACAATCCCTGCGTTGGTACTTGCGGTTTTTTACGCACTCAATATCGCACTAGTAACCTATCTTTTTAAAGCCAATTCTGTCATACTTTCGCGGTTCGGCGCACAGAATGAAAGCCTGCAGGAAGCCATTAATATCTTAACCGACCAGAATGCCAAAGAAGAGCAGAATGCGCTGGCGATACGGGACAAAATCGGCCGTTACAATACCCTCAAAAACATTATCGAGGACTTGAATGAGAATTTAAGTTTAGATTATGTAGCAAACAACCTTGCCAACATCGCCTTTTCGCTTTTGGGCCGTAACAAAGGCCACTGCCTTCTGTATCTTATGGATACCAAGAACCAGAAGCTCACCTTGTTTAAAACCAAGAAAGAGGAAAGCAGCCTTGTGATAAAGGCAAAGGAGGGGGATATATTTGATTGTTGGGTATTGCGGCATACCAGCCCATTGTATATCGAGGATATCAAAAAGGATTTTCGTTTTGACCTCGAGAAACTTAAAAACCAAGACCTAAGGCCCATTGCGTCGCTTATCGCCGCCCCTTTTATAAGCGAAAACCAGTTCTTAGGGATATTAAGGCTGGATAATCCGCAACCTCATTCCTATTCGCAGGATGATTTAAGGTTCTTACTTACCATATCTGATATAGGGGCATTCGCCATTGAAAACGGCCAGCTTTTCGCCAAGACCCAAAGCCTGGCAATACACGATGCCCTGACCTCGCTGTATACCAAGTCATACCTCTTGGAGCGCCTCAAAGAAGAGTGCAAGCGAAGCGTGCGTCAAAGCAGGGTTTTTTCATTTTTGATGCTCGATATCGATTACTTCAAGAATTATAACGACGAGTTCGGCCATACTGCGGGGGACATAGTACTTAAAGGGCTTGCCCAGGAGCTCATAGATTATTTTTTCAAACACAATGCGATTATCGGGCGTTTCGGCGGAGAGGAGTTTTGTGTTATTCTTCCGGAAACGGACAAGAAAAAAGCGCTTGTCTATGCGGAGGAATTCCGCGTCCGCATTCAGCAGAAGAAGGTATTGTTAAGAAGGCAGGAAACTTCTATTACCGTCTCTATCGGCGTTGCCGCATACCCTGTTGATGCGGTTGATGAAATGGAGTTGATCTTAAAGGTCGACAGGGCGATGTATGAAGCAAAACGTAAAGGAAGGAACAGGGTAACGGCGTCACGATGAAACAATACCACCGAACACTTATACGATGATAGTCCTTAAAAACATCCCTTCGTATGTTGCGCTCCTTTTTCTTTCCGCATGGCTTGCCGTGTGGCTTAAGAAAATCCTGCACAGGAGCATTACCTATATTACCAAAAGGCACCAGCATTTTAAAAATGAATACACCCTTTTGGCCGCCCAGAACGATGTACTGAAGCAGAAAAACGCTGACTTAAAAAACGCACTTGAGAAGATCATTGCATTGTATGAAAACGCAAAACAGATATGCAAGTACCTTGAAGAGGAGAAGGTTTTCGCTGAATTCAAAAACCACCTCTATACGCATATCGAAATCCGCGATTGCCAGTTTATAAAAGGAGAAATCGATATTTCAAAATTCAAGGGATATACCGTGTTGCCCCTTGAGATTAATAAAGCGGTCATAGGCTATCTTGTGGCCGACGGCATACGCGATGTTGATAACGAAACGTTCCAGATCTTAAGCCAGCAATTCCTCCTGGCGATAAAAAGGGCGATCTTGTATCAAAAAGTGAATGAGCTCGCAATTACCGATGGCCTTACCCAGGTATTAAGCAGGAGGTACTGGTTTGAGCGGTTCAACGAAGAACTTGAGCGATCCAAGAAGCTGGGGCATGCGCTTTCCTGCCTTATGATAGACATCGACCATTTTAAAGAATATAACGACCAATACGGCCACCTTGTGGGGGATAGTATACTGAAAGAGGTGTCCAGGACCATAAAAGAGAATATCAGAGAAATAGATATTATGGGCAGGTACGGAGGCGAAGAATTCTGCGTAGTCCTTACCGAAACAGAAAAAGAGGATGCCGGCTTTGTGGCAAACCGTATTTTGCAGGCAGTCCAGCAGCGCAAGATAGTAGCCTACGATGAAACCTTCACGATAACCATTAGTATAGGGATAGCCATGTTCCCCGGGAATGCGCAGGAATGTAATTTACTGATAGATAAAGCAGACAAGGCCCTGTATGAAGCCAAAAGATCCGGGAGGAATAAGGTCTGCGCCTATCTTGGCGAATAATTATATGTTGCATTCGCATGTGTTTTAATATACAATAAAAAAAATTTATGAAACGTAACATGATTATAGGCATAGATTTAGGCGGGACCAATTTAAAACTGGCTTTGACGGATAGGAATTTCCGGATTAAAGCCAGGCGGGTGCTTAGCACTGCCGGTTTTTTAAAAAAAGAAGATTTAATCGAAGGGATCGTAATTTCTATTAATCGTATAATCAATGACAATGGCTTGCACAAGAACCGGGTTATGGGCGTTGGGATAGGCTTGCCGGGCCCGGTCGATTCAAAAAGCGGCCTTGTGCATTTCTTTCCTAATATTCCCGGATGGAAGAACGTAAGGCTTAAGGCCCTTCTTCAGAGCAAGGTCCACCTGCCTGTATGTATTGATAACGACGCCAACCTTATGGCGTTAGCGGAACATACTATCGGCGCTGCCAGGAAGATGCAAAACGCATTATGTATTACGCTTGGCACCGGGGTAGGCGGAGGCCTTGTGTGCGCAGGCAAGCTTTACCGGGGCTCGACATATGCTGCGGGGGAAATCGGCCATGTCCCTGTAAACGAGAGAGGCCCGAAGTGCAATTGTGGCGGCATTGCCTGCCTTGAGGCATATATAGGGAATAAGCGCATTGCCGGGGCTGCAAAAGCCGCATTTAGAAAAGACATATCGCTTGAAGAACTGAGCGCGCGCGCGAAAAAAGGCGACGCAAAGGCCATACGCCTGTGGCAGATGGTTGGCAGGTATTTGGGTATAGCGCTTAGTGGAGCGGTAAACCTTCTTAACCTCGATGTGATTGTTATCGGCGGCGGAGTTGCCAATGCCGGAAGCAGTTTATTTAACGAGGTCAGGACGGTAGTAAAGAAGAGGGCGATGAGCGTGCAGGCGCAGCATGTAAAAATAGTCAAGGCCAGGCTCGGTAATGACGGCGGCATACTGGGTGCGGCGATCTTAGTCCGGTCATATGTAGGGCGTGGTTGATATAAGGAAATACGCAGGAGCATATGATGAAGATTTTTATTGATAGTGCCAATATTGAAGAGATAAAAGAAGCGGCTACGCTGGGCGTGATTGACGGAGTGACAACCAATCCAAGCCTGATCGCAAAAGAAAAGCGGCCTGCCCTTGCATTGCTTAAAGAAATCTGCAGTGTTGTGCGCGGCCCGGTAAGCGCTGAGGTTATCAGCCTCGATGCCCAGGGTATGATAGAAGAAGCGCGGCAGCTTTCGAAAATCGCTCCCACTATCGTGGTGAAAATCCCGCTCATAAAAGAAGGCATTAAGGCGGTAAGGGTTTTATCCGCAGAGGGCATTAAAACAAATGTGACCCTTTGTTTTTCCCTGCCCCAGGCCCTTCTTGTTGCAAAGGCCCAGGCAGACTATGTCTCTGCCTTTGTGGGCAGGCTCGATGATGCGGCGCATAACGGCATGGATTTGATCCGCGACATTATACAAGTCTATTCTAATTACCGTTTTAAGACGCAGGTAATTGTCGCTTCCGTACGTAACATGCTTCACGTTGTGGAGGCAGCGAAGATCGGCGCAGATATTGCGACTATTCCCTTTGCCGTGATCGAACAGCTTCTTAAGCACCCCCTGACCGATATCGGGGTGGAGCGGTTTATTCAGGATTATAAGAAAATACCAAAAGCGTAACAAAGCGGCCATATGAGACATCAGAAGACAGACTATTTTCTTGTTGTTGTGCTATGCATGCTTTCTTCTGCAACTGCGTTTGCGCAACCCAGTGCCAAAGAGGGCATTACTGATTTAGTAAAACCTTCTTCCGTAAAAAAAGATATTATTGTGAACGGAGATATTGTTGAGTATTCCATTGAGTCCAGCGAAGTGAGCGCTAAGGGCAATGTCTCGGTTACCTATGGCGGGGCGACGTTAACGTGCGATTCGCTGGCAGTCAATACCCTTACCAAGGAGGCCAAGGCAGAAGGCAATGTGAGGATTGAAGACGCACAGGGCATTATCAGCGGCTCAAAAATGCTGTATAATTTTCAGGACAAGACCGGCAGCATCCTCGGTTCCCAGTTTATGTCCGAGCCTTATTTCGGTAAGGCGGCAACGCTTAAGAAGGTAAGCGAAAAGGAATTTGTGGGAGAGAACGGTTATGCCACGACTTGCAGCCTTGCGCATCCGCACTACCGTATTCAGTCAAAAAGGATAAACGTCTTTCCGAAAGACAAAGTGCAAACGAGGCACGATACCTTCCGCTTAGGGGATGTCCCGTTGCTGTATTTACCCAGTTTCAATCAAAGCCTTAAGGACCCCATGATGCATGTCAGGGTTATGCCGGGGAAACGCAAGGAATGGGGCGCATATGTGCTGACTGCCACAAGATACAGCCTTAGTGACAGCGTGAGCGGAAGGATTTATCTGGATTACCGCGATAAACTTGGGATAGCAGAGGGGTTTGGCGCAAATTATACGAGCCCCTGGTTTGGCAAAGGCGACTTCAAGTATTATTATGCCCATGAGCGGGCGACGAATGTACCTCAAAATACTCCCAATGAATTTGAAAGGTACCTTATCCGCCTGCGCCACAAATGGGATATAGACCAATACAGCCAGTTTACCTCCGAACTATATAAGATTACCGATTCTAAGCGTGCGATTCTGGGAAGCGACCACAATCTCCTTAAGGATTATTTTTATCGTGAGTACGAAAAGGATGCGCAACCGTTGTCCTATGCCCTGTACCACCGTTCGTTTAATTACTCGAGCCTCGACGTAATGGTGCAAAAACGGTTTAACCGGTGGTATTCGCAGCTTGAGAAGCTGCCCGAAGTAAAATATAGCCTGCCCAGCCTGCAGATCGGCCAGACGCCTTTATATTTTGAGAATAATATGTCCGCAGCCAATTTCAATTATAAATATGCCGTCCCTTCAGCGTCGGCTAATGATGTAAGCGTGTTACGGTTTGATACAACCAATAAATTCTTCCTCCCCGCAAGGGTTGCGTTTTTGCAGGTTACTCCCTACCTGGCCAGCCGCCAGACCTTTTATGACAGGGACAGTAACGGTTCTTCTGTCGCTCCCAGGACCGTTTTTTATTCGGGAGCGGACGTAAGTACCAAGTTTTACCGCATCTATGACGTCAAAACAAATTTTCTTAAGCTTGACATTAACGGCTTGAGGCACGTGATTACGCCGACAGTCGGATATGCCTATACGCATAAACCGACGGTGAACAGCCTGAGGTTAAAGCAGATTGACGCGGTTGATGCCATTGCCAAAAGCAACGCGGTTTCTTTCTCACTTTCGAACAAATTACAGACCAAGCGCAAAGAACTTAGCGTTGATGTCGCCGACCTGCTGGTAACTACCGATTATAAATTTTATGCGGTGGACCCGGCTACCGGCGATAAAAGCGGAGGAAGCTTTTCCGATTTCCTTATGAAGCTCAAACTCCTGCCTTTTGCCTGGATGCGTATGGATGTGGACGCCACCTATAAGCCTCAAGGGGATTATTTTTCCGAAGTAAACCCCAGCCTTTCTTTGGAGTTCGGCAAGGAGCGTTCGATTTCGTTGGGGCACCGGTATTTAAGGAAAGGCGGCAAAGAAATGACTTTTAGCAGCTCTTGGCGCCTTAACCCTAAATGGAAACTCGGTATTTATGAGCGCTATCAGATTGCCGATCTGCCCGGGATTACGAAAGGTTTGGCAGAGCAGCAATATAGCATTACCAGGGACCTGCATTGTTGGGAGATGGAAGTAAATCATACTACCAAGAAGAACGAAGGTAGCACCATCTGGCTTATTTTCAGGCTTAAGGCATTTCCGGAGATGGAATTCAACTTTAATCAATCGTACCACAGCCCTCAATCGGGTTCCCAGTCTAATCCGTAAACACATTAGAGGCCGCGTGATGGAAAAGTTCGTCAAACAATTCAAGGACAAGGTTAAGAAGAAGCAGCTTAAGATCGGAGTAGTGGGCTTAGGGTATGTGGGCTTACCACTGGCTATTGAGTTTGCGAAAAAGGGATTTGCGGTAACCGGCATCGAAGTTGATGCAGACAGGCTCGCCCGCCTTAAAAAGAAAATATCGTATATTACCGATGTCAGCACCGCCGACTTGCGGCGCGTCATTGCATCAGGGGCCTTATGCGCGACTTGCGATTTCGGTATCTTACAACAAATAGACGTGGTGATTATTTGCGTGCCGACCCCTTTAAAGAAAAAATACCTTCCCGACATTTCCTATATCAAGACCGCAGTCAAGTCTATAGCCTTGCATTTAAAAAAGAAGGCCCTGGTCATTCTAGAGAGTACTACCTACCCGGGCACCACCGAAGAAGTAATACGCCCCTTGTTTGAGGCGCGGGGCTTAAGGCACGGTGATGATTTTTACCTTTGTTTTTCTCCCGAAAGGATAGACCCGGGAAATAAAATGTTCCCGGTGCACAAAATTACCAAGGTTGTGGGCGGAATAGGAAAAACAGATGCATGCCTGGCAGGCTTGGTGTACGGTACCATTATTGAAAACATTGAATTGGTCTCATCGGTCAGAGTAGCTGAATTTACCAAACTGCTTGAGAATACATTCCGGCTTGTCAATATCGGACTTATTGACGAGATAGCCATGATGTGCCATAGGATGGGTGTTAAGGTGTGGGAGGTAATCAGGGCCGCCAAGACCAAGCCCTTCGGTTTTATGCCTTTTTACCCCGGCCCGGGCGTAGGCGGCCATTGTATCCCCAAGGATCCGTTATACCTTTACTGGAAAGCAAAAAAGTTCGGCTTCAGCTCGCGTTTTATAAAGCTTGCCTCCGATATTATCTCCTACATGCCGGTATATGTGGTCTCAAGGGTCGCAGACGTATTGAGTAAAAGGGGAAAGTCCCTTCGTAAGGCCAAAATTCTGGTCGTCGGCGTGACGTATAAAAAAGATATAAAAGACCTCAGGAAATCGCCTGCGCTTGATATAATCTCTATATTGCAGCAAAAGCAATGCGCAGTGTCTTATTATGACCCCTTGATTCCTTATTTGAAATATAACGATATTGACCTTATCTCAATTACACTTACCCCTTCGGCCATTAAGCGTTTTGATTGCGTAATTATTGCCACCGACCATTCCCGGCTGGATTACGCAGCGATTGCCAGGAATGCAAAGCTGGTGTTTGATACCAGGAACGTATACAGAAACCTAAGGGCAAGAAATATTCTCTTATTGTAAAATTTCTGAAGGCAGGGATATGCAAAAACGGGCATTTACGCTTGTTGAGGTGATGCTGGTAGTTACGATAATCGCCGCATTAGTTGCGATTGCCATCCCGCAGCTTTTACGTATGCGCATAAACGCAAATGACGCAGCTGCGCAGACAACCTTAAGGGCTATCGCATCTGCCTGCGAAGATTATGCTTCAGCAAACCACGGTAACTACCCCGCTGAGTTTGGCGCCCTTCTTAATTCCACTCCCGCATACCTTAATGAAAACTACACCTCAAGAAGCAGGCAAGGCTACAATTTTACTTGCAGTGCGCAAATGGATGCAGTGGGATATAATTGCAGCGCAACGCCCATCGAATGCAATGTGACGGGTGCCAAGGTTTTCACAATTACTACGGGAAGCGTATTGACTAATACCGATTGCGCACCGTAGGCGCTAAAGGAGCAAGGTATGAAAAAAGGCCTAACGCTGGTAGAGGTGTTTGTGGCAGTGGTTATCATCGCGATATTGTTTTCTATCGCTGTGCCCCGCTTGCAGCGCGTACGGATAAACAGTAACGAAGCTGCTGCCAGGGCTATTGTTCAGAAGATTTCTGTTGCTGCCGAGACGTACGCGTTTGCCCATAACGGAGTGTATGCTACTAATATACTAAATCTCACTTCTTCTACGCCAAGATACTTGGAAGAGAATTATTCCGCCAAGCCTCACCACGGCTACACTTTTACTTATACGTCACCGGATATTGGAGGCACGGGTTATTCGGTGATAGGCGCTCCTGTTTCCTGCAATCTCACCGGGGTCAGAATTTTCATTATTATTACCAATACTACCGTACGCACGGTCTTGAATACTACAAACTGCACGTAGCGGTGTAGTAGTATAGCGTATAGCGTAAAAACAAACTATTCGACAAACTCTAAATCCTAATTTCTAAATCCCAAACAAATTCCAAACCTTAATGTCTTAAATCCCAAACGAATTCGTTTGAAACATTGGGATTTGTGATTTATGATTTGTTTAGAATTTACCTGCCTGCCGGCAGGCAGGGGATTTAGTGCTTAGGATTTACATATATCCATAGTCTTACTTAACCTAAGCCTCATCCTTAGCCTTTTATAGTATTGAGCATGGCGTATAGAGTAGAGATTGCTATATGGGTTGGGCGCACAGCGTTGTGCGTACGGAGTACGGCGTACAGAGCATAGCGCATAACGCGTAACGCATTACGCACAACGCACACAGCCCATCTTTCTGTACGAACTTGACAATCCCTGCACGAAGTGGTATACTTATTATTGACAATTAGGCGTAACTGAAAAAGGCAAACCATTCGTAAGAATGGGACGGGTCTTTACCCGGCTTAACGCATGTCTTTATCTATAAAGCTTAAGCCGCAAAACTAAAGGGCCCCGGGGCGTGCAAAGTTATGAAGCGCTTTGAGGGTAGCCAGTTGCCAGTGAAAAGAACTCGAACCTATTCTTTCACCTTCTAATAAGAAGGGAGGCTGTTTTTTGCCTGAATGGAGAATAGGTTTTCTTATTTTTAGGAGAAATTTTACTTGACAAGAGAGAAAGGAGGTGATATAAAGTTCTAAATATCAGGGGACTGGCAGGAAATCTTATTCTTTGGAACTTAATGAACAGCAATAAGTTATAATTTAACTAGTATAAAACTAGTGATAAAGAATAAGAGAGTAATGCCGTAAGTCAATCTTACCTAGAAAGGGGGTATTGGAAAGATGAAGAAAGGTTTTACGCTCGTTGAAATCATGATCGTTGTGGCTATTATCGCGTTATTGGCGGCAATCGCTATACCTAACCTGTTGCGCGCAAGAGTAAACGCCAATGAATCCACCGCACAGGCTACGCTTAAGACGATTGCAACCGCTGCTGAATCTTATGCTTCGGCAAATGCCGGTGCATACCCGACCAGCATAGGCGTTATGTTAACCGCTAATCCTGCGTATCTAAACGAAAACTATACCAATGGTACGAGGCAGGGGTATAATTTCACCTGTACTTTCACCGCAACTTCGTATGTATGCAACGCAACCCCCGCTACCATTAACCAGACAGGTACCAGGTCATTCGCCATCTGCACGGGTGCGGTTATGAATACGTCAGCAGTTGGTAGTGCTACAGCTCCTGCGTGTCCATAGTCTTTTATACTACAACTTGCGGATTTTCCCCGTACCTACTTTAGGGTAGGTACGGGGCTTTAATTTTGTGCAGGCAGCCGATGGATAAAGAAGCGAAGTTTTGTACAGTTGATTATAAATAGTATAGTTTATTATTGTATTCATATTAATTTATGATAAAATAATTTTATTCTTTAAAGGAGAGTCGATACATGCGTAGTGCCAATAAGGGCTTAAGCCTTATCGTTGTAATGATCAGCATCGCAGTGGTATCCTTGCTTTTAAGGATTGCGATAGGCCAGATTATTAAGATTAATATTGCGCAGAATGAGGCTGATGCGTCGAATACCATGAAACTGGTTTCGGCTGCGCTTGAAAATTATGCAAAAAATCATCGAGATGCATACCCTTCGAACCTATCCGTTCTCGTTGAAACGACTCCTCCATATCTTGAGAAAGATTACACAGGTTTTGATTCGGTAAAGGGATACGAATACAGCTGTGACCGGCTTGATCCTTCAGGCTACAGCTGTCAGGCGGCTCCGGTAAAATGTATGTTCAGCGGCGAAAAGAGTTTTACCATTATTACTGGAGGGATTGTTTCTTCGGAAGACTGCCGCAGGAGAGAGT
>JBFMDA010000014.1:0-30031 GCA_040754255.1 Candidatus Omnitrophota bacterium | reverse complement strand
AATGAAATTGTGCCAGATGCCGCTGGGGCCGGGCTCGATATTCCTGAATCGTCTATGTACCACAAAAAGGTTATCGGCAACATATAAAAACATGCAAGGCTGGTCATTGTAAATCAATTTATTTATTTTAAAATAACACTCCTTGCGCGTTGCCTGATCAAACGTCCTGCGCGCCCGGACCAGTAACTCATCAACCTCTTGATTCGCATAGCCGATGAAATTGAACTCACCCGGCCTTGTCTTGGAAGAATGCCATATATCAAAATTGTCGGGATCACGAGATAAAGACCACCCTAACAATACCGCATCGAAGTCCCTTTTATTGATACATTCGCTGAGGAACACACTCCACTCCAGGACCTTTATCTTTACCCGCACCCCTACCTCTTTAAGCCTTTTCTGGATTATCTGGGCAACCTTATTGCGCTCTTCGTTTCCTTGGTTGGTAAGAATGGTAAATTCAAAAGGCACCGCGCCCTTCTCCAGGATCCCATCGTGATTATCATCATTCCACCCGGCGTCTTTAAGCAATGAGCGCGCCTTCTCTTGATTAAAGGCTGCTGCGGGGAATTGAGCATCATACGCCCACGACTGGGGTACAAACGGGCCGTTGGCAATGCTACCGTAACCCAAGAGCACCATATCAATAAGCTCCTGTTTGTTCACCGCGTAATTCAAGGCTTCTCTGACCCTACGGTCCTTAAACAGCCCTTTTTCCAGATTATAACCGAGGTAAAGATAAGAGAAACTCGGCAATCTGAATTTATAATAGTTTTTCTTGAAAAAATCGGTATCAGTCTGGCGTTTATACTGCAGAGGACTGATCCCCGCCGCATCCAGCCCTTCCGCCTGAAGTTCAAGGAACATCGTAGACTCATCAGGGATGACCCTGGTAATATAACGGCCGATGAAAGGCATTCGTTCAAAATAACCGGGATTTGATACGAGTTCAATATAATTTTGTGACTTCCATTTCTTGAATACATAAGGGCCGGTACCTACCGGCTTTCTCTGAAAAGCCGACGTGTTTAAATCTTGACCCTTTAAAAGGTGCTTAGGGATAATTGACATGCCCCAGCTGCTTAATGCAGGCGCAAACGGTTCCTTGTAAGTAACCATTATCGTGTAATCGTCGAGTACCTCGAAGGTTTTGACTCTCTCGAAATCGCCGCTGTAGGGCGTCCTGACAGAAGAATTGGTTAATTGCCGGTAGGTAAATTCTACGTCTTTGGCAGTAAAGGGCTGCCCGTCATGCCAAAAGACGTTTTTTTTCAGATGGAATAAAATCAGGAGCCCTCCATCCTTAACCTCCCAACCTTGAGCCAAATCGCCAACTAGGTTCAGGTTCTTATCATACTTGAGGAGCCCGTTAAAAATCATGCTACAGACATCCTGCGATGCCGAATCAGAGGCGATAATTGGCAGGAGCGTTCTTGCATCCGAAATAGAACCGACGACAAACGCATCTCCCTGATCCTGTGCAATGACTTCGGAAGCCGCAAAAAATAAAAAAACTACCATCAAAACCGGTAGTTTAGTTTTTCCTCCAAACGATAGGCGCATAAACCGTTGTTATTCTTTTTGGACAGGTACCTGTTTCTGGGAAGATGCTGCGTCTGGGCGAGCTGCGCTTTCTGGGACCGCCCGTGGACCTGCTTCGGGTTTTATTCTTTTGTCTGCTTGTGCATTAACTTCGGCAGCGGGCGCGGTCATATTTACCGGCGGCGCTACCTGGCCCTGGCGCGATTCAACGGCCACCCTGCCCATAAGTGACCTACTCTGCCTAAGAGACAAAAACGCCAGAGTCAAACACGTGAGGATAAAAAGCGTAGCCAATATACCGGTGGTCCGCGTAAGGAATGCGTTGGTTTTTGTCCCGAAAACTGACTCTATGCCTGAGAAGCTCTCAACAAGCCCGCCTCCCCTGCCTGACTGAATTAACACTACGACAATCAGCATAATACATACTACTACATGTATTGCAATCACGATGCTCATTATTTTTTCACTCCGCTCGCATTTTTGATTATTTCGGTGAATGTTTCAACTTTAAGGCTTGCTCCGCCTACAAGGGCACCGTCAATATCGGGCTGTGCCATTAGTTCAGCGGTGTTTTCAGGCTTGACGCTGCCGCCATACTGAATCCTCATATTCTGCGCAACAGTAGTATTATACAGCTTTTTAAGCATTTCGCGAATGAATTTTTGGGCTTCCTGCGCCTGCAGAGGAGTAGCAGTTTTGCCTGTCCCGATCGCCCATACCGGCTCATAGGCAATGAGTATCTTTTGGACAGCTTCTGCATCAATCGCGGCCAAGCCATTGTGCACATGGTCCTTGAGTACCGCAAAGGTGTCCCCTGCCTCGCGCTCTTTGAGCGTTTCTCCGACACACATAATCGGGACCAAGCCATGGATAAGCGCGGCTTTCAATTTTTTGTTGACCGACTCGTTTGTCTCGTTAAAATATTGCCTCCGTTCGGAATGCCCGATGATCACATACTCGCATCCGGCATCCTTAAGCATTTTCGCCGAGATTTCTCCGGTAAACGCACCCTCTTCCTGCCAAAACATATCTTGCGCCCCCATCTTGATATCGGAATCAGCAAGAAGTTCCGCGACTTCGCTTAGCGCCGTAAAGGCAGGACATACGACAATATCGAGAAGCTGGCTGTCAATGGCAAATAATTCCCGCTTTAAGCCATTTATCAACTCGATTGATTCGGCAACGGTTTTATGCATCTTCCAGTTACCGGCAATAATTATTTTTCTCATTCTATTTGTCAGAAAGTGCAGTAATACCGGGCAATACCTTGCCTTCCAGAAACTCAAGGCTTGCACCCCCGCCTGTCGAAATATGGGTCATCTTGTCTGCTAGCTTAAATTGTGCGACTGCTGCCGCTGTATCCCCTCCCCCTATGATACTCGTTGCCTTAAGCGTAGCAATATAGCGTACGATCTCCTCAGTACCCTTGCTAAAAGGAGGCATTTCGAATATCCCCAGCGGGCCATTCCAGACAATAGTCTTTGCGGCAGAAAGATTCTCTTTAAATACAGCTACCGTCCGAGGGCCGATATCCACCGCAATCTTTCCGTCAGGGATACTTTCGCCTACCACTGAGGTCTTTGCCGCAGGATCCACCGTATCGACCACTATGTGGTCCACCGGAAGCACGAGGGCCTTATTCAGGGCTCGCGCCTTCTCAAGAAGGTTTTTCGCCAGTTCAAGCTTGTCTTTCTCAAGTTTTGAATTACCTATTGCAACCCCCTTAGACTTTAAAAAGGTATACGCCATGCCGCCGCCTATCAAGATGGCATCGCACTTTGGCAACAGGTTCTCAATGACCCCTATTTTGTCAGAAACCTTCGCACCTCCTAAAATAACCACAAAGGGCCGGCCAGGGCTCTGTACCGCATTACCCAAATACTGGATCTCTTTTTCCAAAAGAAAACCTGCGACTGATTTCAGGTGCCTAGTCACGCCTACGGTAGACGCATGGGCACGATGTGCAGTGCCAAACGCGTCATTCACGAACAATTCCCCCAAAGAAGCTAATTGAGCCGCGAATGCGTCTTCATTAAGCTCCTCTTCAGCGTGAAAACGCAAATTCTCAAGCAGCACTACTTTTTCGGAGGCGGACAGGGCTTGTTTTTTTATCTCTTCCCCAACGCAATCGTCAAGAAACTTTACCGGCTCTCCCAATAATACCTGCAAATGAACGGCAACAGGCCTAAGGCTATACGTATCAACCCTCTTTCCATCAGGCCTGCCAAGATGGCTTATCAGGATGAGTTTTTTACACCCTTTTTGGAGAATATATTTGATTGTCGGTAATGTCTCACGTATACGGGTATCATCGGTAATAGCAAGGCTCGCATCAAGCGGCACGTTAAAATCTGTGCGCATCAGGACTGTCTTGTCTTTAAGGTCTAAGTCTTTTACTGTCATTTTATTCATTTGTATCCCTCTGTTGAAGTCCCAACTAAAAATCCGCAGAGGTTTTACTATATAGCATTTTGTCGGAATTGTCAATCTTTTCGTAGTGCGTAGTGCGTATCGCGTACGGAGTACGGCGCTTAACGCGGAACACATTACGCATAACGTTATTGGGTGTTGGGTTAGGTCATTGGTCTGGTTAATGGGTAAGGTAGGTTGTGTTAAAAAACATACACCAATAACCCTACACCAACAACCAGACCATCAACTTTACCCTTACACCACACACGCTGCCTAAAGCCTCAGCCTCAACCTTACTAAGTCTTAACCTAAACCTTGACCTTTCTTAGCCTTTAGCCTCTTGCTGCGGTGCATAGTGCGGAAAATAAAAACGGCAGGAATTCGTATCCTGCCGTATTAAGTGGCTGTAAAGATCTTGCTACCCTTATGGCACCAGCCCTATCTTGTCCGCTGCCTCAGTAATTGCGGTTATGAGGCCAATCAGTGAAAGGACCAGTAGATAGCTAAAAATCCTTTTGAGCATGTTATGCATAGGCCTTCCTCTCTCTATCGTAATGAAATCCCTATTCCAATTTCCCCAGATATCCTTTGTGTTCAATTTAAATATACCCTTTCTTTGTAGATTTTCCAGTACCTTAAGACAGTTTCATGAAAACGGTTTCAATTTTACGAACGTCGCCTTAGAAACCACAAACAAGAAAAGACTGGCTGTTTTAAGGACGGCTATAGCCAAACAGCAGTAAAACACCCCCAACAACGGTAATAAAACTACACCCCCTAAAATCCCTGCAAGCCAGCCTCCCAGAAGGTCAAAAAAATACACAAAACCTGCGGTTGCGCCTGCTGCAGTGGCACCGTTACCCGCGCATAACGCACTTGCCAGCGGAAATTGACAGCCAGTAAGTACGCCGGTAATGAAAAAACCCCCAATAAAAACACCCGGTGCTATTGAAGGGCTTGCGGAAGAAACCTTTAGCGCAACACCCATGACCAAAGAAAATAAAAGTATGAGTATTTCTATAGAAAGAAATGCACGCAGGTTATCAGCGCCGAAAAGCTTCTTTCTGCTCGCTAAAAAGCTGCCAAACGCAATGCCGGCCATAAAAAGGGCTATTAATGCACCTATCGACCGGTAAAGGTAGCCAAAAAATGCCTGAAAGCAGAATATGAGCAAAAGGTTGAAAAGCATACTAAAAAAACCCGTTGTAGCAATACCGTACGCAACCGGAAACGGCACCTGCCTTGCCTTTTTACCGGCGAAGATGATTAAAAAAACGGATAGCGCGCACAAAATAGCAATGCCGGAGAAAAACGCGACAAAACTGCCAACCCGCCCCAACAACTCCATTTCGTTTTGAGAAAATTGCTTATTCCAACGGATGAGGGCATACAAGACGGCAACAGGCCTAAAATCGCTGTTGCGCTTCGTAGTTGCATTCTGCATTGACTGTTCAAACCATTGTACCCAATGCGCGTCTAATCGATATTTAAGATACGGCAACGTCAGCGTATTAGTAACAACGTTATACATCTGCATCTTTTTCCAAAGGCCTTGGGGGCTTGCCTCCGTCAGCTTGGGAGAATCCGAAGAAAAATAAAAATTAGATTCTCCCGGGACAACCTTCGTATAGCGGAATACCTTCGCAAGTCCGTTACGCACACATGCATTAAGGTCGCGTAGGCTTCTTTCCAGGTATGTTTCGGAACCAGGAAGCTTTATCGCCAGAAGCCCTAAAGGATTAAGCCTCTTTTTGACCAATAGAAAAAACTCTTCGCTAAAGTATCTGTTTGTCGTTAAATCGGAAGGCTCAGGAATAGCCAAAATCACTACGTCATAACGCGTATAGCGGTTGAGTAAAAGCGACCTTCCGTCTTTATTGATCACCTTAACCCTTTTGTCTGAAAGCTCTCCCCTCACCAAGTCAGGCGAATACCGCTTTAGAAGCGCAATCATCTCGGGATCGACCTGCGCATAATCGAGCTTTGAAATAGGGTATTTCAATATTTCGCGTAAAAGCCCTCCGCTTCCTGCGCCAATCACAAGGACCTTTTTCGCATGCCCGTGGAGCAGCAAAGGAAAACCTGCAAATTCTTCGACAAACGCAATATCAGGATACGGCATAGCGACAACCGGAATTCCGTTGTAAAAAAATGTTTTTTGGCGGTCCCGCTGCGTAATCACAATATTGCCATAGACGGAATTACGGTACGCTACTACCTCATTACCCCTCCATTGTTCCCTTATCGAGGACGTTTGCAGGAAACCTTGCAATATGATACATATACAAGATAATGCAATAATCGAGGCGAATGTCGCAATGCGCACACGAGCCGATACAATATTGCGTAACAAAATGAGGGAAATAAAAAAGTTTGCTAACGCTATCCATCCTGCGATAGCAAAAGTGCCAAACCAAGGAACCAATAAATAGGTAATCAGAAGGCCCCCTAATGCAGTCCCAACTGTCTCCAATGTATATACACTCCCTATCCCTTTCGCTGCACTATGCACCTTGAAAGAGTGTATTTTACAGGCTGCGCTAAAAAGGGCGCCGTGAGAGAAACTCACCGGTAGCTGTATTAAGAAAGATACCCAAAAAATCGGCATCAACCCCAGTCCCTGGCCTACCGGCAAATGCATAAAAACTTTAAACACCCGCGCGCAATAGAGTGCGCATAATAAACCGATTGAAAACACGATCTCCAGTATAATAAATACCCCATACGGATTTTTCGCCCGCTCAATAATCCTACCGATGGCCAAGGCTCCAACCGCCTCCAAGACCATCCAGTTCGCAAGAATCATCCCGAGCGTAAGCTCGTTGCCAAAGAAACTCACCAATAATTCCCGCAGCAGAAGGACCTGCGCGCATACACCGCTTATTCCAATTATCACTACCGAGATATTCCACATAAAACAAAGTAAAAAGGGGCGGATGTCTATTCCCGCCCCTTTTAGAAGTTAACCGACCAGGCCTTTTTCGCTATAAGCCTTTTTTGATGATATAATCGCAGAGGTCTACCACTCTTAATGAATAGGCCCACTCATTATCATACCAACCCATGACCTTGACCAGCCTTGCGTCAATCACTTTAGTGAGCTCCGCATCAAAGATACAAGAATAATTCGACCCGTAAAAATCTTTCGAAACCAGTGGCTCGGTAAGATACTGCAAGATCCCTTTAAGGTCGGTTTCCGATGCTTTTTTATAGGCTTCGTTGACTGCCTCGGCAGTAGTATCTTTTTCTACCACGCAGGTCAAATCCGTCAGCGAAACATCGGGAGTGGGGACGCGTATTGCCAACCCGTCCATTTTTCCTTTCAACTGCGGTATCACAAGCCCTATTGCCTTAGCTGCACCGGTGGAAGTAGGTATCATCGAAACGGCTGCTGCACGAGCCCTGCGCAAATCCTTATGCGGCAGGTCAAGTATCCGCTGGTCATTGGTATACGAATGGATGGTGGTCATTAAACCGCTTTTAATGCCAAAATTATCCAAAAGCACCTTAGCCAATGGGGCCAGACAATTGGTAGTGCATGAGGCATTCGAAATAATGTGGTGTTTCTTGGGGTCGTAATTCTTTTCGTTTACCCCCAGCACAAATGTCGCGTCATCTCCTTTGGCGGGAGCGGAAATGATGATTTTTTTCGCCCCTCCGTTGTTAATGTGGCCGATACATTTCTCTCTTTCCGTAAACACACCGGACGATTCTATCACAACCTCGATACCGTAATCCTTCCAGGGGATTTCAGCCGGGCTCTTAAAACTAATAACCTTAACGGTATTGCCGTTTACGATAAGGGCGTCTTGCGTTGCTTCAATCTTCGCATCAAGAGTCCCGAAGTTGGAATCGTACTTCAATAAATGCGCAAGCGTCTTTGTCCCTACAGGCAAGTCATTGACCGCAACGATCTCAAATTCCTTGTTTTTTTTCGCCAATGCCGCCCTGAACACCAACCTGCCGATTCTTCCAAAACCATTCACACCAACCTTTACTGCCATTTCTCGTACCTCCTTCTGGTGATTTGCAACGGAATAGTTTACGTGCGTACCTTGCGTGTTGTTTAACTGATTTTAGCTTCTTTTAGATATTTTGCGGCTATTTCCGGCGGGGTAGGCACCACATAAAAACCTGTGCCCCACTCAAATCCTGCCACGCGTGTTAATTTTGGCATTATCTCGATATGCCAATGATAACTATCCACATTGCCATCGCCATTGACCGGCGAAGAATGAATAAGCATATTATAAGAAAGACTCGGGAATACGGCTTTGAGTTTCATCAAAACCTCTTTTAATACCGCTGCCAGGGCAGGGATCTCTTCCTGCGCCATATGGCAGAAATAACAATTGTGCTTTTTAGGCAGGATCCAGATTTCAAAAGGGAAACGCGAAACAAACGGGCAGAATGCGGAAAAGTATTTATTTTCAACCACAATCCTTTCCTTTTCCTGCGACTCCTGCCTGAGGAGGTCGCAAAAAATACAGCGTTCGCGATATTCAAAATAATTATGCGCTCCTACCAATTCTTCTTTTACGTTTTTGGGCACCATCGGTAGGGCTACTATCTGCGTGTGGGGATGCTCAAGCGACGCACCCGCAGCCGGCCCGAAGTTGCGGAATACCAGAATACACTTAAACCGCTTATCCTTAATCAGGTCAAGGGCACGCTGGCAATACATCGCTAAGACATTTTCTATCTCCGGATTCAGGAGGTCGCAAAGGTCTTTGTTGTGATAAGGCGACTCGATGATTACCTCATGGGCGCCAATACCGTTAGACATATCGTAAATACCTACGCCGGTCCGGTTCAAATCGCCTTCTATCTGTAGCGCAGGATACTTGTTCGCAACGGTCCTCACGTGCCAGCCAGAGGTGTTGGCGCCGGTGCCCGGCTCTCTAAGCACCGCGATCTCGGGAGGGGTCATTGACTCGTTCCCGTAACAAAAAGGACACGTGCCCCCCTTCCAGGTATGCGGCTCGTATTCGTAACTCTGCGGCATAGTAGGATTATCCGTGCTTACGATAACCCATCTGCCTACCAAAGGATCCCTTCTCAATTCAGACATGCGTTTAGCCGATTTTGACTTCCCTTAAAAACTTTGCAGCGTGCTCCGGCGGAAGCGGACAGATATAAAAACCTGTACCCCACTCAAAGCCCGCCACGCGCGTCAGGCGCGGCGTTATCTCGATATGCCAATGAAAATCCTCATCCACCGTCTTCCAGTATCCGGACTTAGGCCTTCTAAAAGGGGCTGTGTGGATGATATAATTATACGGCGGGTCATTCAAACCAATCTTCAGTTTTAACAGGATGCTCTTAAGAATCTTCGCCAGCTCCCTGCGCTCAGGCTCAAGGAGTGAGGTAAAATCGCAATTGTGTTTTTTAGGCAGGATCCAGACTTCAAAAGGGAAACGCGAGGCAAAAGGCACCACGGCCAGGAATCCGTCGATATCAAGTATGATCCTCTCTTCCTGCGCAATCTCCTGTTTTATCAAATCACAAAAAATGCAACGTTCATGAAGATCATGGTACTGGCGGGCGCCTACCAGCTCCTCTTTAACCCTTTTAGGATTGACCGGGGTTGCGATCAGCTGGGACCTCGAATGCTTCACCCTTCCCCCGCCTGCACTCCAACCGTGGTTCTTGAACACCAGCACATATTTAAACCTGGTGTCTTTTTCAAGGTCTAAGAGCCTGTTAATATAGCATGTAATTACCCTGGTAATCTGTTCATTTTCCAGGTCTGCGATATTGGCAATGTGCTTATTGGTTTCAATGATGATTTCGTGGGCGCCGAGCCCGTTCATCATATCATAGAGGCCCCGGCCGGTCCGGTCAAGGTCGCCTTCAATCCGTAAAAAAGGAGTAATGCTGGGGACGACCCTTAGCTCCCAACCAGGGCCATTAGGCCTTCCATCTCTGGCTCTTACCGCATATATCTCCGGAGGGGTTTCTGATTCTTTGCCTTCGCAAAAGGGACAGAGTTTCTCCTCGGGCGATTCGTGAGAAAGCCCCTGGAACTGGTCAGGACGTTTGGCCCTCTCCGTAGCAATAATTACCCAGCGACCGATAATAGGATCTTTTCTTAATTCAGGCATGTAAGTTAACTATGAGTAACCCTGCACGAAACAAACAGGTCGATTATACCACATCCAAACAATGCCGCAACTATTTTTTGTAAAATGCCTCGCCAACGGTAACCTTATGACCGATAATAAATTCTTCAACCGCCATTCTACGCTTGCCCTCAAGCTGCAATTCAAGGATCATAATAGTGCCGCAGCCGCAGGCAACTTCAATCCCTGCCCTGGAAACGGCAACAATCTCCCCCGGCAAGGCTTTTGCACGCGAAACAGCAGAAGGCAATGCATGGGTCTTATATAATTTAAGGTGTTTTCCTTTATAGTGAGTAAAAGCGGCTGGCCAGGGGATACACCCCCGTACGAGGTTATGGATTTGCTCGCAGCTTTTTTCCCATTCTATCAAACCGTCGGCTTTCCTTAATTTTGGGGCAAGCGTGATTTTTCCTGCATCCTGGGGAGAGAAAATCGCGTTACCGCTCTCAATGGAATCGATGGCAGATAAAAGAAAAGGTGCGCAAGAACCTGCTAATCTGTTTTCTAAGGTGGAGGCATCGTCCTGCGCATCAATGGCTATTTCCTGCTGGGCGAGTATTGGGCCAGCATCCATTTCTTTTGCCAATTTAAATATCGTCAGGCCGGTAACTTTTTCCCCTCGCATTATGGCCCAGTTTATCGGGGCTGCGCCCCTGTACGCCGGAAGCAAAGATGCATGTATGTTAATTGCGGCGTATTTGGGTATTGCCAGGAGCTCTTCGCTCAAAAGATTGCCGTACGATACAACGACAAAAAGGTCTGCGAGTAAATCCTTTAAAAAATTAACCGAGCTTTCCGAGTTAATCTTCTCCGGCTGAAAGGTTTTTATGTTACGGGCGACCGCAGCGGTTTTGACAACCGTGGGAGCGCACAACAGATGCCTTCCCTTCCTCCTATCAGGCTGCGTGACGACGCATCGCAACGAATGTTTTGAAGCGAGCAGCGCCATTAGAGAAGGGATGGCGAATTGGGAACTGCCGAAAAAGACGATGTTCATTGAAACTCCCAGTTTAATGCAATAACAACAAATTTGCGTTATGCGTATTGCGTACGGAGTACCGCGTACGGCGTAATAGCGGTTATTGGGTGTTGGGTTAGGTCATGGGTCTTGTGAGTAGGTAAGGTCAACGGTGTAGAAAATACACCAATAACCTTATACCAACAACCAAACCATCAACTTTACCCTTACGCCACACCCTCTACCTTAGCCTTTAGCCTCAACCTTTTGTAATATTTGCCTTCTGCTGCTACAACGGATCCACATCGACTGTCACTATTATACCTGAAAATGACATTTTTCTTAAGCGCGATTTCAAATATTCTACGAGCGGGGGTACGCGCGTGGAACTCAAGAGCGCTTGCCAGTAAAAATTCCCGCGTAACTTTTTCTGTTCGCAGGGCGATACTGAAAGCGCACGTGCAGTGTGTGGGAGTGAATCTTTTTTGAGCTCGGCAAAAAGCGCCTCTGCCGCATCCTTTACCCTTGCCTCATCCTTGCCCCTTAGTTTGGCCGCGACAAAATGCCTAAAGGGAGGCATGCCAAGTTGCTTCCTATAGCGCAATTCCTCTTTGTAAAACAATTCGTGATTTCCTTCTGCTAATGCCCTGATACAATAATGATGAGGCATACGGGTAAGGATAAGCATTCTTTTTTTCGCCAAAGAAAGCAACCCGGTTAAAAGGGCAAATGTCTTTTCGCTTGCGCGAAAATCAAAACGGTTAAGGGAATTATCGATCGCAGCAACTACCACTAAATCAAAACATAATTCACTGTGCTTGACGACTGACTGGGTGGCGATATAGATGTCCGCGTCATAACTGTTGCCTCCTTCGTCAATCCGCCTTATCCTCACCCGGGGGAAAAGCCGGGACAATTCGCTTTCCATCTTCTCGGTACCCATCCCGGAATAGTGCATATAGCCTGCATTACAGTGAGGGCAAATGCGCGGCGCAGGCATTATCTTAAAGTTACAATAGCCGCATACAAGCGAGTTATCTTTGTAATGATAGGCCAGGTTACTATTGCACCTGGGGCATTTTGCCACTGCCGCGCATTTATGGCAATACGCAAAAGTCGCGTACCCCTTCCTGTTCAGGAACACCAGGATTTTCCCGCCGGATGCAAGCTCTCCTGCAATAGCCTCCTGGACATATTTTGAAATAACGGATCCAAATTTTTTCCTGTGCGTGACAAAATGCTTCGCGTCTATCACATCAACCTGGGCGCAGCCCTCTTTGCGGGGAATATAGGTATACGCTATTCCATGCTTGCTTTCAAGGTGCATCATTTCAAGCGACGGCGATCCGCTTCCCATTAATAGGCTGGCTTTTTGAATCCTTACGCGCATATGCGCAACTTCACGCGCATGATAATGCGGAACCTGCTCTTGCTTATACACAGAGCTCTCCTCTTCGTCAACTATGATCAGGCCCAGGCCGGGAAGGGGAGAAAAAATTGCCGAACGCGTCCCTATCACGGCCTTAACCGCACCTTCGCGCATTTTTGACCACTGCGAGAGCTCCTGAGGTTCGTTGCGATATACAAGGACCGGCTCAAACGCAAGTTCTTGTACTATTCGCTGTCGAGCCTGAATAACGGCCTGCCTATCAGGGACCAACACTATTATTGAGCGGCCACACGCCAATGTTTCCTTGATGGCAGCAAGATACACTTCCCAGCGGGCTTTTCGTTCAGGTGCATGCACAAGAGTGATATTCCAGGGGCCGCGCCTAGGCAGCCGCGCAGATTTACCCAATAGTACTGGCCTGCCTTTTCGTAAAGGACCGGGAAGCGCGGTTTCGATTGCTTCCCCCCAGGAACAGCCATAATAACACGCGAGTTGCCGTGTCAACGCCAGCATTGAGCTGTCCAGCACAGGAAATTCATCGATGATTTTAAGTACCGGCTTCGTCTTCTGGACATCGGAATGCGCAGAAGAACCAACCGCATAAGCGGTCATTACTTTATTTCGAAAATGTACCTTAAGCCTTGCTCCTACTTTTAGCGGGGGATTTGGTGTTTCAGCGAGGTGATAATCAAAAGGCCCTTCTACCGGAAGCCCTACTACTGCCTTTACATATTTCATTGTATAACTCCATCGCTGCAAAAGGTTTTTTTATCTTTTGTATGCGTTCCTTTACAAACCGCAGCTTCTCGGGATTATTCTTATATTCCCTGACAATCCGCAGGGCATCATGCGGGTTCTTCGCTACCGAACCAATCCCGTAATGGGCCATTGCGCTTATATTGCCTGTTTCCTGGCCGGGTATAGGGGAAATGAATATAGGGACCAGTTCCATGGTAAGGACCTCGGCAATAGTCATGCCGCCGGGCTTGGTAACTATTATATCGGCAACAGACATAAGCTCTTCCACGTTGTTGATGAACCCAAACACCTTAACCGAAGGGTAATTTTTTGAGACGAGCCTGGAATATAATTTTCTATTCCTTGCGCAGACAACCAGCACCTGGGCTTCTTCCCGCAAAAGGTCGGTGATTTCTTCCAAGGGCCCGAGCCCGAAAGACCCGGTAATCACAAGCACCGTGTGCATGTCCGATTTCAAGCTGAACTTCTTCCGTAAAGAATCTTTATCGTGCGCGCATAAGAATTTCGGGTCAACCGGTATTCCGTACACAAAAATTTTCGATTCGTCGATGCCTTGCGTTTTCAGGCGTTCCCTCGTAAACTCAGAAGCAACAATATACAAATGCGTGCTGTCGTTCACCCAGAAGGGGTGGACATCAAAATCAGTAACTACGGTAATCAGTTTTGAACGAATACGGTTATGTTTTTTGAGGTCGCAACATACCTGTGAGGTTAAAAAATGAGTAGATACTACGTACTCGGGGTCGTGGCGTATTACTACATCGGCAAATTTTGAAGTGTTAAAACGGTTGGCGAATAGGGTAAAATTCTGCACAGCTCCTTCGAAGCGCTTTAAGGAAGTAAGCCAAAAACCGAACCGCCAAAGGAAAAGCGCATGATTTATTAAGAATGGGTAGCCTCGGGTATAGCTAAAACGATAAAAAGGGTCGACCCCGGAGAGCACATCTAAAAGCTGTAGCTGGTACGCACAGGGATGGCCAATAAAGTAATTATAAAGGGCCTCTGCTGCCTTCTGATGCCCTGCCCCTGCCGAGGCATGCGCGAATATGATTTCTGCCATATTATTTTCTCGCTATGGAGAGCGCGGCTTCAAGCAGACCGGGATACGTACAATCCGGCACACTCATCCATTGTGCCGAATTCTTTGGCTTTTCCCTGCCTGAATAAAGGAGAGCGGTGTGCAGCCCTATATTCTTCCCCAGCTCTATGTCGCGTAAAGAATCACCGATACAATAACTTGCCTTTATATCAACAACCAGACCCTGCCGTTTTAAGTCATCGAGTGCCGCATGTATCATTCCGGGCTTTGGCTTGCGGCATGCGCAATTATCCTCGGGCTTATGTGTACAATAATATACGCCCGCGATTACAATACCGCGCTTCCTGAAAGCCTCCAACATATTTCTAGTTATCGCATCAAGGTCTTCCTGCGAATAGAGCCCCTTAGAGACTCCAGCCTGGTTGGAAATAATAATGATCTTAAATCCGCGCGCGCCGAAAAGCTCTAGCGCGTCGAACACGCCCGGTAAGAAACGGAATTCCTGCCATGATTTCACATAGTCGTAATCGCCGGGGTATTCATTGATTACTCCGTCACGGTCAAGAAAAACCGCCCTTATTGACTTTTTTTTCGCATCAGCCATCTTGTGGACTCCTCATCCGTCACGGCTTTCACACAAAGTACTTTTCGTTCGCAGACACCCACTCCTTAAGTTTTCTGATTCCGTCTTTGACCGGCATCTTTATCTTCCAGCCAAGGGCTTTCTGCAGTTTTGAGGTATCCGTAACGTATACCTTCTGGTCCGAGGGCCGCCAGTCGGAAAAGTTCACCTTTGGCCTTTTGCCGGTTAACCGCTCTAGCTCATCAAGAAATTCCAACAGGGAAATAGTATTCTCTGGCCCCCCGCCGATATTAAAAAGCCCATGCTTCAAATCGCTGCCGATGAAACGGTTGAAGGCATCCACCAGATCATCGACATACAGCATGTCGCGTACCTGCTTGCCGTTGCCGTAAATCGTAACCGGTTTGTTAAAAAGCGTGGCAATGATAAACCAGGCCACCCAGCCCTGGTCTTCAAAACCGAACTGGCGCGTACCGTATGTACAGGACATACGAAACACTGCCGTCTTCATTTTATAAATATAGCTATACTCCTGGACATACAGGTCGCCGACAAGCTTTGAAACGCCGTAAGGGGTATGTCCGGTCAAATCCGTGCACATACCTTCGTGTACGCCGGGAATATCCTTGAAGGTAAACCTTTTTTCGCGCTCTTGGAGAGCGATCTTGTCAACATTCTCTCCGTACACTTTATTGGTCGAACAATACACGATGACGGTATCTTTTGATTTTTTACGCGCGGCCTCCAGCACATTCAGCGTACCGAAAGCATTGATGCTAAAATCTTCCTTGGGCATGCGCACGCTTGAAGGAACTCCCGGCTGGCCGGCAGTGTGTATCACCACATCCACGCCTTTTCCTATTGCCCGGGCAACATCCCGGTCGTCTCGGACATCGCCCTTGATGCGCTCGATGTTGCTGAACTGCTTCAGGTAATTCCAGTTGAACTCAACCGATGCCTTGTCATAGCCGAATATCTTTGAACGCATAAGGTTATCCAAAACCACTACTTTGTTCTTTGGGTGAGACAACGCAAAAAATTCGGCGCAATGGCTCCCTACCAGGCCGGCCCCTCCAGTAATCAATATTCTCATTTTGTCCGCTACTCCTTTTTTTTGTTTAAAACCCGCACACGATGCCTGCGTTCAATTTTTTGCAAGAACGGATTTGATAACCTTGACGACCTTTTTGATATCTGCTTCCTTAAGATGCGGGTACATAGGCAAAGAAATAACCTCTTGCGAAACCCTTTCTGAAACCGGCAAGTCTCCTGTATGATACCCCAGCCCCGCATAGGCTTTCTGCAGGTGGAGCGGCACGGGGTAATGTATTACCACGCCGATTTTGTTTTTTGCGAATTCCTGGAAAAGCACGTCCCGTTTTTTCGTTCTTATGGCGTAGACGTGGTACACATGCGTTACTGAAGGCCCGACATGAGGCAATATGAGGTCAGACCCTTTTAAAAGCGCGTTGTAAATCCCGGCTGCTTTCTGGCGCATCTTATTCCACACAGCCAGCCTTTTTAATTTTGCGCGTAAGATAGCTGCCTGCAGGGTATCCAGGCGCGAGTTATAGCCGACCACCAAATGTTCATACTTAGAGCGCCTGCCGCAGTCTCTAAGCATAGTGACTTTTTCATAAATTTCTTTATTATTGGTGACCACCATGCCGCCGTCACCCATCGCCCCCAGGTTCTTTGAAGGATAAAAACTAAAACACCCGACATCCCCTACGCTGCCGGTCTTTACCCAGCCTACCCCTTGAGGCATTTCGATTTCTGCCCCATGTGCCTGGGCAGAGTCTTCGATGACTCTTACGTTATGCGCTTTGGCAATATTCATAATTTCTGCCATTTGCGCCGGTTGGCCGTAAAGATGAACGGGAATAATCGCCTTGGTCTTATCGTTGATTGCGCTTTTAAGCATGCCGATGTCGATGTTATACGTACGCTCGTCAACGTCAACAAATACGGGCTTGGCACCCGTATAAGAAACTGCAAACGCAGTCGCTATATAGGTAAACGCCGGCACGATTACCTCATCCCCCTGCCCTATCCCTAAGCTCTTCAGGGCCAAAAAGAGCGCAGAGGTCCCCGAACTAACCCCTACTGCATATTTTGTCCCGCAAAAACGGGCAAATTCTGCCTCAAACAGCCTGACCTCTTCTCCTAATATAAAGTTGCTTTTACCGATCACGGTTTTTATTGCGCTGTTTATTTCCTTACGTATCTGTGCATGCTGCAAGTGCAAGTTGGAAAACTGGATCTTCATTTCGCCTCCTTATAAAAGTTTCCTTACATTCCCACACACATCCTCAACGCCTATCTCCTGCAAACAGTCGCTGCCTTGCCTACATTCCCGGGAAAGCCTGAAATTGCGGTAACAAGGGCGGCAGGGCACTTTGCTTTTCATTACGATATGCATGCCTGATGGAGGATACGGCCCATATACCGCATCATCAACAGGCCCGAAAAAAGACACTGTCTTAACATCTAGGCCGACTGCAATATGCAAAGGGCCTCCGTCATTGCATACCACAAGACGCATCCGCTTCATCAAGGCAGCCAATTCTGCGACTGACGTCCTGCCTGTGAAGTCAAACGCTTTATGGCGCATATTCGTTTTGACTTTTTCGGCAAGCGTTACTTCGCCGGAATCGCCCATTATTATAACCTTCGCCGTACATTTCTCAATAATTTTATCGGCTAACTGGCCAAACCGCTCTGGCGGCCATTGTTTTATGTGTGCGTCTTTCCCCCAGCTTCTGCCGCCTCCCGGCAATATACCAATTAGAAGATCGCCTTCTTGTATGCCTACGCCCTCAAGCAACGTATCCGCCTTGTTTTGAGCCGACGGGCTCACATATACTTCTGGCTTTCTATACCGGGGTTCTATGCCGAGCATTCGTAAAATCCCGGCATATTGCTCAACCATATGCGCGCCCGCAAATCCATTCAGGGCAATCTTGCGCGTTAAAAACCTTCCTCTTTTTTTATAATCGAACCCGGCCCTTTCCTTTATGCCTGCAAGCCATGACAAAAATCCGTATTGCGTATTAAGCGAGAAATCAAGCGAAAGGCTAAAGTGTTCTTTCCGTATCGAACGCAACAATATAAATATCTTCCTGGCCCATTCAAGCGTCGAAGCTCTGCGTAATTTCTCAAACTCGTCCCTGTCGTAGATGAACAATGCATCGACGTATGGGTTGTCCTTTAAGACGCTGGCGCTGCGGCTATTCACAAGATACCCGATCCTGTTCCCCGGAAAGCGTTCTTTCAGCGTATGCGCAAGCGGTGTCGTAAAAAGCACGTCTCCGATGCCAAAAGGGTTAATGAACAGTACGTTTTTCATTTATCAGTTTCTCTGCGGCCACAAAAACCTCTTCAACGCTGATATCAGAAAGTAAGCTCTTTTGAATGACCGCGTTGCCTCCCCCCCAAGGGCCCCAGCGTGACGGCGACTTCGCAACAACATCGTTTCGAAAGAGGGCTATGACCGGTGTATTGACTGCGCAGGCAAGATGCATTGGCCCGCTGTCGCCGGTAATCAGCACCAGGCATTTCGTCAGCAAAACCGACAGTTGCTCAAGCGTTGTCCTGCCGGTCAAATTAATGACCTCTTCCGGGGCATCCCTGAATAACTCAAGACTGTACTGGAAATGTTCAATCCCCCCCACAATAACGACTTTTACCTTGCATTGCTGCGCAATGCGTATTGCCAAGGCCCTGAAGCGCTCGTAGGGCCACTGCTTAAAGGGGTCGCTGGTAAAAGGATGCAGCGCAACGAGCGTTTCTTTATCGCGCAAGTCGCTTCCTTTAAAAAGCTTGCGTGTCAGGTCCTCGTTCGTCATCAGGGTAAGGGCCCTGTTCCTGGTTTCTGCGCCGACGAGCCTCACCAAATCAAGGTTATATTCCACTTCGTGCTTCTGCGCCAGATATTTTTCATCTTTTATTTTGTGCGTAAGTAAAAAAGACCATTTCCGGTCATACCCTACCCTGATTCGTATGCCGGCGAGGAACGCAATCAGATTAAATTCCTTGGAAGGGTTAAGCATTACCGCTATTTCGATTTTTTTCTTACGCAGCAACCTGATGAGTTTAATTTTATGCATAAAGGCGTGTTTCTGCTTTTTCCATTCTATAACCGCGTCAATATATTCTATCCCCCTTGCCAGTTCTTTTACGTACGGGTCTATCACGGCAGTAATAGTCGAATGCGGGAAAGTTTCTTTGAGCGCGCGAAACGCCGGGATATTCAAAAGGAATTCCCCGAACCGGTCATTGCGTACCAACAGAATATTTTTTACCTGTTTGGGATCAAGTCGCATCTTTCGGAATAAAAATTTTAAGGCCCAGGCATATGCCGGCAAAATACCAGAAGATTACGGCAATCCTGGAAGAATAAAAACTGCTTTCCGTAAGCCCGTTGATTAAAAAAGATATTTCTGCCGCGATCAGCGAAAGGCAGGTTATTTTTAAAAATTCATCTTTAAGGCCGGCGTATATCCGGAAAAGGAATGTAAATAGTGTGTATAAAAACCATCCAAACACGGCCAATCCTACCAAACCAACCTCTGCTGCCATTTGAAAAAAATTATTATGCGCATAGCAGTAATCCGAGGTAACCTGGTGTAAGTATTCGGGCTTTTCTTTATAGTGCCTGTAATTTTTCATAAAGGTATTTGCGCCGACTCCTAAAAAGGGGTGCGACTTGATCATGTTGAAGGAGTTGCGATAAATAGCTATCCGGTCGTCGTTGCACATCACCCTCAAGGGGTTATAGTTGTTCTGGCGCGCCCACTCTTTTACCGGGCGGGGGGCAAGGAACGGAGAAGCAAGAAATAGTATAAGCAAGGCAATGAGCAGCTTCTTATCCTTTTTCATGATACCGAAAAACAGAAAAACGATATAGGTTGCCAATAGCGTAGGCCGGGAATAGGTTACTGCTATTCCTAGTAATACAAGAAATGAAAGAAAGACTAACAACGCCTTCTTCCTGCCTTTGTAATAATAAAGCGTCAGGCCGAATAATAAAGGCGCCAGCGCACTCAGATAAGTCCCCAGCACATTCGCATCCGGAAAAGCAGCGGTAGCCCGTATGAGCCCTATGTTGATGATCGGCTCGTATCCCCTTATAAAATCTTTGCCTGTTGCTATCTGCCATAGTTCGTTTATTGCAGTCAGGCCCAAGCCCAGGCATACCGAAATGAATATCTTTTTGAGTAATTTTACGTTAGCGATGCTTTCGCTGAGAATGAAAAGAATGGATATATACCATAGGAGCCTGCCTATCCCCCCTTTTAAGGTATCCTTTATATCTACTGAATTTGCGATTGAAATACAGGTAATAAGGAAGAAAACAAACAAAGGGATGGCCACTTTTGAATCCAGGCGTATTGGCTGTTTCAACGCTACCTTTTTTAAAAGGTAGGCGGCAACTATTACGCCGCTGAATATATTGAGCGGCGCATTCGCAATCGCCATAGAAAAAGGCAAGAGCACAATTGAGATTAAGAAAATGGTATCAAAAAACCTAACAACTCTATGCATGCTCAACCTCTGGTAAGCCGGTATTTTAAAATATTATAAAATGCCGCAACCCCGTCACTCCACCGTATCTTTTTGCCTTCCGCGTAGCTACGGGGAAAATATGAAATCGCCACCTCTTCTATGCGCAGTTTCTTTTTGAGTGCCTTGCAGATAATCTCCGCCTCGATTTCAAAACTTGAGGAACGCAAATCAAGATCGAGAAAAACCTGCCTGCGCGCCATTTTATAGCACGTGGCATAATCATTAAGAGAGCTTGCGAATAAAAGATTTAAGAACGCGGTTAAAAGTTTATTCCCGAGCCGATGGGTGACAATTCCTGCATATCCTTTCATAAAACGGGCACCCAACACTACATCAGCCCGATGCGCAAGTATGGGAGCGATCAAAAGATGGTATTCCTGGGGATTGTATTCAAAATCGGCATCTTGAATAACCACTATTTCGCCCTTGGACTCTTGAATCCCTTCCCTCACAGAGGTGCCCTTGCCCTTATTGCAGGAATGATAAATAACCCTGACATTGTTAAAAGCGCCAGTCTTTAGAATACGCTGCAGCACATCTTGCGTGCCGTCGTTTGAGCAGTTATCAATTACGATTATTTCTTTATCAATATCGACTGCGTTGATTCTCTCTATAACCTTCTCGATCGTCCCTGATTCGTTATAGACAGGGACCACAACCGAAAGTTGGATGTTAGGCATCGTAGTATGGCCTCTCTTTTGTAGATGGATGAACGCCGCTGGGCCAATTCAACTGGTAAATCCGTATCGTATTGTTCCGGAAGACGAGGATGAAGTTTTCGGGATGCGCATTCGCCCAAAGCTCTTCCATTGGGAAAACCGTCTCTTTGGTCTGATGCAACGAATATACAAATACATACTCTATTTCTTTATTGCGGAGGTTATTGTACCACACAGAAAAATCGGCATTCCCCCTGTAATTATTCGTTTCTTCCAGGCTTTTATGCAGTGTCAAAAAATCATACCCCCAGCGATAGAAACTCCCGCGGTAAAAATGCAATTGCGCCGGTTCGGTTCTGTTAACCGATACGTAATATACATTATTCTTAAAACCTCTGCCGTAGAGCGGGAATGGGACCGGCCTGCCCGCATACGCAATTGCACTGCCGCTTGAATGTTCGTTGAGCCAAAGCCAGGCTTCGGTCGCATCCGGCCAAAAACCCGAATATTTAACCATGCGCGTATACCTTTGGAATTCATACGCCGAATAATTCTTTTCCAGAAATAGCATCGGGATGATTACGCCAAGGCATACGGTATAAATCACCAAAGGCTGCCTTAACCAATTCACATTGAACACTCGCTCTATCAAAAAGGGGAGAATAAGAAATACTATTACGGATGCGAGCAGCCCGGCAATGAGTTCCAGGCGGCTTGAGAGTTCGGGGATTGATGAGAGCGCACACAAGCCTGCGAATGCAAAGAATGCTTTTTCAGGCAATGCATAGAGTTTACAAATATACGCTGCGCCCACTATTGCTACTGCGAATAATGCATACAGGTAACGCACATTAGCCAGCGGTATCAAGAACCTAAACATAAGGAATAGGAATAACGGTAAAGCCAAAAAATAAAAATGCGCAATCCCGAGGCTGTGCCGTTTTTTTGCATAGGCCAGCGGGATGCCCAAGATGGCAGCCGGTAAAATCAGCAAGACCCCCTGCAACCCAAGCCCTTCGTGGAAAAGGATCTTGGAAAGGCTGTAATCGGACGGCAGCGTATGCGCACGGAAGGTATAAAAGTCCATCGCCCCTTTAAAAATAGTTTGTCCCAATGCCTTAACTTCTAACGGGTATAAAGGATTGCCGGTTGAAAAGCAGTTCCTTAGGTAGCTGTAGCCCCCCAAAATTATCACTACGCCCAAGGCACTACTCAAGTGTGCAATAAAGCGGGTTGTATTGACCCTGTTTACGAACTGGATATATACGAAAGGTGCGATTAACAGCAGCGAATAAGGCAACCCCACAGTCTTGGTCCCGATAAGCAGGCCAAGCGGAATTGCAAATAGCAAAGTCCCTCTTAAGGACACATGCTCCCGCAAGGAAAAAAGCGCATTCAGGGATGCCAGAAACAGCGCAGCTACCATCACATCGACGTATGCAACTTCCAGCTGTTTGAAATAGTTCGGTATAAGGCTAAAGAGGCAGGCAGCGACAAAAGACCATTGTTGTTTAAGTTTAAACTTGCGCGAAAGGGCGTATACCGAAAAAAATGCAAGGAAAAAGAAAGGGATCTGGCCCAGATCAGCGATAAAGACGCTGCGCAAGGGGAACATGAGCCATAAGAAGAACAGGCTGCCGTTAATAGGATAATACGTAGGCCCCGGTTCATCGAATACGGTAATCGGGTTGTTCAGGTTGCCGTGCTTGAGCCACTCGACCGGAAACGTAAAGTGGTAATTCAGGTTGTCCCAGCCAAAAGGCGGATTTAATAAATTTATCGAGACTTTGACCAACGCAAATCCTACCAGCACGGAAAAAACCAACAACACGGACTTGCGTTTCAAGAAGCCGGAACCTGCGTTTTTAAACCCAGGCCTGCTGAAAAAATAACCCGTCCGGCGCAAAGACGCACTGACAAGTAATAAAAATAATGCGTTGATGAAAATAAGGTTTCTAAGATCAAGCTTGCCTATTACCCCCAACACAAGTTCCGAACAAACAATCTGCGCCAGGTATACACAAATGAAGGCAATCAAAGAATCGCTTGCGCTGCTAAGCTTGAACACCTTATAGGTCAAAATAAAGGCGCTAAGCACTACGATAGCGTTCATTGAAAACAGAAGTATCATTGCAACAATGCCCTTTACCTTCCTGTCCTTTTTTGCGTGCCTGTCAACCTAAGAACAAGATTAACGTGCCTCTACCAGTTTTACCGTAATGGGGATGCCGTTGGCAGAGATTTTCATCAAAAAAGGGATATTATTATTTGCTTCCCACAAAAACATCTCGATTGAAGACTGGTGATACGGATTACCGTCGCGCCTTTTGATATCGGCTTTTGCCTGGGCAACCTCGATAAGCGTATGGTTCACCCGCAATTCTTTTTTTTGCACGTTTCCGCTTAAAATATAATTCTTTTGATTCGTATTCACATTAAATTCAATGGTGTGCACAGCATTAAAATCGACGTTCCTGAGGCTAAATACCAGGGAAAGGGCATCGTGAGTACAAGGCAGGATCTCTCTCTTGATACCGGCGCTCGTCATTACGTTCTTCACCTGGTCGTACGTTACTTCTTTCTCCCTGTCAGGTTTTCCGGAAAGGCTTATTTTTTGCGTAAAGGCAACCGGCAGCATGCTCGCAGGATCAACGTAGGAATCCATCTGGGCTTTTCCGTGAAAAACCAGCGAGAAAACACGCGAGCTCTCAGCCACCGCGTGAAGATGATATACCTTGTTGCCTTTGAATTCTATCACTCCCCTGTCGGTCAGTAACGCTTCTCCGGCCGGGACAACACCCAAGACATAAACCTTATATTTTAATTCTGTTGACCCGGATGCGTTCTTTTTGGACAAAGACGACAATATCGCAGCAGGGTCATTGTTTATTTTACTGCTCACTAAAAACATTGCGACCGCCAGAACCAAGATTGCAAAAATTACTCTCCTCATCAACTCCCCTCCCTTATGCGCTTCTTTAGGCATGCAGTGGCATACAAAACCCGGTTATTTCCTGAAAAAATCCCTGTAGTAGGCATATGTCTCTTTGAGCCCCCGATCGAGGTTATATTTTGCTTCCCATCCCAATAGCCTTTTCGCTTTTGCGCTTGAAAGGTATTGCTTTTCGATTTCTCCCTTAATTTTTCCTTTGCTCATAATGCGCGGAGAAAGGCCTGATTTTTCGGACACCTTGATAATCTTATACACGAGGTCCAGTACGCGGATTGCTCTTCCGGTTCCAAAATTGAACGCCTCCCCGAAGCCAACTTTCTTTAAAAAAAGCATTCGGGCAAGGTTGTAATATGCGTCTACGATATCGTCAATAAACACATAATCCCTTAGGGGAGTGCCGTCACTGCGGATAACCGGATTCTTGCCATTAATAACTGCTTTCATGGTATCGGGTATAATGCGGCTGAAATTGAAATCCCCCGGACCATAAATATTGGCGCAACGGCTGACCCCGATGGGCATGGCATATGTATGCGCATAAGTCCGGCTTAGTATATCCGCACAGGCCTTCGATGCATCGTACGGGTGCAAGGAGAGAAGCGGGGCATCCTCCTTATACGGCAGCTTCTCGTGCTCACCGTAGGCCTTATCGCTTGACGCCACTATCATCGCACCTACGCCGTACACCCTGGCTGCCTCAAGAATATTCCAGGTACCTTCGATATTGGTCCTCAATGTCCCAAGCGGCGACTTATTCGCTATCCCGACAATAGCCTGAGCAGCTATATGCAAGCAAAGGCTAACTTTATCCTTTGCAAAAAGCGAAGTAATAAGCCTGCGGTTTTTTAAGTCCCCCCTGATTACCGTGACCTTACGATAAAGCTTTCCGATATTGAATAATGAACGCGCAATATCCTCTTTAATCAATACTACCACCTTGGCGTTATACGCAAGCGCCCTCTTTACCAGGTGAGAGCCGAGAAATCCGTTTGCGCCCGTAATAACTATTACTTTTCCCTTCCATATATTTTTCATTTCTTACCATACCCTCCATGGTGCAATATTCCGCTTCCATAATTCGTTCAGTTCCAGGTTATCCTTATACGTATCCATACATTTCCAGAATCCGCCATGCTTAAACGCTGCTATCTGTTTATTGCGCAGCAGCCTTAAAAAAGTATCTTTTTCCAACACATCGCCTTTTTTAAGATACCCGAACAGCGCTTTGTTAAATACAAAAAAACCCCCGTTTATCCAGTGGTCGAGTACCGGCTTTTCCTCAAAATGCGTTACTGTCTGCGTATGCGAATCAATCCCGACAATTCCAAAAGGAGAGTGCGGCTTTACCACGGTAATAGTGGCAATTTTGTTGTGAAGCGAATGTGCCCTTAGCAGTGCATGCACATTAATGTTACTGACACCGTCCCCGTACGTAGCGCAAAACACATCATCACGTATGAAATGCTTGATTCTTTTAATTCTTTCACCGGTGTTTGTTTCAATGCCGGTATCCGCAAAAGCTATCTTCCATTTCTTCTGACCTGAAAAGTAATTTCGTATCTTATGGCCCTCGTAACCAAGGCAAAGGATAAAATCATTAAGGCCGTAATGGTCGTACATATTCATGATATGCCACAATATGGGTTTGCCTCCTATAAGAAATAGCGGTTTGGGCAGCTTCTCCCTGCCCATTCTCGTGCCCTTTCCTCCGCATAAGATGACTACCCTCATAGCGTTTTCTCCCTACCCATAGACCTAGCCGCCGTTACCTCGTATATGTCTATCACTCCCCCTTCAAGAATACAACGGATACCCTTATCCGGGCACATTTGACCGGGAAAGCTCTTAACAAGCCTCAATGCGGGATTTGAAGGGATCCTTCCTAATTCCTCTCTCTGCTCAATGAGGCCGGTTTTCAAATACGCGTCTCGGTTGATTACCACATATTTAACGCCCATTCTGTACAACGTTGCTGCGGTGCGAATATCCGATAATTGTGCGACGGACTGAGCGAAGGTGTGTGCGAGGGTATTCGGGATCGTTCCGTTGATAATCCTTTTCTCGTGTACCGTCTGATGGAATTTATACAATTCATCGGGTGATTCCGTGTCAAGCGGATATTCCGCAATAATAAAATCTCCGGGCTGTTTTTTGAGCCACAGATATGCGGCGGGAACTCTTGATACGTTAATGACTTTAAAGAGCGGATAATTCCAGAATTCAAAAAGCACCGCCGCACAGGCAGCCACGGCGATGAAGGCCTTGATACGCGATGACCTGTATTTTGCCCTGATGAGCGCAAGGCCGATTCCCGCAAGGACCGCGATTGCCAGCATCACCACAATGCCGAACCGGCAATATGCCCTGAACATAGGGAGCGCCCGGTACATACACACTGAAGGCATGTACAGCTTTAATCCGCCTATCTTCCACCAGGGAGGCTGAGAAAAAAGCCACGCAATTAATGCAAGCAAGGCAAGGAAACCAATATACGCAAAGGCGCGGTTTTCTGAAGGGGCCCTGCGCCTTCTGCGCCATTGCCGGAACGCAATAAAAGCCAGCAAAAGCGGAGTCAAACCCAGATACAACGTATGCTCGGTAAAGCTCATGCCGTACAGGGGTGAACCGATGAACCGTTCGGTAAAGCGGCCGAATAACGGGTGGACGCTCGCAGGCAAAAGATAACTCAACGGCCTGGCAGACTGCGAAAAGAGGTCTTCAAAAGGCCTGATATATCCTCCGGCGAGCATTGAGGCGGTTTTTTGCTGAGAAAAGCTCGTCTTTAAAATCGGGTATACTAAAGGCATGAGCACGATACAAGCCAGCACCATACAAATCAATAACAGTTTTAATGTATGAAGTGATTTTTTCTTCTCAATTATAAGAATGAACATAGCATAAACTCCGACAATAATCAACGAGAAATAAAGATAATAATAACTCGACAGCGCGCTGAGCGCAATGCTTAGCACCAGGAGTATAGCACTGGACCTGTTGTTTCTTTCTTTAAGCAGGAATAACGATAGCAGCAATAAGGGAAAATATTGGATTTGGGCAAGGCTCGGGTGTTGCCAGGCCCTTGCGAAGTGATACGGCAAAAAAGAATAGATGACCCCTGAGTACACAGAAGCAAAAAAATCTTTGGTTATGTGATACACAAGGAAGTATGCACACAACCCTGCCAGGACAAAACTAAACAGAATCGCTAAATTATAGGTCGTTACCGCCCCAAAGGCAATAGTGGACAAACGGGTAATAGTATCGCTTAGTGGATACTGAGGCGCCTGGCTAAGGACCACGCCGAATGGCGCAGCAATAAACGGGCACACGTAAGAAGCAAGGCCGTGGAGCGAAGAATACTTAAGCCACCAGGAATACCACAATACGCCATACGGCTCATCGGTGCTATGAAACCCGGGGAAAGACGATGTGAGGCCCTTAATAAGAGGAAACGTCATTGCCGCCGTTAAACCGGTAAAAATCAAAACGACAATCAGGATTTTCTTCATCGGGGCCCTTCGGATTTAAAAAACATTGACGTTTTTATACAAATGCCGGCTGCCAAGAAAATAGTTGCAAGCTTGGCAAACTCTTCCGCAATTTCTTTCATTCCGAGAATGATAAAAATGGAAGACAAAAACAAAGTAATGAAAAACAGGAGGATAAAAATATGCTCAAAGCTAACACGGAAAAAGCGCACGCGCACAGGTAGTTCTATCTTAAAAGAATATTGTCGTTTCCGGGGAAAAGAAAAAACATACTTTAATTTTTCAAAATTGATAAAAATGGACCAGCCGGCGGCAGTAAAGAACGCAAACGCAAAGAAACAGCTTTGGGTAAAGTAAATACGGTAGAAATTAAAAAGGTTATTCACCCACAAAAAAAGCAGCATAAAAAAGGGTATAGACAAAGATGTAAACTGCTTCATAATCGGCCGGTGCGCCACAGTAAAAAAATACTTCCAAATAAGCCAGGCAAATACAGAAAGCCCCAAGTAGTACGCTATGATAAATACAAAGCTGTTTTCCCGTTCGGATTCGCGTATCGGCTTCCTGTCTTCGTTAAACACTATATAGATACCTGAGCCTATTTTCTTACGGTAATTCGAAAGAAACACGTCAGCCTTAAAGTCGGATTTCTCGTTAAATGAAAAAGTCAAAGTATTCTTACCTTCCCGGATAAGGCCCTTGGGGACATAGAACCCCTCGTTGTTGACAACGCCTTTCCTCTTCTTCTCCAGCTCCACCAAACCGTCGGATTTGCCGTTTACCGCAACGCTTTTTAGCAGAAGTGGGCGTACGTATTTGATCTTCACAAAATAATCGTCCTTACGAAGGTCCCGCTCTACGTTTACTTCGGCCGCATCCAACTCAATCATCTGCCTTTCCTCTAAAAATTCGCTTTCCTTGATATCGAACACGGACTGGCCCGCAAGATAAAAAAGCACAGCACAGATTATTGCGGTTTTAACAATAAGCCATATAGTCAACCTCATAGCCTTCCCTTTCCTTTTTCTGCGGAATTCAGGTAAATGCAAGGGAAATAGCGCCTAATATTTGCCTGGCTAAACCAACTTTTGTCCCAATCAATTAATTCCCTTTTCCCCAATTCATAGAAAACAGGTGAGCCGAATACTATGCGCTTGTTGAAATAGCGAAATACCAACGAATCGAATACCGGGCTGTTGTCAACATACCAAATGTCGTTCTTTTCATCCTCACAAATCTGTTTAAATTTTTCTTTGTCGCCATCTACTGTATACAGCTTTATTCCGGGACTAGTTTTACCTAGATAATACCCCAGCTCATGGACACAAAATGAACTCTCAATATACACCCTTTTATCCGGAGAATAGTTTCTTGCGATATAACGGGCAATGGCCTTCCAGTCTGTCATTTTTGCCGGCATTCTATAATACAACCTTAATGGAATGATGCTGAAGCTTAAAAAAAGAAGAATCGTAATAAGGGAAAAAAATACTTTGCCTTTATTATCATTGGACAATTGCCTGGCAACTACCCTCCCGAGAGAAGAAATCCCGTTGGCTAAAAGCAGAATATACGCAGGGAATACGTAGATAAAGTAACGAATATGGAAATCATACTTATATCCCGTAACGGCAATTAATAAAAATGGGGCGCACAACCAGAATAAAAGGGCAAGAATGCTTTTTCTCTTACCCGCATTCTTTAGCCCCATAAAAATTCCTGCGAGCGCGAAAAAAATATACACATAAAAAGCAATCCCGTTTCCTGCTCCATACCTGCACAATACGTTTTTGAAATAGGTAAAATTAAATTCAAAAGCGAGCGTATCCCCCCCAAGGCGGCCACGAACCGTAGAAGCGATCGAAGGAAGAACTGGTAGACTCAATGCAAAAAGCGCTCCACATAACAAGAGAAATGATTTCATCAAAGGTTTAATTCTTCTGTGTGGATTGACAAAACATAATGGGAAAACGAAAAAAAAGACTGATTCAATAATAAATACATGCAACATCGCATAATGGAAATAGACCCCTCCTGCGTTGGAAAGAATGAGTCCCATGAAAGTAAACCGATTTGGGCTATGCGTGTATCGTAAAAGAAAGTAAAAAGACAGCATTGTAAAAAGCATAAAACCAGCATATCCTCTTGCGAACTGGGAATAAAAAATATGATAAAGCGAAAAGGTCAAAAGAAAACTCGACCATAGTGCAGTTGTTTCGTTAAACCATTGCTTCGCCAAAATAAAAATCGCCAAGATACCTGCAACCCCAAGAATTGCCGACGGAAGCCTTGCCATGGCATCAGAATCATGGGCTTTTAAAGAGGCGTGAATCAATACATAAGGAAGCGGCGGCTCTTCTACTTTGGCGAGATCATCCTTAGAACCAGGATGCCAACTGCGATATACTATCTTACCTATGTCTCTTTTTGATAAAAGCACGCTTGAGATTTCATCTGTGTCTAAAGTCGGCGAGCCGAGTTTATAAAGCCTCAACGCAGCGCCAAAGAGTATCAGCAGGGTAATAGCTACAACCCAGTATCGTTTATTTTTTCTTATG
>JBFMDA010000013.1:0-31663 GCA_040754255.1 Candidatus Omnitrophota bacterium | reverse complement strand
TAAGGAGCCCGCCGATATAGTATTTGGCTGTCTGCGACAATAAGGCATACCCTTTCTTGTCATAGAAAAGGTTGACTCCGTTTTTCCATAAGCTCTGATGGCAATGCATGCCTGAACCGTTGTCGGCAAACAGCGGTTTGGGCATAAAAGTAGCTACCATGCCGTTCTTTTTCGCCATATTCTTGATAATGTACTTATAGAGCAGCAGGTCATCTCCCATCTTGGTCAGGTTGTCAAACTTCATGTCAATTTCACACTGACCGGCAGTAGCCACTTCATGATGGTGTACCTCGACATTAATGCCCGATTCCTTCATTTTCAGGATCATCCTACTCCTTAGGTCTTGTATAGAATCGTGCGGCGGAACGGGAAAATACCCTTCTTTGAAGCGTATCTTATATCCTAAGTTCGGATTTTCATCCCGGCCGGTATTCCAGTCTGCCTCGGCGGAATCGATAAAATAATAACCGGAGTTCTCTGTTTGGTCGAAGCGGATACTGTTAAACAAAAAGAACTCTGCTTCGGGGCCAAAATATACATTGTCCGCGATACCCGTCTCTTTCAGGTATCTTTCCGCTTTTTTGGCGATATAGCGAGGATCGCGGGTATAGGGCTTACGGGTAAGCGGGTCATAAATATCGCAGATGAGGCTTAAGGTAGGGACTTCGCATACAGGATCTACTATCGCGGTTAGGGGATCGGGAATCAAAATCATATCTGACTCTTGAATCTTCTGGAACCCGCGGATTGATGACCCGTCAAAACCAATGCCATCCACCCAAATCGAACGCACAATATCGTCCATTTCCAGAAGCTCAGATGCGGGTATGGAAAAATGCTGCCAGAGACCAGGCAGGTCGTTGAATTTAAGGTCGACGATCTGGAGGTTCTTTTCTTTTACCATCTTAATGACATCCCTGGCTGCCTTTTCGTCTAAAGAGCCGTTGACGAGCGGATTCTTGGTTTTGATCTCCCTGATTACTTTTTTCTTGACCATGCCTTCCTCCTTGGGTGAACAAATAAAAAGGGTGTCCTTTTTCAAGAACACCCCTGTTCTTTTACTAGATATACTTACCTTTGGTGCACTACGATGTGCCTATATTTTAAGCATCTACATATACAAGTAACATCAGGCGCTTTTTGGTAACCCTTTTTTTTCTTTTTTGTTAAAGCGCCACTTCCCCTCTTTCGCCGGTGCGGATCCGAATGGCGTTTTCGACATGGTAAATGAATATTTTTCCATCGCCTACCTCTCCGGTTTTTGCAGCACCTATAATAGCCTCGGCAATACGCTCGACATCCTGATCCCGGACAATAATCTCAATCTTTATCTTGGGGAGGAGTTCTACTTTATATTTTTCCCCCCGCCACTGCTGCACTACTCCTTTCTGTTTACCGTGCCCTTCGATTTCGCTGATCATAAGCCCGGCGCAATGGGCACTCTCTAAGACGCGCCGCACACCATCTAATTTCTCTGGCCGTATAATTGCCTCTATTTTTTTCATGATACCCTCCTGCCTAGCTGTTTTTTGTCCCTAAAAATGAATACCCCGGTTTACGCCCCAAGAATTCAGGGTATGCGGAATTGCCGTGTTCCCCTATATCAAGCCCTTCTATTTCTTCCTGCAGGCTGACGCGTATGCCCAATGTCGCTTTCAAAACCGCCCATGTAAGCAACGAGACGATAAATGTATACGCTGCGGTAGAGACAACTCCAGTAAGCTGGGCAAGCAGCAATTTAGCGCCTCCGCCAAACAGCAGGCCGTTCCCGGTGGCAACACCGGTTATTTTGTCCTGGGCAAAAATCCCTATGCAAAGCGTACCAAAAATTCCATTCACTAGATGGACTGACAGGGCGCCGACAGGGTCGTCTATCCTTATTCGATCAAAGCCTATTACCGCCAAGACTACCAATATGCCGGCAATAAGCCCTATGAGTATTGCGCTGCCAACGCTTACAAACGCGCATGGCGCATTAATAGCCACTAAGCCGGCAAGGCAACCATTAAGCGTCATCCCTAAATCCGGCTTCCCTAAAAGCATCCATGAAATGATAGTCGAGCTCATTACCGCAGCAGCAGCCGCAGTGTTCGTAGTAACGGCTATATGGCTAATTGCCAAAGGGTCCGCAGCCATGGTCGAGCCAGGGTTAAAACCAAACCATCCGAACCAGAGAACGAACGTGCCCAGCGTCGCAAGCGATAGGTTATGACCGGGTATGGGGTTTATATTTCCGTTGTGATATTTACCGAACCGGGGGCCCAACATCAATACACCGGACAGCGCAGCCCAGCCACCCACGGAATGGACTACCGTAGAGCCGGCAAAATCAAACATCCCCTTCTGCGCCAACCATCCCCCGCCCCATATCCAGTGGCCAATTACCGGATAAATAAACATAGTCATAGCAAAGGTAAAAAAGATAAAGGATTTATATTTTATCCTTTCTGCAACTACTCCTGAAACAATGGTTGCTGCGGTTCCGCAAAACACAAGCTGGAAAAAGAATTTTGCCCATAAAGGAACGCCTGTCCAGCTGATTGCAGAGTATACCCCTTGATACGCTAAGCCGGTTGCAGGCGAATTATCCAGGCCGCCGGCAAAGAATAGTCCTTTCAATCCCACAAAGGCATTGCCGTCCCCGAACATAAGCCCCCAACCTAAGACTAAGAACCCGAGCGAAGAGACGGCAAATACGATAAAATTCTTGGACAGAATATTCACGCAATTCTTCATTCTCGCAAAGCCGGCCTCGACCATGGCAAACCCCAAGTTCATAAAAAATACCAGCATCGCAGTCACAAGCACCCACATTGTATCTAGCGCTACTTTAAACTCCATAGCACACCCCCCCTTTTTTTTAATGAGCACATAACTGATGGAGCGATAATTATAATCTGCTCCGACATAAGTTATTTGTGCGAATTAAGCCCGCCCTTTCTTGCTTTTAACAAGAAGCGGGGCTGGTTTGGACATATCAGTTATATCGTATAGCTACGTTGGATAAAAGCTTCCGTAGCCTATTCCCTCGATTAGAAATCAACATCAATCTGGAACGTCACCGTATCGGTCAGATTGCGGTTGTTATATATATCGTACCCAACAATTGCCGAAATACTGTTGGTAAATTTCCACGCAAAGCCTAAATTAAGGGCACCGTAAGAAGACTGGGTTCCTTGATAATCTGCTGCGAGCCAGAGCCTATCGGATATTTCTGGCATTGTGCGCTCCCAGCAAAGTAATGGACCATTGTTATCGCGTAGACTATTCTTATCCCGTAACAATCTACCGTTTCCATTAAAATAGCCAACGGAGAACCTGCCTAAATTCAACGAACTCAAAGAAACTGTTTTTCCAGTTTTAAAATACCATACATTATAATTGGTCCTGTGGCTCCTTGTCCCCATATCATAGGCGCCAACCGCGAATGCTGGCATATTCTTAAAGTAAGCTTCCTCGGGTAAGCCGAACTTGAAATGAAAATACCAGGGATTTGAATCATAAAAAGAACCGAAGCCCTTCTTGTAATCAAAACCTGCCTCAGCCATAACGCTGCCTAAGGGCTTCCAGGTTTTTCCTAAAAGGTTCTCTTCTGGCTTATCGGATAACAAGCTGAAGGTAAGGCCGTATACCTGCTGGACAAAATTGTGCTGGTCGTAATTATCGGTGTTTGTGCCCTTGCCTGTTGTGGGGATATAAGTATCAGCGGTCACGTGGATTTTCTTATAAGGCTGGATATCTGTTGAAGGCGCCCAAATATGCGTACTGGGCGTAGCCAACACCACTGTTGAAGCCAACAGAGTGAACATACATACCAACGTTAACCTCGCGATTACCACCTTCATCGTCTTGCCTCCTTCTTTTTTGGTAATATGGCCTTGTTTTTTCGTTCCCCCGTGCTGACGCGCACGCATTCATTTAAAGGCAATACCGCAATTTTACCATCGCCAACTTTCCCTGTTGCGCACTGCGTCAGGATAGTACATATGATGTCTTTTACCTGGGTATCAACTGCGTATATTTCTATCTTTGTTTTGTGCACAAATAAAAACGTATCGGGCCTTTCGCTCTGCACCCCAAATCCCCTTATTTCGCTTACCGTCATTCCGGGTATCCCGATTTTCCTTAAAGCAGAGGTCAGATCCTTAAGCCTCTCTGAACGAATAATACATTCGATTTTTTTAATGCTACCTCCTTAAAAATAAAAAACGCCCTTTCAATCCTGTCCTCTCCCTTGGATCAAAAAGACGTCTGTGTCCTACACACAACCCATAAAAAAGGCGTTCCTCTCAAGAGAACGCCTCTGTATGCACACTTCAATGTGCGGAAAAACCTTACCTACTTCTCATGAGTACAAGTAAAAATGCGCCTTCGCTGGTAACCTTTTTTAATTACCGGTATCCTTGGAATAAGGCAGCGTACTTGTCCCTAATCTTATGTTTAAGCTTTATGACTCTGACGTGCGACATGCCTAACCGCATACCTATTTCCCTCATTGTCAGGCCTTCGATACACAGGTTGAATACGTCTTTCTCGCGCTTGGTCAAACCATTATTGCCGATTTTCTCAATAAGCATCTTCATATCCAGGCCACAGATCATCTCGTTGGTATCTGGCGTTGCCGCAATATCTATGGCCACATCCTCCCCTTCTTCGTTGTGCAAAAGGGAATCGAGGGAGACGCAGCGGGCTTTTGCCCTTGTTTTACGCAGATAATTCTTCAGATGAAAATAACAACCCTGCAGGATATAGCTATCGGTTTTTCCGTCAAGAATTTTACGCTGGTATGCAAGCCATAAAAAAATGAGCGCTTCCTGATACAGGTCCTCATCGTTAAAAAAGGAGTAGTGGCCGTTAAGTCTATACGCGATCCTCTTGAGTGTGGGCGAAATTTTTCTTACAAGCGCTTCAAAAGTCATATCTCACTCTCTGTATTTGTTGGTGATGGGCATCCTTCTGTCTCTGCCGAATGCGCGGGGGGTTATCTTGACGCCGGGTGGCGACTGCCTGCGCTTGTATTCGCTGCCGTCAACCAACTGTATTGCCTTCTGTACATCGCTTGCAGAAAATCCTAAAGATGCGATGTGCGCCTGGTCCAAGTCCTGTTCTATATACGCTTTTAAAATGGGATCCAGCACTTCGTATGGTAACAGTGTATCCCTGTCTTTCTGGCCGTGCCGTAATTCAGCGGTCGGCTCTTTGGTGAATACGCGCTCTGGGATTATGAGGCCACGCGAATTCCTGTGCTGTGCCAGCCGATACAGAAGCGTCTTTGGTACGTCTTTTATCGGCGCGAATCCTCCTGCCATGTCGCCGTAGAGCGTCGTATAACCGGTGCTCAACTCGGACTTATTGCCGGTTGAAAGCGGGAGCCAACCGAATTTATTGGAAAGGGTCATAAGAATATTGCCACGGATGCGCGCCTGAAGGTTCTCTTCTGCGATACCCCTCTCTGACCCCAAGAAGTGCGGCTCAAACATCAATAAATAAATCCGGTATATCTGTTCAATGGAAATCTGTATGAATTTTATTCCTAAGTTGCTGGCCAACAAAGATGCATCCAGCATTGACTCTTTTGAAGAATACCGCGACGGCATAAAGACCCCTATGACATTATCTTTCCCCAGTGCGTCGGTAGCCAGGAGTGCGACAAACGACGAATCAATCCCCCCGCTCAATCCTATCACTACCTGCCGAAAACCGTTTTTAGCGACGTAATTGTATAATCCAGTGCGCAATGCCTCATATATCTCCTCTTGCGGCCCCAACGGTTTTGTTGTTTTCGTAAGAACGTATGCGTTCTTCACGCGAGGCAACCACCCCGATATGCGAATTGCTTGTTTTCTATCGGGTGCGCGGCGTAAGGTAATCTTGACATCCGCCATCGTGAGATCCTCTTTAAATGCCTCTGCCCGGCTTATAATCACGCCCGTAGTATCGGTAACCATGCTGGCACCGTCAAACACAAGCTCATCTTGTCCGCCTACGATATTTGCATAACAGAGAGCCACTCTGTGCGTCCGGGCCTGCCGCGTAATCATTGCTTCCCTCTCCTGCGACTTGCCGGCGTGATACGGCGAAGCGTTTATATTGATGATAAGCTTAGCGCCCTTTTTCGCCTGGACAGAGAGGGGGCCGCTACTATGCCAGATATCTTCGCAGATATTCACTCCCACAATCAAACTGCCTAAACCAAATACCAAAGGCGCCTTGCCTTCGCTAAAATAACGCTTCTCGTCAAACACGCCGTAATTGGGCAGGCGCATCTTATGGTATACCCCGGCTATTTTGCCCTCGTATGCGACTGCTGCAGCATTAAACAGGCGGCCTCCTTTTTTGTCTACGAAGCCAATCACAGCCACTACATCTTTCACGGCCTTGCCTATACGCCCGATTGCCTTAAGATTATCTTGTATGAAATGCGGTTTCATCAAAAGGTCCTCGGGAGGGTATCCGGTTACCGCAAGCTCAGGGAATGCAATCAGGTCTACGTCAAATCCTTTGATCCTATCAAGGTAGTGCATGATGAGCTCCTCATTGCCCCTTAAGTCCCCTACCGTAGGGTTGATCTGTGCTATCGCCAGCCTTACTGTGTGTGTTCTCATGCGCGTAAAAAAATAAAAAAGGCGGTACCCCTTCCTTATTAAGAAGAAGGACCGCCTTTAGTCCTTTAAAAATGAAAAAGTTCGCTTGGCTTTAAGCGAACCTCATTGTCCACTACCCCGTGTTCAATATAAGTATATCACCGCATTCGCGGTTGTCAAGCTTTTTTATCTTTTACGTCTTTCGCTAAAATTATTGCCTCGGCGACCTCGCGCATGGTTTTACGCTTATCCATACTCTGTTTCTGAATCAACCGGTACGCCTCTGAAGGAAGAATATTCACCTCCTGCGCCAGAATGTCTTTTGCCCTCTCGACAAGTTTGCGCGTAGTGAGCGCCTCTTCCGCGGTCCGGGCACGTAAATCAAGCTCTGCGTTCTCAATAGCCATGGCTGCCTGATTCGCCAGCGTAATCAGGATAGACAGCTCTTGTGTAGTAAATTCATGCCTTTTGGAAGTATAGCAATTAAGCACCCCGATGACTTTCCCCTTCACTGCAAGAGGAACGCTCGCCAGAGAACGTAAACCCTCTTTCTTGGCAATGTCTCGGTTAAGATAACGGGAATCTTTTTCTAAATCAAGGACGCAAATCAGTTTATTCTCTTTGGCAACAGTACCTGCAATGCCCTGCCCGATCCTGATATTAGGCTTCTTGTTGTAGGCATCGGAAACTGACTGAGTGGCCCTTACTACCAATTCCTGCCTTTCTGGGTCAAGCAACATAAGCGAACTTATTTTTGAATTCATTACCTCCGCAGTAACCTGCACTATCAGGCGAAGTAGTTCTTCAAGGTACAAACCGGAGGTAATAAGGTTGGCAATTTTAGAAAGTGCCTCAATCTGCCTTATGTATACTTCGTATTTTCCTTGGCTTTTCGCTTTAGGCATAGTTTAAAGTATAGGCAAGTATTTATCTACTTCATACTGGGTGACCTGTGCCTTATATTCGTCCCACTCTAGTTTTTTATTCCGGATAAAAAAGTGGAAAAGCTCTTCGCCGAGGGCCTTTTTTACCAGGTCGGATTTCTCGGTAAGCTTAATTGCTTCAAGGAGGTCTTCCGGCAAAGATTTAATCCCCGCCCTTTCCCTGCGTTCAGGCGTCATGTCATAAATATTATCATTGGCCGGTTCAGGCAGGGTATAATTTTTCTCCATACCTTCAAGGCCGGCAGTGAGCATCACCGAAAACGCCAAATAGGGATTGCAGGCAGGGTCAGGTGCGCGGAATTCCAGGCGGGTCGATTTTTCCTTTCCCGGTTTATACATGGGAACGCGGATAAGCGCGGACCTGTTCATTTGAGCCCAACAGATATATACCGGCGCTTCATAGCCGGGGACTAGGCGTTTATACGAATTCACCCACTGGTTCGTCACCGAGGCAAACTCCGGGGCATGCTTGAGCAGGCCGGCGATGAACTGTTTGGCTGTTTTGGATAAATGATATACATCTTTTTTCTCAAAGAAGGCGTTTGTCTTGCCTTTGAATAACGATTGGTGGGTATGCATGCCGGAGCCGTTAATGCCGTATACGGGCTTTGGCATAAAACTTGCGTGCAGGCCCTTTGCCTGGGCAATTTCTTTTGCGACCAAACGATACGTCATGACGTTATCCGCCATGGAAAGCGCGTCGGAATAACGCAGGTCAATCTCATGCTGGCTGGAGGCAACTTCATGGTGGCTGTATTCAACAATAATCCCCAGGTCTTCAAGGGCACTGACCGTTTCGTTGCGCACACTCTGCGCCACATCCAAAGGAGTCAAATCAAAGTAGCCGCCCTTATCTAGGATTATCGTGTTCTTCGGATTATTGAAATAGAAGTATTCAAGCTCCGGGCCGACATAGTAGGTAAAACCCATCTTTTTTGCCCGCGCAAGGTTCTTTTTCAATACATAGCGGGGGTCGCCCGCAAAAGGCTTGCCGTTTGGCATATAAATATCGCAAAACATCCTTGCAACCGGCTGTTCTTTGGATTCCCAGGGAAGTATCGCAAAGGTCGCCGGGTCTGGCCGGGCAATCATATCCGATTCTTCGATACGCGCAAAGCCCTGGATAGAAGAGCCGTCAAAACCCATGCCATCCTCCATTGCCCTGGGCAATTCATCAATAGTGATGGTGAACCCTTTTAAAAATCCCAGGACATCGGTGAACCACAATCGGATATACCTTACTTTGTGCGACTTCACTAATTTCATTATTTCTGATTTTGTCTTCGGCTTACTGCGAACGGCCATGTTTCCTCCTGTGGATGGCAAGAAAATGTTCAATTCTGCGTAACGCCTCTTTTAAATTATCCATGCTAGACGCATACGATATCCGTATGTATCCTTCCCCGGGCTTACCGAACGCAGTCCCCGGCACCACTGCCACTTTCTCTTCTTTGAGCAACCTCTGGGAAAAATCCATGGAACTTAAGGCTGTTGCCCGTATGGAGGGAAAGGCATAAAACGCCCCCTCTGGCTTGTGGCAGGTAAGGCCTATGCGGTTTAATTCCGTTACCACAAATTCCCTTCTTCTTTTATATTCCTTCTTCATCTCCTCAACGGATTTTTTCCCGCTATGCATCGCCTCGCATGCAGCCATCTGGCTGGTAATGGAAACGCACATAATCGTGTATTGGTGGATCTTAGTCATAGCTGCGATTATCTCTTTCGGGCCGCATGCATACCCTATACGCCACCCTGTCATTGCATATCCTTTGGAAAAGCCGTTTAAATAGACAGTGCTCTCTTTTGCGTGAGAAAGCGTAGAAAAAGGAGTATGCTCAAAATCATAGGTAAGGTCGCCGTACACCTCATCGGTAATGCAAACCAATTTATGTTTCAGGATGACTTTCTTGAGTGCCTCTAATTCCTTCTTTGTGTAAGAAACGCCGAGGGGATTAGAGGGGTAATTGAGAATAATGGCTTTTGTTCTTTTATCAATATACTTTTCTAAAATTATAGGGTTAACCTTAAAATGGCTCTTTTGGGTATCTATATAGACAGGTATGCCTCCGGCAAGCTCTACCATAGGGCCGTAAGAAACATAGCAAGGCAGCGGGACCAACACTTTATCATTCGGATTAATAATTGCGCGGCATGCCAGGTCAAGGCCTTCGCTCACTCCCACAGTAATCAGGATTTCCTCGTCAGGGCAATACTCAAGGCCGTACCTGTTTTTAAGGTATCGTGCGATACCAAGCCTTAGTTTGTACAACCCTTTATTGGAGGTATAGGAAGTAAAACCCTGCTCCAGGGAAAAGATACCGGCTTCCCGGATCTGCCAAGGCGTGACGAAATCAGGCTCTCCTACCCCCAAAGAGATAACATCCTTCATCCCGAGCACCAGGTCAAAAAATACCCGGATACCGGACGGCTGCATCTCTTCCACTTTTTTCGAAACCAGGTTCTTCATCTGCCTCAACCTCAACCTTGACCTTAACCTTCTTAATACGATATCGCTATTCTCTTATTCTCTTCCTTGTGCTTAAGAATAACCCCGTCTTCCTTATATTTCTTCAGTAGAAAGTGGGTTGCCGTACCCCTGACATTCTCAAGGGGAGCGAGTTTCTCAGCAACAAAGCGCGCTACGGTATTTAAGTCTCTGCCTTCCACAATCAAAAGAAGGTCATACGTGCCCGACACAAGGAAACAACTCGATACTTCCGGGAAGGAATATATCCGTTCGGCAATCTTGTCAAACCCCAGATCTTTCTGGGGGGTGATATTGACTTCTATTAATGCACGGACTCCTGCCTCTGAATCTCTGGCCAACTCCTTGTTAATAACCGCTTTATATTTTAAGATCACTCCTTCTTTCTTATACTTCTCGATGGCTTTACGCACATCCTGCGGCTTCTTTCTGGTCATCTTGGCAATATCTTCAATGCTCGCCCTGCCGTCCTTTTCTAGAATTTCAAGTATTTCGTCCATTTTTCCTCCTTATTATCGTGGTGCATACGGAGTAGTAACGGTTATTAGGTTAAGGTTAGGCCATTAGTTTGGTTATTGGGTAAAGTTATTGGCGCGAAAACACACCGATAACCTCACACCAACGACTAGACCATCAACCTTACCCTTACACTATATACGCTACCTCAGCCTTAGCCTGAACCTTATACGACTTTTACTATATGTAACAAATCCTCGGTCCTTGCCGTTTATGTTCAGACCGCCTCATCATTTCTTTTACTCTGTGCAGCTTTACCGGGGGTATGATCGGCCCTGCCTTCCTGAGCTCGCCCCGCAGTACCGCATCAAGCTCAAGATACGTAATCCCCATTTCGCCTTCATCGGTTTGCCCCTGCCAAAGCCCGGCAGTAGGCGGCTTATCAATAATATGCTGCGGGATCCCCAACTCATAAGCCAGGCGTACTACCTGCTTTTTGAGCAAATTTCCCAGCGGCAATATATCGCTTGCTCCGTCTCCGTACTTGGTAAAATAACCTATTGCGCGCTCTGATTTATTACTTGTCCCACAGACAAGGTAATTATACGTGTTAGCAAAATAATACAATACTGCCATCCTCAAGCGGGATTTAAGGTTACTCCTGGCTAACCGGCTGCCCGGGGGAAGAATCTTTAATAAACCCCGGTATGCGCCGGAAAGATCGAGCTCTTTCGTGCGCAAACCTAGCCTTTTTGCGAGCGCAAGCGCATCTTTTCTATCCTGCGCCTGGCTCTCGCAAGGCAGGATAAGCGCCAACACACTTGCGTTGCCGACTGCTTCTTTAGCCAAGGCAGCAACAACGCTAGAATCGACGCCGCCGCTCAAGCCCAACACAATACCCTTGGCACGCGTAGCTTTAATCTGCTGTTTCAACCACCCGATAACCTTGCGCCTCAGGCCCGCCATAGCGTCTCTTTTGCTCAATTGAAAGATTATATAACAGGAAATGAGGGGGGTCAATCATAAGTTACCTTGCCCCCCACCTTTTCTCAGCCCTACTCGGACTAAAGCTGCCTTTACTTTGATTTTATGGCAAGGATTTTGATGAAATCGGCAGCATCTTCTATCTTATCTGTCACTCCCTCAAGATATTCGGCCAGCTGATAGGACAACAGGAGACTTGTGGGTTCAAGCTTCGCATGTATGATTGAGCCAATCAATAGCCTCTTCTGGTCGTCTGCCTGGTGCTCGATGCTATCCACTTCCTCGCAATCTTTAAGCGCCTGCTTTAAATCATTCTTGGCAATGGAATCAATGGCCTCCTTAAGCTTTGTGATGGAGGTTACGATTAAATCGGTAGCAACGGTAATATTCTTTAAAATATCCGTAGGTAATTTCTGTTCGATAAACCCGAGGATGCGCGCTGAGCCGTTTGTCCAATCCGCGATCTTATCTAAGGTTTTGACAAAATGCATAAGGTCCTCCCTGTCCGGAGGAAGGAGCAGCCCGTCAGAAAGCTCGCTTACCATCTTTGACCTGAGCACATCCGCCTGGTGCTCGCTGATGCCGACGTTTTCGATACCAGACGCCTTCGCTGCCGCATCGCCTTTGATAAAGGCATTGACGGCATCGGCAAAGTACTTCACGGTTTTATAGGTTTCTTCAACGTGTTTCTGGGCGTCTTTTAAAATCGAGAGTTCTTCTGCCATCCCGAGCCAACCTAAAATATTCCTCACTTCTTTCATAACTACCTCCTTGCTAAATGATAACCATTAATTTTAACGTACGTAATACCAAAAAGCTGATTATTCCGGAAACAAACGGGGTTGCCAGCCAACACAATACTATCTCTCGAAGGATGCGTACATTCACGACCCGCACGCCCTTTACCAGCCCCACGCCAAAAATAGCACCCACTATCGAATGGCTGGTAGAAACCGGGATACCAAACAGCGTGTAGATATGTACGTTAATGGCGCTGGCTAATTGTGCAGAGAACGCCATAAGGGGCAGAAGATGCGTTATTTCAGTGCCAATCGTCTCAATCACCTTATACCCCCATGTTACAATGCCAAGGACTATCGCGGCCCCGCCTATGAGTACGCTTATTGTAGGCGAAAAAATATTTGCTCCGGAGATCACCCCTACTGCATTCGCAACATCATTGGCACCCCACGAAAATGCAACATAACACCCGCTTAGAATGATAAGAATCGACATAACCAATTTAATATAACGGCGGGGTATTATCCGGTAGAAAACGCTCTTAAATACCCTGTAAAACAAATATCCCAGAATCGCTGCGCCTAAAGGGGTAAATATCCAGCACATGAATATATCAAAAAGGATTTTCCATCTTACCGGAGCCCCTATCGCTAGACCTGCGCCTGCAACTGCCCCCACAATGGAGTGGCTTGTCGAAATGGGCATCTTCCAATAGGTAGCCAGGACTACCCAGGCACATGCGGCAAAACTTGCTACCAGCGCTATATATACTGCCGTTGTTTTCTCTAATGCATCGAGCGGGACAATGCCCTTGCCGATCGTCCTGGTAACATGCGCGCCCTGTAACAAAGCGCCCAAAAAACCGAACACAACAATCAGGGCAATCGCTTGCCGTAATGTTAATACCCGCGAGCCAACCGCAGTGCCCAGGGAATTAGCTGCATCATTAGCGCCGATAGACCAACCTACCCCAACAGCCATGAGTAACGTAAAACCGATAAGGAGCACCATTACTTGCTATCTTTCTTTTTTAAATATATAAGCAGTATGGAAATTGCCGCCGGGGTTATGCCGGAGATGCGCGATGCCTGGCCTAAGGTAAGGGGTTGGCACTTCTTCAGTTTTTCCTTGATTTCCCGCGAAAGGCTAGGGATTGAACCATACTCGAAATCTAACGGCAGCTTTATAAGCTCTAAGTGTTTGAATCTTTCTATCTCGCTCAATTGGCGCTTAATGAATCCAGCATATTTTACCTCAATTTCGACCTGCTGCAAAGCTAAATCGGAAATGCCAGCTGCCAGCCCTGTCTCCCTCAATGCCTCTAAAGTTATTTCGGGACGCTTCAGGAGCTCTTCTAACGTAACAGTCTTTTTTATCGGGGCGCTGCGCAGGGTAGCAAGAGTCGCATTAATCGCATCGGAAGGCTTAAGCCGGGTTTGTTTCAGCCGCGCAATCATTTCGCTGATGGCTTGATCTTTTTCCTGGGAGAGCCGAAACGCCCGCGCATCGACCAACCCGAGTTCATAACCGATCTTTCGTAAACGAAGATCGGCGTTATCTTCCCGTAAAAGAAGGCGGTATTCGACCCGAGAAGTAAACATGCGATACGGTTCATTAGTTCCCTTGGTCGTTAAATCATCGATCAAGACGCCTGTGTAGCTTGTCGAGCGGTCAAGAATAAGCTGTTCTTTTTTCTTCGCCCTCAAAGCCGCATTGATGCCGGCGACCAGCCCCTGGGCAGCTGCTTCTTCATAACCCGTAGTGCCGTTAATTTGCCCTGCAAAATATAGATTTTTGATACTCTTTGTTTCCAACGACGGATAAAGCTGCGTAGGCTCAACCACCGTATGCTCTATTCCGTATCCGAAGCGGGCCACCTCGACGCTTTGCAGGCCATCAATCGAACGCAAAAACTTCAATTGCACGTCTTCGGGAAGGCTTGTAGATAACCCGTTGGGATATATTTCCTGGCTCTCGTAACCTTGAGGCTCCAGGAAGACCTGGTGCCTCTGCCGGTCGCTAAACTTTACAATCTTATCTTCAAGGGACGGGCAATACCTCACCCCCGTAGCTTTGATAATACCGGTATACAGGGGCGAGCGATCGAGATTATCAAGAATGATGCGATGGGTCTCTTGGTTAGTGTAAGTAATATAACAGGGAACCTGTGGCTGGGTAATTATATCCGTAGAAAAAGAAAAGGGGCGGGCGACTTCGTCCCCGTTTTGCGCTATTGTCTTTGAGAAATCTATCGTCTTTTTATACAGCCGGGGGCAGGTGCCTGTTTTGAATCTCAATAGAGTAAACCCCAAGCCTTCCAGCGCCCGGGTTAAACTTATGCTCGGCGGTTCCTGAAGCCTTCCGCCGGGAGAATGCGTAAGGCCCACGTGCAGCACACCATCGAGGAATGTGCCGGGGCAAAGCACCACGCACGAAGAACTGATTTCCTTGCCTTCATCCGCAAGAACGCCACAGACGCTGCCTTGCTTCATCAAAAGGTTCTTGACTTCTCCTTCCTGCACAAAAAGATTTTCTTGCGCTTCAACAATACGGCGCATATATTCTTTGTATGCGGACATGTCTATCTGCGCGCGCGAGGATTGCACCGCAGGGCCCTTAGACGCATTCAATACCCGGAATTGGATACCGCAGGCATCCGCTGCTTTTGCCATTTCGCCACCCAGCGCATCGATTTCCTTGACTAACTGGCCTTTCCCTACCCCGCCTATAGCAGGGTTACAGCTCATAAGCCCTATAGTATCTTTGCGCATGGTAAGCAAAAGCGTCCTGCAACCCATACGGCTGCATGCCAATGCCGCTTCAATACCGGCATGCCCTGCACCGATAACTATCACATCGTAATCAATCATGGTAGAAGGTTAAGACCGAGGCTAAGGCTAAGTGAGGACAAGTTCTCCTTGACCTAACCTTAGCCTTAACCTTATTATAGTTTTTTAGTTGTTATATTATACTATGCTTTTGCGGCCTTGACCAGGAGGGGCATGATATCCACGCCTTTAATTGCACCGAGAGAGCCCGCTTTTGCTGCCCGTTCCGAAAACCCCAAGGAGCCATCGGCTTTTATGGAGCCGCCGCAGATAAGCAAAGGGACAGGATCGGCAGAATGGGCCTTTATTGCGCAGACAGTCGAATGGTCGGCGGTAACTGCAATAATAGTGTTGGCTATATCAAGCGAAGGCAGGAGATTGGAAAAAAAGAATTTATCGATAGCCTCAATAATTTCTTTCTTACGCGTATAATTCCCGTCATGGGCAGGCTCATCGGGCCCTTTTATGTGCACATAAATGCCGCCGTACTGCTGTATCGAATCCAAGGCGATCTTGGCCCAGATAGGATAATCTACGTCCAGGTGGCCGCTGGAAAGAGGCACATCAATAATATCCATCCCGGTAAGAAGCGCAATGCCTTTTTCTACAGGCATCTGCACGAAAGAGCCGAACTTGAGATTATAGAGGCTTTGAATAGGAGGAAATTTCGGAAGGTGGTCGCCCGCATCCCGAGAAAGAATAATATTTGCGGGCAACTTCTTATCGGCAATGCGCTTTTTGTTAAGGGGCGATTCCGATAATACGCGGTGCGATTTCTCAGTGAATTCATTGAGGGCAGCTGCGGCTTCCCGAGCTTCGGAGGAATTCTCATATCCTGGCATAGGCAAAGCCTCTGCCACCGAGTTCTGGAATGTTTCCTTTGCTACCCCAAATACCCCTTCACGGTCATACGCAGGGTCGGTATTAGTGATCCAGCCTGACAGCTGAGAACGCATCCCCCTTATGAGGAGTACCCCCCGGTGGCCAATCGTATTCTTAAACTCAAACGTCGCAGAAGAAAGATTGACCTTTGTATTTATTTCCTTGGCTAATGCGGTTGCCTCATCCGTGTTTAAATTCCTTCCGACTCGGCGGTCCTTAATGGTCTTTCCATCCCCGTCCACAGTGGCGAAATTCACCCGCAGCGCCAGGTTTCCGTCTTCTATGTGCAGGCCTTCTGCAAATGACTCCAGCGGGCCGCGGCCTGTGTAGTACTTGTGCGCATCATACCCTAAAAGGCTTATTACCGCAATGTCGGATTCCGGGGCAATGCCTTCTGCGACAGGATACACAATACCGGTTCTGCCCCGCTGGGCAAGCCGGTCCATATGCACGGTAACTGCCGCTTCTAGCGGAGTCTTATTGCCCAAATCCGCTATCGGTAAATCGCCTAATCCATCCAGGACTATGTATAATATTTTTTTCACCGCTTATCCTGTACCTGTAGTGTATTGCAGTTGATTGCGTTTATTGCCGTTTGTTGCATTCATCCTAAACTTCTACGAACGCTACAAACTGCAATAAACTGCTACAAACGCTATAAACTGCAACAAACTGCTACGAACGCTACAAACTGCAACAAACTCTACTCAACATTTCGAAAAGCCGCATACATGGCACTTCACGCAGCCTTCTTCGTGACGAAGGGCGCCGCTGCAATCAGGACAGACGCCGACAATATCCCCGTGCATATTCGCCTCAAATGCCCCTTCGTCTTCGGAAGAATGCTTCATTGCTGACACCGGCACCTCAAGCGAGATAGCAACGGCCTGGTCCGTTATCAGGCGTTTTTCAATGACCCGGGCGATCGCGTCTGCGCAGGAAAAGATACGCTGCCCTTTTTCCCATGAAGGAGACGGGCAACGGATGTTACGCAATTGCTCGATAATCGCCTTTACCTCAATGCCTGAACGAAAGGCAAGCGACACAAGCCTCCCGGTTGCTTCCAGCTGGGAAGCGGCACAGCCGCCAGCCTTGCCCATCTGGGTAAAAAGCTCGAAAGGCCTGCCTTGTTCGTCGCTATTAATCGTCACATAGAGGTTTCCGCATCCCGTCGCAACCTTGGTGGTAGTGCCGCAGATAACTTCGGGGCGCGGGCGAGGGGCGATTTCATCCTTCTGCCCCTCTCGCTTCTCTGCCTCTTTCTTTTCTTTACGTGCGATATTCAATACCTGTTCCTGGCGGCTTCCATCGCGGTAAATAGTAATGCCCTTACATCCTAATTCGTAAGACATCAGGTATGATTTCTTGACGTCTTCAATACTTGCCTCGTGCGGAAAATTAACGGTCTTTGAAACGGCGTTGTGGACGTGCCTCTGAAATGCTGACTGCATGCGCACGTGCCATTCAGGAGAAATATCGTGGGCAGTCACGAATATGTTCTTCACATCCTCGGGAACCCCCTCAAGGTGCCGCAGGGAACCCGCCTCTGCAATCTTCTCCATCAATTCACGGCTATAAAAACCACGCTCTTTGGCTATCTCTTCAAAAAGAGGGTCGACTTCAACCAATTTATCATTGTCCATGACGTTGCGGTAATACACAATCGCAAACAAAGGCTCAATCCCCGAAGAGCTCGGGCCGGCGATAATACTGATAGTGCCGGTAGGCGCAATCGTAGTTAAGGTCGCGTTCCTTACGCGGATATGCTTTTTATCCCACGTACTCCCCTCGTATGCGGGAAATACCCCTTTTTCTAATGCGAGTTCCTGGGATGCCTTGGTTGCCTCCTGTAATATAAACGACATCACTTTATCTGCCAGGCTCACCGCTTCTTCGCTATCGTAAGGAATACCCAGGCGTATCAACAAGGTTGCCCACCCCATAACCCCCAGCCCTATTTTACGCGTCACTTTAGTTGCCTGCTCAATTTCTGCAATCGGGTACCTATTGACATCGATAAGGTTATCCAGGAAGCGCACGGCAAGGCGGGTTGTATGTGTAAGCTTTTCCCAATCTATTTCATAACGTGTGCCTGTGTGTGTGTATAGTCTTGCCATATTGATAGAGCCTAAATCACAGCTTTCATACGGAAGCAAGGGTTGTTCGCCGCAGGGATTCGTGCTTTCAATAGCGCCTAGCTGAGGGGTCGGATTGTGTTGATTAATACGGTCGATAAAAATGATGCCCGGCTCGCCATTTTTATGTGCCTGTTTTACGATGAGGTCAAAGACCTCCTTGGCGCTTACCCGGGAAACAACCTCATGTGTATGGGGATCGATCAACTCATGGTCTTTACCATCGTATAATTTTTGCATGAATGCGTCGGTCACCGCAACCGAGATATTGAAATTGGTAATCTCTTTATTGTTTTCTTTGCACGTAATGAATTCCATGGTGTCGGGATGGTCTACCCTTAAAATCCCCATATTCGCGCCACGCCGCGTACCGCCCTGTTTTACCGCTTCGGTCGCTGCATCATATACCTTCATGAATGAAACCGGGCCCGACGCAACTCCGCCCGTAGTTTTGACTACCGAGTTCTTGGGCCTTAACCGCGAAAAAGAAAAACCCGTGCCCCCTCCGGATTTATGTATCATTGCCGTGGCCTTGAGTGTCTCGAAAATCGACTCCATGCTGTCGTTGATGGGCAGCGTAAAACATGCGCTGAGCTGCCCAAGCTCCCTGCCGGCATTCATAAGGCATGGCGAATTCGGCATAAATTCCAGGTTCACCATACTGCGGTAGAAATCTTCTTTTAATCTCTCGATCTCCTCCGATTTTTTTCCGTATAGCCGGTCTGCCTCGGCAATGGCTGCGGCAACGCGGCTAAACATCTCCTCGGGGGTCTCGATCACCATGCCTTTTATGTCTTTTTTAAGGTATCGGCGTTCCAATACCTTCAGGGCGTTCTCTGAAAGCTTCAATGTCATGCGCACCTCCTTACATGCACTGTCATTTTTAATCTGCATCGCACATTGTCTCCGTAACAAAAAAGTATAGCACTTTCAAAAATGTTGTCAACAAAAAAATACAATCTGTAGTATATTTTTGTGTGTTATATACAATAGGTTGTAGTTATATAGACGGGCTATTGAATAGCCCCGACGAAGGCTAAAAACTCCTTACGTGTTAATTTCTCGAAGAACCGATAGCCTGGCAAGACTCCCTGATAATCAATTCCGTAGGGAGGATGATTTTTTTCGCCTTAGGTTTTTTTGTAACACCCATAAGAAGACTCAATTCCTTTACCGATTCCTGGGCCATTTTGATCAAAGGCTGCCTTACCGTCGTCAATGCAACCGGCCCGTAAAGGCCGGAGGGATTGTCGTCGAAGCCAACGATCGAGAGGTCCTGCGGGATCCTTACCCCCAGCTCTCTGGCTACTGCCATTACTTCCAGGGCCATTGAATCGGAAGCCGTAAATATCGCAGTCGGAGGACGGGATAACTTTAATAATTTCTCCGCGGCAAGGCGCGCCTGTCCGCGGGAATAATCCGTTTTCACAATAAATCCGGCGGGCGGGCTAATTTTGCTTTCCCTTAACGCCGCTTCATAACCTTCCAGACGCTTGGAAGCTGCCTGGGTAATCAGGTCGCCTGAGATATGCGCGATCAGATGGTGCTTTAAACCGATAAGGTATTTCACCGCGTTCTTTGCACCCCCCGCGTTATCAATCGCAATACAGTTAACGTCAGGGTCATCGACATAATTGTTAATCACTATTGTCGGGGCCCCTGAACCAAGCGCTTCTTCCAACTGCTGCTTGTTGCCGATAAGGTCGGCAAAAATTATACCTCCGACTCCTTTAAGGTTAAGGGAAGTTTTTGTATCGGTAAGGTGGAGTAATAAATCGAGTTTTAAGGCCTCGCAGAGCGTACCGATGCCGCGGATTAATTCAAGCGCGTAAAACGAATAAAAGATCCCTTCGTAGCGCGGTATCACCAGCGCAACCACATTACTCTTGCCCGTCGCTAAACGCTGCGCGAATACCGAAGGCTGGTAGTTGAGCTGTTTAACCGCCTCAAGCACCTGGGAACGGTTCCTCCCTTTCACGGCAGAATTCTTGTTGATAACGCGGGAGACTGTGCTTATAGAAACTCCGGCGAGCTTTGCGACATCTTTGATAGAAATATTCTTGGCGGGCTCTTTTTGTCTGCGCATCACTTTAGAATAAAGACTATTACCTTACGCTATCGCCAACTTTGATGGGGGTATTTTCTCTCACTATATCACAGGCAGAGATAGCCTTGCGCGTCTGGACCGCCTCAATGCGGGCGATAGTATCATTATTCCTATATACCTCGAAGGTATCTCCCGCTTTTACTCCGGCATCCTCTCCTAAATTAATGATAACGAAATTGTTGCTGCGGTTAATCAAGAGGACCTTACCTTCAGACATTGCCTTCGTGGCTCGTGCACCCGGCGATTCTGTCTGGGGCCGGACGACGATAGGAGGCAGCTGCACCGCATCCTGCTTTTCTTCCCCTGAGCCGCCTTTCATTGTCTGCTCAAGGTTCTTCTGCAAGCTATCAACCTGCAGCATTTTATCTTTTAACATTGTATCCATCTTGCTGAGGTTATTCTGCAGGTCGTTGTATTTTGTCTGAAGCTCCTGCAGCCTGGTTTCAAGATTCGCTTTATTGCCGATTAACCCTTTTAGCTGCTGCCTCAAAAGGCTGTTTTCGCTTCTTATGTCCTTAAAGTTTTTCTGGATCTCGAATTTATCGTTCTTTTCGTTCACCAGTTCTTTGGTAATGCTATCCAGCACCTTCTGGTTGTAATCCACCTGACGTTTTAAATCCTGGTTCTCTGTTGTCAAGGTGCTTACCTCAAGGGTAAGGCCGGCCTTTTCTCTCTGCAGCTGTTCGTTGGTCACGCGGATAGAATTCAATTCATTGCGTACATTCGCAAGCTGTATCTCAAGGTCTGCTTTGGTTTTTAAAAGGTTTGCCCAGAAAGCATCTTCTGTCTTAGGCGCTGCAGCAGCGGTTTGTTCCGCAGGCTTGGCCGCCTGAAGCTTCTCCATGGCCTGCGCCTGTTCTTTCAATTTTTGGACCAGCGTTTCCCTCTCCTCTTTCAGGGAATCGTATTTCTTCTGGAGCTCGTCTTTTTCACCGGCAAGCCGTTCAATGTCCTGATTAAAAACGGTGAGTTTTTCCTGAAGGCGCTTATTATCCTGAAGGCTCTCCTCTACTTTGCGCCCCAGGGCGTCGTTTTCCTTCTTAACGCTGTCTCGTTCCCGCTCAAGGGTAAGCTTCGCATTGTAAAGCTGCGCGCTAAAAAGAAGGCTGACCAATAAGACCGCGAAGAGGCCAAAAATAATTAATTTTGTTTTCTGAGGCATTATACCTCCTTATTATTTGTCATAATCTCGCGAATACCTTTTGCATCACCAGGCTCGCTGCGCCCAGCGCCACCGCATTTTCCCTCAATTCGGAATACGCAATTTTCAAATCTTCGGTTGTTTCCCTGAACGCCCAATCCCTGACGATGAGGTTCACCCGGTTCAAAAACCCTTCTCCTGCCTCTTCGAGCCCCCCGCCGATAATCACCATCTCCGGATTCAGCAGGTTTACCAGGTGTGCCACTTTTATGCCGAGCCTGCGGGATGCCATATCCAACGCCTGCTGGGCCAGTGGATTACCGGAGCGGTTCGCAATAAACACACTTTTTAAATCTACGTTATCGGCTCGCGAGGAGGTCAATTGAAAAAATTTATCCGCCGATTCCTTGTCTTTGGCACACAATGATTTGAGGTCCTCCACAATCCCTAAGTCGACTTCCCAGCGTTTTATGAAACAATCATGCCCCATTGCGCAATTAAAAAGGTCCTGTTCTTTATAATTATATATCGATACCTCTCCGGCATATCCGTTCATACCCCTATATACTTCGCCGTTAATCATCATGCCGCATCCAACTCCGGAAAACATATAGAGGATATTTTGTAGGCCTGCGCCCACTCCTAACCAATATTCGCCAAAACAGGCACTGGTTGCGTCATTTTCTATCAAAGTGGGAAGGTTGAATTCACGCTCAATCATGCCCTTTAACGGCAGGTCGACTGACGCATATGCGTAGTAATGGTCCATCTTCTGTGGCCAATGGATGGAGCCGTCTCTTTTGTTGATAAGGCCTGCGATACCCACCCCGATGCCCTTGATAAGGGGCGTGTATTCTTTTGAGCGCCGCAAGATTTCACGTACTATCTCAAGGAGGCACTCTGCAATATCCCTTACCGAAGGCCTTGGCCGTGCAATCTGGGTTTTGGTAATGATGTTGCCCTTTAGGTCCACAAGAAGCCCGACCATATTCATAAGATTCAAGCCCACGCCGATGATATAGCCGCCTTGCGGGTTAAGATCCAAAAGCGCCGGCCTCCTGCCGCCCTCAGAGCGATCTAATTCTCTTTCATAGACCAGGTTATGCCTGACAAACTCGTCAACGTAATTTGAGATGGTCACGACGTTGATGCCTATCTCTTTGGAGATCTCCGGACGGCTGATAGGGCCTCGCCTGCGCAGTATCTCAAGGATATCGATATTGCGCCTTTCTTTCTCGCTGAATTCTTCTTTTTGAAAATCGACGGGTTGCATAGATGCGCCTTTTTGTAAAATAATAATTCTAATTTAGTTTATAGTATCAATAATACCTTAATAAGTCAAGAAATTTTCACGTATCCATTTAAAATATTCTGCTGCGTACGCCATCGTAAGACAAGAGACTTATAAATTGACTATTTATCCAAAGTTGTTATAATTAGTATTATTTTGCTGGCGTAGCTCAGCAGGTAGAGCAGCGCTTTCGTAAAGCGCGGGTCGGGGGTTCGATTCCCTTCGCCAGCTTTGCCCACCACATGTCTTGGTCTAGGGCAATACCTACGAACGCAGTGAGTAGGTATACAATACGCTAACAAGCTTCGATTTAGGGCAATACCTACGAGCGAAGCGAGTAGGGGCAACAGAAGGTCGAGGTCAAGGTTGAGGCAGCATGTAGCCTTAACCTAAACCTTAACCTCAACCTTAACCTCAACCTTACTATACGGATGACTCATTTCATCGGCGTCTTAAAGAACCGTAACTTTTTCTTCCTGTGGGTAGGCCAGATTATCTCCCAGCTCGGGGACAGGCTCGGCCAGATGGCCCTTATAGGCTTTGTGTATTTAAAAGCGCCCGGCTCGCCACTAGAAATAGCCAAAGTACTTTCATTTACCATCCTTCCTGTTTTTTTAATCGGCCCTATTGCCGGCGTATATGTGGACAGGTGGGACAGGCGCAGGACAATGTTTGCCTGTGATTTCCTGCGCTCGCTTTTGGTATTGACCATTCCCTTATTTCTTTTCTATAAACAAAACTTCGGGTGGGTTTACCTGATAATATTCTTAACGTTCTCTGTCGGAAGGTTTTTTGTTCCTGCTAAATTATCGATCATTCCGGAAGTGATACGGAAAGAAGAACTACTCATGGCAAATTCCCTTGTAAACATCACTGGGATGATTGCCGCAGTATTGGGATTCGGGGTCAGCGGCCTGGTGGTCGAATGGCTCGGCGCCCGTAGCGGCTTTTTCCTGGATTCCCTCAGCTTCCTTGCCTCAGGGTTGTTTATCTTTTTTATCACCAATAAGGCCAGGGCAGCGATGAATATTTCAAAGGTGGGCAGGGAAATCGTGGAAGTCATCAGGAAATCTGTCTTTGAGGAAATTAAAGAGGGTGTAGTATATTTTATTACCCAAAAAGAGATTAGGTTTACCGCCTGGATTATCTTTATACTCTGGTCTGCGCTGGGAGCAGTGTACGTGGTAATGATTGTCTTCGTGCAGAATACGCTGCATTCAGCAACCAAGGACCTCGGGCTCCTTATTATGTTTCTGGGCGCGGGCCTGCTGCTGGGGTCTTTAGTGTATGGCCACTTAGGGCAAAAGGTTTCCCAGTATAAAACAATTTTTGCCTCCCTGGTATGCAGCGGCATAATGTTGGTTATCTTTGCCGAAATAATCTACCGCTATCCTCAATTCTTTATCGCGGCGTCGCTTGCGCTTATGCTCGGCCTTTTGATCTCCCCTATCATGATCGCATCCAATACCATCATCCATAACGCAAGCGCCAATCATATGATGGGCAAAATCTTTAGCTCCCTTGAAATAGTCATGCATTTGGGCTTTTTGATCTTTATGTTTATCAGCAGCTCTCTCGCAGAGCATTTCTCCAACCAGGCAATACTCATCACCGTAGGATATATAGTAATTATCGTAGGGCTAGTGGGCTTTGCCCTTAACCGAAAACTTGCATGGTTAGATTAGAAGAACGTAAATCCTCGACACACCATTTGCCAATAGAGGTACTTCCTCCTCCTCAAAAGGCCTATATCCCGCTCATTCAGCATATAGGAAAACCATGTATGGACCTGGCGGTAGGAGTCGGAGATAGCGTAGCCAAAGGCCAAAAGATTGCAACGGCTCAAGCCCAGATATCATCTCCTGTGCATGCTTCCGTATCGGGTAAGGTCACCGCAATTCAGCCGTGGCCGCATCCGGTACTCAACCGGTGTCAGACAATAGTCATTGCGTATGACGGCAATGACGAAACCGCTCATGCAGGCACCCGGTCTGACCAAGAAATCGCCAGGCTTACTGCTGATGAAATCCGGCATATGGTTTTTGAAGCCGGTATCGTAGGGATGGGCGGAGCAAGCTTCCCTACTCACGTAAAACTCAATCCCCCAAAGCCTGTGCATACGCTCATCATCAACGGGGCAGAGTGTGAGCCATGCCTCACCGCCGATGACCGGCTCATGGTAGAGAACACAAACGAAATCATAAAAGGCATTGGGCTCATGGCAAGGTGCCTGAACGCAAAAACGGTATGCATCGCCATCGAAGACAACAAGCCCGACGCCATTGCTGCGTTCCGGCACGCAATACGCAATACGCAATACGCAATACGAATACTAAAATCCTACTATCCCCAAGGCGGCGAGAAACAGTTAATCAAGAATGTCCTGCATACAGAAGTACCCCGCGGCAAGCTTCCTTTTGATGTCGGCGCGAGCGTCCAAAACGTCGCAACGGTATTTGCGGCCTATGAAACAGTATATCTAGACAAGCCCCTTATTGAACGGGTGGTAACGGTAACCGGCAGCTGCATCGCAAACCCCAAGAACCTCCTGGTGCGCATAGGCACCCCCATACAGGAATTAATCAGCGCCTGCGGACCCCTTAAAGAAGAACCTGCCAAAATCATCATTGGGGGGCCGATGATGGGCATTGCCCAATACACCGATTTAGTCCCGGTAATAAAATCTACTAACGGAATTATTCTTATGAATGCGCGAGAAGCCGAATGGCTCCAGGAGCAACCCTGTATCCGCTGCGGCGCCTGCGTGCGTGAATGCCCTGCCGGCCTTATGCCCTGTATGATTAACCTGGCCTCTCTAAAAAACCTCATGGCACAGGCAAAAGAATACGGGGCGCTTGATTGCATCGAATGCGGCATCTGCAATTATGTCTGTCCCGCAAGCCGCAATCTCCTGCAAACTATTAAAAGGGCCAAACTGGAGATGCCCAAATGAAAGAACTGTATAGGTACGGCCTGATCCTGTTCTTAATCTGCGTAGTTTCTGCAGGCGCGCTTGCGTTTATCAATAAAATCACAAAGCCCATAATCGAAGCACAGGCACAAGAAAACTTAAAAAGCAGCCTCAAGGAAATTATCCCAGAAGCGGTTAATTTTAAAACAATGGGGGCCGGCTCGGCCACTATCTACTACAAGGCCTACGGGAGGAATAATGAGTTCTTGGGGGCTGCTTTTGTCGCACAGGCAAAAGGGTATTCAAGCGCCATTGAGACGCTCGCGGGGATACGCCGTGACGGGACTATCATCGCCATTAAAATACTTAGCCAGAATGAAACTCCCGGCTTGGGCAGCCGAATTGCCCAGGAATCTTTTACTGCGCAGTTTGCCGATAAGAATGCTACGGCACTTTTAGGCGTGGAGGCAATTACGGGAGCCACGATTTCTTCCAATGCAGTAATCCAAGCGGTCAAGCAGAAATCACAAGAGATCCTTGTGTTATTAAATGCCGATGAAAAATAACATCCTGCTCTTATCTTCCCCGCACCTGCATACCGTTGAGTCTGTGCGTAAAATCATGTGGGCGGTCGGGTTAAGCCTTTTGCCTGCGGGTATTGCCGGAGTATATCTTTTCGGAATGAGCGCGTTCTGGATACTTACTGCCGGCATTATTTCGGCGCTGGTCACAGAAGCCGCCATCCAGGGTCTCACCCGAAAAAAAATCAGCCTCTGCGACGGCAGCGCGTTTTTGACCGGCCTCCTTTTAGCATACAACCTCCCCCCCGATATCCCTCTGTGGCTGCCCGTATTAGGTTCTTTCTTTGCAATCGCTATAGGCAAACAGATATTCGGCGGGCTGGGGCAAAATATCTTTAACCCTGCCCTGATCGGAAGGGTATTCCTTATGGCGTCGTGGCCAAAATACATGACTACATTTACCAAGCCTCTTGCATATGACGCAATCACCCAGGCTACCCCTTTGGCGTTGCTAAAAGAACACAAGCTTATAGAGCACATATCGTACCTTGACCTGTTCTTGGGAAAAAGAGGAGGCTGCATCGGAGAGGTCTGCATTGCGGCATTATTGGCCGGCGCCCTCTTTCTCCTGGTCAAAGGCTATATCTCCTGGCATATCCCTTTCAGCTATATCTTGACGGTAGGGCTTCTTACGTATGTATTCGGACCAAATGGTATCGCAGGCGGCGATTGGTTATTCCATATACTCTCCGGAGGGCTCATCCTGGGTGCGTTTTTTATGGCCACAGACTATGTTACCTCTCCCCTTACCCATAAAGGACAACTCATCTTCGGGATAGGATGCGGCCTCATCACCGCCGTGATCCGCCTGTGGGGAGGGTATCCGGAAGGGGTTTCGTATGCAATCCTTATCATGAATGCCGCAACTCCCATAATCGACCGCTACACGAAGAACCGAATTTATGGGACCTGACCAGAGAAAGATATGAAGCGATTAATAAAAGAATGCGTAAAGGGCATTACAAAAGAAAACCCGACCTTCGGACTGATCCTGGGGCTCTGCCCCACCCTGGCAGTTTCAACTTCTGTCATCAACGCCGTAGGCATGGGCCTGGCAGCGACCTTTGTATTGATTTGTTCGAATACAATAATATCGGCGCTGCGCCATGTTATTCCTGACCGGATACGGCTGCCTGCGTATATCGTAGTCGTGGCAACGTTTGTGACTATCTGCGAGATGCTCATGAAGGCGTATGCGCCGGCACTCAACGCAGCCCTGGGGATCTTCGTCCCCCTCATTGTGGTAAATTGCATAATCCTGGCCCGGGCTGAGGCATTTGCCTCTAAGAACCCAGTGCTCCCTTCTTTTTTTGACGGGCTGGGTATGGGCATCGGGTTTACCCTCGCGCTCGCCCTTATTGCGCTCGTGCGCGAACTACTTGGCGCAGGAAGCGTGGCAGGCTTTACACTCGCTGTGCATGCCGAACCGATAACGATGATGATCCTTTCACCGGGGGCATTGCTTACGTTGGGCATCCTTATTGCGCTCAGCAATATGATAAAAAGCGCATTCGCTGCCCGAAAAACAAAACCTTAAAAAGAGAGGCACCGCACAATGGACGTAAGTAAAATACTCGCGATCGCAATCAGCATGATCTTCATCAACAATTTCATCCTTTCCAAGTTCCTGGGGCTTTGTCCATTCCTGGGGGTTTCCAAAGAAACAAAGCCAGCCGTCTCTATGGGTTTTGCGGTCATCTTTGTCATGACCTGCTCAAGCATCATCACCTGGGCTTTATACCGCTTCATATTGCTACCGTTTCATATCGAATATTTACGCACGATCACGTTTATCCTGGTCATTGCTGCGTTTGTACAGCTGATCGAAATGGCCATCCGTAAATACTCAATGCCCCTTTACCGGGCCTTGGGGATATACCTGCCGCTGATTACGACTAACTGCGCGGTCCTGGGGGTCACCATCTTGAATGTCGACAATTTCTTTGTGGCGGGAAAGGCAATAAAAGGGAGTTTTTTCTATGCCTCGTTTCAGGCATTCTTTGCAGGTGTGGGTTTTCTGCTTGCGCTCTTTTTAATGTCAGGGATACGCGAACGCCTCCAACTGCTCGATATCCCCGAACACGCAAAAGGCATACCTATCGCGTTTGTAATTGCATCATTGATGAGTTTATCGTTCATGGGCTTTATGGGGTTTAAATTTTAATTATGGATATTCTTATTCCGGTCATAACCTTAGGTGCCATGGGCCTCTTCTTCGGCATAGGCCTGGCGCTGGCAGCCAAAAAATTCTGTGTTGCAAGTGATCCGCGCCTTGAAGCGGTTTATGGAAAACTCCCCGGGGCAAACTGCGGCGCCTGCGGTATGGCCGGCTGCATGGGGTTTGCAGAAGGGCTTATCGAAGGTAGGTGTACCCTTGAGCGTTGCAGCGTCAGCACCGAAGATACGCTTAAGGCAATCGCCGGTATCCTGGGAATCGAGCTAAAGACAAAAATCAAGGCTGCTGCGGTCCTGCATTGCTATGGCGGTTCAGCGCGGGCCAAAGATAAAGGCGCCTACCGTGGACTACGCGATTGCATACATGCGAACCTCGTCATGCAGGGCCAAAAACTCTGCGCATATGGGTGTATTGGCTTCGGAACGTGCGCCCGGGTGTGCCCTTTCAATGCCATTATAATGGACGAAGGCGATCTACCTGTTGTAAAAGAAGACAGATGCACCGCCTGCGGAAAATGCGTGGCAGTCTGCCCAAAAAAATTATTTAGCCTTGTCCCTAAAAATCATAAGGTCTACGTGGCCTGCTCCTCACACGATTCCGGGAAAGACACAAAAGCCGCCTGCAGTGTTGGTTGTATTGCCTGCCGCCTCTGCGAAAAGGCATGCCCCTTTGATGCGATACATGTCATAGACAACCTGGCAACTATCGATTATAATAAATGTACGTCCTGCAAGAAATGCGTGGCAGTCTGTCCGGTAAAGATCATAAAAACGAGGGATTAATCGCTATGCAGAATATCGCAGTTCTGGCTTCAGGCAACGGAACCAACTTTGCCGCAATAGCCAGGGCAATAAAAAGGGGTTTCTTAAAAGCTGTCCTTGCCTTATTGGTATGCGATGTGCCGGAAGCGAAGGTGATAGCGCGCGCAAAACGGGCAGGGGTAAAGACATTGCTAATTCAGAGGCATGAATTCGCGACTACCAATGACTTTGAGGCAAAAATTATTCAACATCTGAAAGAAGAAAAAATAGACCTGGTTATCCTGGCGGGCTTTATGCGCATCTTAAGCCCCGGATTCGTGAGGGAATACAAAGGCCGCATCCTCAACATCCACCCCTCCCTCCTGCCCTCCTTCAAAGGCACGCATGGCATCAAAGATGCTTTTGACTACGGGGTAAAGATTACCGGGGTAACCGTCCACCTGGTAGATGAAGAGCTCGATCATGGCCCCATCATTCTTCAGGAAAGGGTCAGAATTGAAGAAAACGATACCTTGGAGTCGCTTGAGAAAAAAATACACAAGGTAGAGCACGCACTCTACCCCAAAGCTATCCGGTTGTTACTGGAAGGCAAGATTACGGTTCTGGGAAGAAAAACCCTCACTGCTACTCGGCCTGGCCTGCCCACACATTAGCAGGGTTTAACACAATCCTGCGGTTCGTCAGCATATTATATAATTCTACGGCGGTAAAATCCTTAAAATTATAGGTTTTTAGCGTAAGTTCGATAATCTTTATCACCTCTTTATCGATATCGGCGCCCGAAGCCACTTCAGGCTTTCCGAATTTCAGCTTAATACGGTTTAAAATCTGGCCTACAATGAAATCTTTCATTTGGATATCTTTATAGTCCACATTGGCGCCGGTTTTATCTGCGATGATGGCTTCCGAAACAGTTGTTTCCTGGATGCTGCGGTGTTGAAATTCCCCCCAAGAGATAAACTCATACGAAACCTTTTTAATGTCATTGGCATAGAACACCTGCGTTACCTCATAGCCGTTTTTGATATCTGCAATCACCACACATAAAAAACGCACCTCATTACCCGTGCGCTCCATACTGAATAAGACCCGCCTAAAGATCTTAAATACATCGTTTATCTTATCTATGACCGCTTTGTCTAGTTTATATTCCTGGTATTTTTCCCGGTCAGGAACCGCCTTAATCATGTATTCGCCCTTAAGCACTCCGGCCTTAAGCGTAACGGCATTGCCATTTATTTCAAAGCGTTCAAGATAGCGGTCGGGCTTGTCCGTCTTAACAAATATATCTTCTAAGGGTAAATAGATCCAGAGCGTTGAGCCAACGAGCTTGGCCTTCACTGCCAGCGCATATTCATTTTCGGCAATAGTTTCTACGTGGCGGGGAATATCTTTGGAGAAATACGTGGGCGTGGTCGAAGAGGTACAGCCACAGATGAGCCATACTAAAAAGACAGCGCTACAAAGAACGGCTCTTGCCAAATTCCTTGAAGATGGCCTCGATATCATCGTAATTCAATTCCTCCTTTTCGAACAGCTCAGTCGCAAACCGCTCAAGAAGCGCTGATTCTTTTGCAAGGAGGTCGCTGACTTCTTTCATGCAACTGTGTAATATATCCTGGATATCGGTATCGAGTTTTGCCATGGTTTCTTCCGAAATAAGCGAAGGCTGGAATGTGCGGTTTGAAGCAAGTGCAGAGAAATTACCAATGAGGCCCGATTTGCCCATGCCCCAGCGCCATACCATATTGTGCGCGAGGGAAAGGGCTTTCTGAAAATCCGAATCAACTCCGGCAGTGGTATAGCCGAATTTTAATTTTTCGGCCACATAGCTGCCGAGGGAAATGTTTATCTCTGCCAGGAGCTGTTTCTGGTCGTGAATCAGGATTTCTTCCTTTTCGGGGTTCCATACCACGCCGCCTGTTTCCTTGCGCGGGATGATGCTTGCCTTAAACACGTCTTTGTGCGGGGCCAAGAGGTAAATAACCACTGCGTGGCCGGCTTCATGGTATGCGGCTTTCCATTTTTCAGCTACCGTCATCTTGATCCTGCGCTTGATGCCGAGCGTGATCCTCTCGCGGGCTTCTTCGATCTGCTGCATGCCAATTGCCTCTTTTTTATACCTGACTGTAATAAGGGCTGCTTCTCTCACAAGATTGGCGATATCCGCAGGAGAATAGCCTACCGCGATGCGGGCAAGACGGTCTACTTTGATATCCTTCTCGTCAAACTTTACTTTTTTAAGATAATAGGTAAAAAGTTTCTGGCGGTCTTCAAGCCCTGGCAGGTCAACGTAGATCTTGCGGTCAAATCGGCCGGGCCTGATCAGTGCGGGGTCAAGAAACGTTTCGGGCGCGTTCGTTGCGCCTATAATGACAATATTTAAATCTTTCTCCTTAAGACCGTCCATCTCGACCAACAGCTGATTTAAGGTCGTGTTGGATTCTGTCTGGCCGCCAAATCCCCTGTCTACTGCACGCTGGGCGCCCACCGCATCAATTTCATCGATAAAAATGAGGCAACCCCCTTCCATTTCAGCCAGTTGGCGTGCCTGCTTGAAAAGGCTGCGTATCCTGCCTGCGCCCACCCCCACAAACATCTCTATAAATTCCGAGCCGGACATGGAAATAAAAGGCAATCCTGCCTCAGTGGCAAT